>JANMQR010000082.1:0-21788 GCA_031370625.1 Burkholderiales bacterium | reverse complement strand
CCGCGCGAACTAAAAATATTGATGCCCATCAACAGCAGATCTTATCAAGGCGTTCCAACATACCTAAGATTTTATAATCGTTTCCTTCGCCACGCGAGTTTGCGACTGAAATTTATAAAACTTTTGTTGCCATGCATAACGCTAGCAGCCTGTCGGACTTAAAGAATCGATGCGAAAAATGAGCTGGGTGAGGGCAGATTTCCCCGCTTTTCAAGCCAATGGTTGTTCCCTTGGCGTAGAAAAGCGGGGAAATATGCACCGCCCAGATCATTTTGCAGCCGATTCCCTTTAAGTCCGACAGGCTGCTAGCCTAATGGCGCAGCGCCCGCGAATGCGCATTGCCGCCATGCCTCATAAACCACAATCGCGACCGAATTTGCGAGATTCAGGCTGCGATTGTCCGGCCGCATGGGAAGTTCCAGCCGCCTTTCTTCTGCAATAGTTTCAATCACAGAATTAGGCAAGCCGCGGGTTTCTTGGCCAAATACAAACACATCGCCTGCCTGAAACGCGACCTGGTCGTAACGCGTGCGACCCGGATTATCCACCGCAAAAATCCGCTGACCTGCAAGCTGAGATGCGCATGCCGACCAACTGTCGTGATGTTCAATGTTGGTGAGCTCGTGATAATCCAGCCCAGCGCGACGCACGCGCGCGCTGTCCCATTCAAAACCAAGCGGATGAATTAAATGCAATCGCGCACCCGCATTGGCGCACAGGCGAATCACGTTGCCCGTATTCGGCGGAATTTCGGGCTGGTACAGCACGATTTCAAACATTCAAACGACTTCAAACATTCTTTTGCACCTTCTAATCATCTTGATGCACGTGCAATCGCCCACGCATCAATGTTCGTTGCGCCCTGCTTTTTCAGTGCGCGCGCCGCGTCCGACATCGTGGCACCCGTGGTCATGACATCATCGACGAGGGCGATCCTCTGCCCCGCCAAATTTTGCGCGCAATCAAATGCACCTTTCATGTTTTCAAGTCGCGCCGTACGGTTAAGGCCCGCTTGCGGCGGCGTCTCGCGCACGCGCAACAGCCCATGAGATTCCACTTTGATTTGCAGCTTTTTACCAATCTCGCTCGCCAGCAACGCTGATTGGTTAAACCCGCGCGTTGCCAGGCGTTTTTTCGCAAGCGGCATCGGAATGATCACGTCAGGCCTTGCCACATTATTTCTTACCAATGCCGCAACGAAATGATCGACAAACAAATCCAGCAGCGCAAGATTCGCATTAAATTTAAATGACTGCATCAATTTATCCAGCGGAAACGCATACAAAAACGCACTTTGCGTGACATCAAATTTCGGCGGATCGGCCAGGCAATCGCCGCAGATTTCATCATCCAGCGATTCCACATCGCCAATCTGCCCGCAACAGGTGCAGCCGCGTTGCTGCCGAACAGGCAAATCATCCGTGCAGGATACACAGACGGCAGAGGGCGTAGACACACCACATAGCTGGCAATCCTGCGGCATCATGCGTGCGAACAGGCTTGCTCTGCGGTTTGAGGTCAGCATTTGATTGGATTCACGGTGCGCAAATTACGGTCAATTGTCGTTTTTGGATTTTTAATCAATTGACATATGCCAATGGTTTAGCGATTATTCGTGTAGATAAAAACTGCACTATTTTAGCTGATCAACCCTCTTTATCGAGCACCTTTATGAGTTCAATGATTTCGCCCACCGCCGCACCAAAATCTGCGCCCGTTCAAACTATTGCCACACCAAGCTCATGGCTCGGCGAAACCACAAAATCCGCATGGCCACTTGAGCACGTTGAAACGTTATTTAATTTGCCGTTCAACGATCTCATGCATCAGGCGCAGACGATTCATCGCGAACATCATGACGCGAATAAAGTTCAGCTCTCCACATTGCTGTCAATTAAAACCGGCGGCTGCTCGGAAGATTGCGGCTATTGCCCGCAGGCCGCACGCTACAGCACCGGTGTGGAAAACGAAGCGCTGATGGACGTGGCCGATGTGGTCGCCGCCGCCAAACTCGCCAAAGAAAACGGCGCATCACGATTCTGCATGGGTGCCGCGTGGCGCGGCCCAAAGCAACGCGAGCTTGATCCCGTTTTAGAAATGGTGCGCGAAGTAAAAGCACTCGGGCTTGAGACCTGCTGCACGCTCGGCATGTTAAAAGACGGCCAAGCCGAACAATTAAAAAGCGCCGGTCTCGACTACTACAACCACAATCTCGACACTGCGCCAACTTTTTACGGCGAGATCGTGACGACGCGCGAATATCAGGATCGCCTCGATACGCTGGATCGCGTGCGCGGCGCAGGCATGAATGTGTGCTGCGGCGGCATCGTCGGCATGGGCGAATCGCGTCAGGATCGCGCGGGCTTGATCGCCCAACTTGCCAGCCTCACGCCACCACCTGAATCGGTGCCGATCAATTATTTGGTGCAAGTAGAAGGCACACCGCTGCATGAAAAAATGAATGGTCCCAATGCAAAAAACGCAATCGACTGGACAGAATTCGTGCGCACGATTGCGGTTGCGCGCATCACCATGCCCAAGAGTTTTGTGCGCCTATCCGCAGGCCGCGAAACGATGAACGAAGCGACGCAGGCGATGTGTTTTTTAGCCGGTGCAAATTCGATTTTTTACGGCGAGAAATTGCTGACCACCGGCAATCCTGATGTGGCGCGAGATCGTGCGCTGTTTGAGAAATTGGGGATTGTGCCACTGTAGTTTTTGCAGCTTCTCGATGCCATCTTCAACCTCGTTTGCCACATCGCTGGCGGAGCATGCCCAAGCAGATCAACTGCGCACACGCCGCATCGTCGAATCCGCGCAAGGCCCACGCCTAACGATAGATGGCCGCGAATATCTGGCATTTGCGAGTAATGACTATTTGGGGCTTGCGAATGATACTCGCCTGATTACTGCGGCAAAAAACGCGATTGATCGTTACGGCATTGGCGCTGGCGCATCGCATATGGTGTCGGGCCACATGGCACCGCATCATGAATTGGAAGTGGCACTCGCGCGATTTATGGGGACGGATACTGCGCTGTACTTTGGCTCGGGCTATGCCGCGAATTTGGGCATTCTTACCTCGCTCGCCGCGCGTGGCGATCACATTTTTGCGGACAAATTAAATCATGCTTGTTTGAATGATGGCGCGTTGCTATCGAATGCGCATTTTCATCGATATGCGCATGGCGATTTGGCCAAACTCCGCGCCGTGCTTGCCATATCAGCCAAAACTGGCTCAAACGCCGCGCGGCGCTTAGTGGTTACGGATGCGGTTTTTTCGATGGACGGTGACATTGCTGACTTGCCGCAGCTCTTAAAAATCGCTGAAGAATTTGATGCGTTATTGGTGATTGATGATGCGCACGGCTTTGGCGTAGTGGGTAAAACCGGACGCGGGTCACTCGAACATTTCGGCCTTCAATCGGATCGCATCGTCTACATGGCCACGCTCGGCAAAGCAGCGGGCGTGTACGGCGCGTTTGTGGCAGGGCAGCGTGATGTGATTGAATGGATTTTGCAAACGGCGCGCACCTATTTATTCAGCACCGCCACACCGCCGATGATTGCGGTAGCGTTGCTCGAAAGCCTGAAAATCATCGATGAAGACAGCGAGCGCCGCGCACATTTGCACGAGCTGATTCAATTTTTTACGTCATCTTTAAAACTCAAAAACTGTACGCTCAAATTTTCCGAAACAGCGATTCAACCCATCATAGTTGGCGAAAATAATCGCGCGCTTTATTTTGCAGACGAGTTAAAAAAACGCGGCATTTGGGTGCCTGCGATTCGCCCGCCGACCGTGCCGCCAGGGACGGCACGTTTGCGCGTGTCACTAAACGCAGACCACAGCAAGGCTGATGTGATGGAACTCATCGCAGCACTCACTGAAGTCGACGCGATGCTTCCGTCGATCAATCAATGACGACATTGTTTGTTGAGCAGATTGGCCACGGCCCCGACCTCACCTTGCTTCACGGCTGGGGGCTCAATGGCGCGGTATGGAATAGCATTCGTGATGCGCTTGCCGCGCACTTCACGCTGCATCTAATTGATCTGCCGGGCCACGGTTATTCGCAACATGTCGGCATCAGCACACTCGCGGCAACAGCCGGGCACGTGGCGCGCGCCATGCCTGCGCGTGGGCATTTGCTGGGCTGGTCACTCGGCGGGCAATTCGCGATAGAGCTCACGCGCCTTGTGCCCGAGCAAATCGACAAGCTGGTGCTCGTCGCCACCACGCCACAATTCATTGAGAATCCGGATTGGCCACATGGCAAAAAGGCCGCCGCGCTGGATCAATTTGCGACAAATCTAAAAGAAAATTATCACGCGACCATTCGCGAATTTCTTGCGCTGCAAATATTGAATCATCCGAACCAACGCGCCACGATTGCAGAATTGCAAACTGCCGTTAGTGAGCGTGGCGCGCCCGATCTTGCCCATTTGACAGCGGGATTGGAACTGCTCCGCACCAACAATCTGCGCGAGCAGATAAAAAACATTCGTCATCAAACACTCGTCATTCAAGGTGATCGTGATGCGTTAACGAGCGAGCGAGCGGGACATTGGCTTGCAGCGCAACTACCTTGTGGTGAATACGAAATGATTCCGTTCGCCACGCACGCGCCTTTCCTGTCACATCGTGATATTTTTATGGAACGACTGATGCAGTTTTTAAAATCATGAGCGCATTAAAACTCCCCGCCAAGCGCGATGTGCGTCGATCATTCGGCCATGCTGCGGCGACTTACGACGAGCACGCTTTTTTACAGCGCGAAATAGTGAACCGATTATTTGATCGCCTCGACTACATCAAACTCGAACCCAAACGTGTGCTCGACCTCGGTAGCGGCACCGGCTATGTCAGTGAGAAATGTCGCGCGCGCTTTCCGAAAGCTGAAATATTCGCCATCGATTTGGCATCAGAAATGTTGCAACTTGCAAAAAATCGACTACCGCAAACCCCAGCACTGGCGCGGCTCTTGGGCCGGTCACCGTCACAGCACTTTATCTGCGCCGATGCAGAAACATTACCACTGGCCAACGAAAGCATTGATGCGGTGATTTCCAGCGCAACTTTGCAGTGGTGCGAAGGTGAGGCGGTGACGAAGGAAGTGGCGCGCATTCTCAAGCCAAATGGTTTGTTCATGTTCACGACCTTCGGGCCGGATACGTTGAAGGAATTGCGCAGCGCATTTCGCGCCGTTGACGACAAGCCGCACATCAATGAGTTTGTCGATATGCATGATCTCGGCGATATGTTGGTGGCTGCGGGCTTCGCAGATCCGGTAATGGATCAGGAAACCATTACGCTGACGTACGCCGATTTGAAATCAATGCTGCGTGAATTAAAAGGCATCGGCGCGCACAATGTGTTGCCTGATCGCGCGCGCGGGCTGATGGGGAAAACGCAGTGGCAGCAGTTGACGAATGCTTACGAAAAATTTCGCGTTGACGCGCGGCTACCATCCAGCTACGAGGTGGTGTATGGTCATGCGTGGAAGCCCGAATTTTCAAAACGGAAAAGCGTGGATGGGCAGCAGGCTATTGGACTCGATGAGTTCAAGCGTATGGTAAAAAAAACGTAGCGGGAGAAAATATGAAAAATTATTTCATCACCGGCACCGATACTGAAATCGGCAAAACCTTCGCGACCTGCGCGCTGATTCATGCGATCACCGCGCGCGGCATAAAAGTCGCGCCGATGAAGCCGATTGCAGCGGGCACGATCAATCTGGATGGCACCGATATTAACGAAGACGTCGCGGTATTAATGTCTGCTGCGGGAAATAATTTTGCGATTTTAGATGTGAATCCCTATTGTTTTCGCGAAGGCATTGCGCCCCATATTGCGGCGCGGCATGAGGGTCGCCCCATCGATATCGAGGTTATTCGCGCTGCGTACAAACGTTTGTGCGCCACCAGCGACATGGTGTTGGTCGAAGGGGCGGGAGGCTATTCGGTGCCGATGTCAGATACCGAATCAATGGCAGACATTCCAAAATGGCTGGGGCTCGATGTAATCCTGGTCGTCGGCATGAGGATTGGCTGCATCAACCACGCAACCCTGACCGCAGACGCGATACGCGCCCGTGGGCTGAAGCTCGCGGGCTGGATTGCCAATACGCCCGCCGCGCAAATGGCAGCGTATGAAGAGAATTTGGCAACGCTCAAAAAAGTGATCGCGGCACCGCTGCTCGGAACTATTCCGCGCGTGCCGGCGTCATACCTCATATCTGCGCTTGATGCCACCAAACTGGCGGCGAAACATCTCGATGTGGCACCCCTTGTGTCGTCGATTATTTAAATGAAGGACTCTATTTTGAGAACCACCACCCGCTATGCCGTATTGTTTGCCGCATCCGCTCTTGCGGCAGCCGCAATCATTTCACAAGCTGCCTTCGCACAAATCGCCAATAGCGCAACGCCGCCGTCACCGGTCTCAGTCACCAACGCATGGGCGAAAACCACCGTGCCGGGCGGGCAAGTATCAGCCGCCTACATGGATATTAAATCGACCGCGCCAGTCAAGCTGGTGAAGGTCGAAACCGCGATTGCGGGCAACGTTGAGATTCATAACATGACGATGAAAAGCGGCGTGATGGAAATGAAAGCCGTCGATGCGATTGACGTACCGGCCAATAAAACAGTTTCACTAAAACCCGGCGGATATCACGTGATGTTGATGATGTTGGCGGCGTCGATTGCCAAAGGCGATACGGTTCCGCTCAAGCTAACCTTTGAAGGCGAATCGACAAAGACATTTACCGTTGATGTAAATGCAAAAGCGCAAGAAGGTAAGGTTGACGAGCACAAGCACTAAGCTCTGCTGCGGCAAAGCAACCCGGGGCTTCTGCAAGCCCACCACGTTACAGAATTTAATTTGGTGCGGCTGACAATATTTCGCACCATGCAGGTGCGATTTTAAATTTATCCAACGCTCCCGCTGATATTTTTTCATAGCCAATCTCCTGGCAAATAGTAGTAATCTGGTGATGGCACGTGTTGTGCAACACGTGAATTTGTTCGTCACCACAAACAATAACCAGGAGCGCATGTCATGGATCGTCGTAAATTTATCAGCCGTGCTGCAATCGCAGGCGGCACACTTTCAGCTGCTGCCGCAACCCAAGCCATCTCACAAACACCAGCGTTACCGAATATCAAATGGCGGCTCGCGTCCAGCTTTCCGAAAAGTCTCGACACCATTTATGGCGGCGCTGAAACGCTTTCAAAACGACTTGCCGCAATTACCGGTGGCAAGTTTCAGATTCAGGTTTTTGCAGCGGGCGAAATTGTGCCCGCGTTCAGCGTGGCCGATGCAGTCACCAATGGCACGGTGGAGTGCAGTCACACCGCGAGCTATTATTTTGTTGGTAAAAACAAAACTTACGGCTTCGATACCACGCTGCCCTTTGGCCTGAATCAGCGCCAGCAAAACGCGTGGATGTATTACGGCGGCGGCATGCAATTGATGCGCGAATTTTTCAAAGAAACCGGCATCATCTCATTTCCCGGCGGCAACACTGGTGTGCAAATGGGCGGCTGGTTTCGCAAAGAAATTAAAACTGTCGCCGATCTTAAGGGTTTGAAAATGCGCATCCCCGGCATTGGCGGCGAAGTGATGGCGCGACTCGGCGCGATCCCGCAAGCGATTCCCGGCGGCGATATTTATCCCGCGTTGGAAAAAGGCGCAATTGATGCGGCGGAATGGGTCGGTCCGTATGACGATGAAAAACTTGGCTTCTACAAAATCGCTAAAAATTATTACTATCCCGGTTGGTGGGAATCGAATTCGATGTACTCTTTTTACGTCAACATGAAAGAGTGGGAAAAACTGCCGAAGGAATATCAGGCCGCGTTTGAAGCGGCAGCCGCCGAAGCGAATATCGACATGATGGCCGAGTACGATTTCAAAAATCCGAAAGCACTGCGGAGCCTGATCTCCAAAGGCGTTCAGCTACGCGCCTATTCGCCTGAGCTGATGAAGGCCGCGCAGACGGCGGCGTTTGAGCTGTACGATGAAGAGGCGGCCAAGAATCCCAGCTTCAAGAAAATTTACGTGCCATGGCGCGCGTTCCGCGAAGAAGTGGTGCTGTGGCATCGCGTGGCGGAGAAGTCTTATAACGATTTCGCTGCTGCGAATCCGCTGCCAGCGATGAAGTGATGGCACGGCGGAAAGATTGCATTGCGGTGGCTGAGTTAATTTCGTAAAGTCTCGAACAAATAGTACGCCCTCCAGAATGCTTTCTGGAGGGCGTTTTTTGTAGATGTAATTGCAAATTTTGTATGTTGGCTGTCAACCATTTTCTGACGTCCAACGCGACGAGCCAAATTGCAGCCAAGTTCACGCCATAAATCACATGCATGAAGGCTCAAATGAGCGGCAAATTTTCGCTGTTAAACTAAGTCCAACTTCGTCTGCTAATGTGAAAAGTACGTTGGCTCCAGTTGCGCCAAAACGTGATTCTGTTATGTATGTATATTTATACAGTTCAATGATGAAACTTATTGATTACAAGCGATTTTTTCGTAATTTTACTGGAATGTTAGGGCGCAACGCAGAATGTTATGCGGATGTGGTGCTCCCTAAATTGAGTTAGGTTCGCCAAATGCGTGTTGCCGCTTTGCTCATCGCCTTATGCATCTCGATTCCAGCCGTTGCCGAGGATCGGGTAGTCAACGCCTGGACGATTGCCGGTGTTCTCAACACACCGCGGACACAATGGGTGTTCAACCACATCTGCGTACCCACCAAAGCGCTCGAAGGCCAAGGATTCACTCGAGGGGAGTTCGTCGACGCCTACTTCATTGTTTCGCGACTCCGATGGGACGCAGCGCTTGAGGCCCTGGCAAAGGACGATGAGGAAAAGTCAATGAAGTCGCTCGCTCTAATCCTGCACGGAATGATCGACGCCTATTGGCCCGGTCGCGTTGAACGCGACACTGACGGCGCAATCACGCAATTCCGAGACTGCGAGGAACTAGGCAACCTGCAGGGTATGCTCCAGGAGGAGCGAAGCGGGAGCGGTCCGAAAGCCGCTGTACGAGAGGAAGTTACGCAGTTGATGTCTCAGGTCATCCGCAGATGGAAGGAGCGCAAGCCGTTTGACGATGTGGCGCCACTGCTCCGAAGCGGGCCAATGAAAATCAGTGCCAGTGCCGCAACACTGTCACTCACAGCCAAATGACCGAGGCGGTAGGTGAACCTAACTCTGCGGTCCACCGGACGCTGGGCGATAAAGCCGCGCAGCGCCGGTTACCTTGAACGCTAGAAGTCCATTTCCGAGAAAATTGAGAGGCGGCTTTGGATCGTTTGCAGTCTATCTACACCATCATGAATAGACAGGCAGCGCATTGTAGCTTCAAAGCCCACGCTGCATCGCAACACCATGCGCACCACTCTCGAGAGCGATTTTCAAATTTGCTACCGTCAACCCACCCAGCGCATAACAAGGCAGCGGTGCAGCGTTCACTAACTCTGAAAACGTTTCCCAACCCATCGGCACTTGCTCCGGATGCGTGCGCGTCACTTGCACTGGCCCCACAACAACGAAATCACATTTCAAGTCCGCCGCACGTTCAATCTCTTCACGCGTATGCGCAGACGCGCCCACAAGGGCGAAATCGGGGCGTTCTTTTAGCGTTAACAATTGTGCGGAGGTGAGATGAATGCCATCTGCGCCGACTTCATTTGCCAATGCGATATCTGAATTGATGAGCACTTTTGCGTTGCGAGAATATTCGCTTTCGCGGGCGAGCGCGATTACTGATTTGGCGAAATTTGCGCACGCGTCGCGCGACATATTTTTCTCGCGTACTTGCACCATCTGCGGGACAATTTCATTTGCAAACCCTAGCAGTGGCGCGCCGTTTGAGGCATTTTTGCTCCACAACGCCCGCAGATGCTGGAGATACGATTCCACACCCATCTCGCTGGCATTGGTAATCGCATAGACGTAAGGCAGCGCGAGCGCCTTGAAAATCGGCACACAGCCCGGCAGCGTTGGCGATACCGTCATGTCGTTCAACGTTACCCGCTCGAACTCTTGCCCTTCCATGCCACACATATCACCATGCCACGCGTGCACGCGCCAGCAGTGGAGGCGCACCGTGGCGTGGGAGTAATGCATCATGAACGTGAACCACGGCGTCGCATGTGTGATGGTGACATTCAGCTCTTCGATTAGCTCGCGAACGAGTGCATCGCGCACCGATTCACCGGCTTCCACTTTACCGCCGGGAAATTCCCAGTAGCCGGGATAGGGTTTACCTTCGGGTCGCGATGATAATAGAAATGTGCCGTCAGGTTTGATGAAAACGGCGACAGCGACGTCGGTAATTTTCATTTTGTTGCGATAGTTCTTGCACGCTTTTTCGAAACGGTAATAGGCAGGCTTCCTGCCCAATCTCGCGCAAACTGATACGCGACCCTTCCACTGCGCGAGCCGCGTTCCAGCGCCCACAGCAGCGCTGCGCGCCGCAAGATTTCTTCATCATGTTTTTTAACGGTTGGTGCCAATACGCCCACCCAATGCCGCGCGATATCCAAATATTGCTCTTGGCCAAACGGATAAAACGACAGCCACAAGCCAAACCGCTCGGACAAAGAAATTTTTTCTTCGGTGGTTTCACCGGGATGAATTTCACCATCGTCGGTGTGTTTCGCTTCTTCGTTTTCGCTCATTTTTTCGGGCATCAGATGGCGGCGATTGCTGGTGGCGTAGACGATCATGTTGTCGTTGGTCGCGGCGATGCCGCCATCGAGTACCGACTTCAATGCCTTGTAGCCGGGATCATTGGCTTCGAAGGAAAGATCGTCGCTAAAAATGATGAAGCGTTCTTTGCGCTCAGCAATTAAGTCGGCAATTTCCGGCAAATCTATGAGGTCGGCCTTATCGACTTCAATCAATCGTAAACCTTGTTTTGCATAGCGTTGCAATGCGGCTTTTACGAGCGAGGATTTACCGGTGCCGCGCGCGCCGGTGAGCAGCACATTATTCGCAGATCGACCCGCAACGAACTGTTTGGTATTTGCATCGATGCGCGATTTTTGTTCGTCGATATCTTTTAAATCCTCGAAGCGAATCAAGTGTGGATGTGCCACCGGCTGTAGAAAGCCGCGTCCTGAGCCGCGATTTCTGCGCCAGCGATAGGCGATTGCTCGCCAATCATTTTGCGGCGCAGGTGGTGGTAGGATTTGTTCGAGCTTGTCGATTAGGACTTCTGCTCGATCAAGCGTTTCAACTAATTTTTTTTCGATTTTTCCGAACATGTTTTGTGCTTCTATCTATACAAAAATTAACTTTGGTGACATGTGACGAGCACCCTCTCTCCAACCTCTCTCTGGCCCTAGGCCACGCCGCCCTCAAGGGAGAGAGGCTTTAACTTCCCTCCCCCCTCGCGGGGGAGGGAGCGAGGGAGAGGGGGATGCTCGCTACCAAGAAGTTGTACATATTGAGTGACTGCATTTGAATGCTTTTTATTCTACGAACGATAATCCGCATTAATTTTCACGTAGTCGTAGGAAAAATCGCAAGTCCACAACGTCACCGATTCGATACCGCGCCCCAATTGCACATGCACCAAAATCTCGGCTTCCTTCATCACCCGCACACCGTCTTCTTCGCGGTAACTGGCTGCACGCCCACCATTTTCTGCGACCAACACATCGCCTAACGATAGCTTAATTTTGTTGGGATCAAGATCGGCAATACCGGCGTAGCCGATAGCGGCCAAGATGCGTCCCAAATTGGGATCACTCGCAAAAAACGCGGTTTTTACCAAAGGGGAATGACCGATTGCCTTCGCGACTTTCATGCACTCTGCGCGGGTTTTGCCGCCCTCTACGCGCACGGTAATAAATTTTGTTGCGCCCTCGCCATCGCGCACAATCGCCTGCGCAAGTTCAATGGCGACATCATTTACCGCGAGTTGGAGTTGCGCGTACTCTGCCGTGCCCTCGCCGTTGATCTGCGGATGACCGGCTTTGTTGGTGGCGATCAACACAAACGAATCATTAGTGGAAGTATCACCATCGATGGTGATCGAATTGAATGACACATCGGCCGCCACGCGCACCATGTCCTGCAGCACATCGGCACCGACCACGGCATCAGTGGCGATAAACCCTAGCATGGTCGCCATGTTTGGCTGGATCATGCCCGCACCTTTTGAGATGCCGGTGATGGTCACCGTTTTGTCGTGAATCTTGATTTGTTTCGACACAGCTTTGGGCACCGTGTCGGTGGTCATAATCGCATGCGCCGCATCAAACCAACCATTTGGCGTGAGATTCGCGATGCATTTGGGAATGCCTGCTGAAATACGGTCCATCTGCAAATGTTCGAGAATCACGCCGGTGGAAAACGGCAGCACTTGATTCGGTTTGCAATCAAGTGCTGCGGCGACTTCGGCCGCCATCGTCTTCGCATCGGCGAGCCCACGCTCGCCGGTACCCGCGTTGGCACAGCCGGTGTTGATCACCAACGCGCGAATGTCGTTCGTGGCTTTCAAATGCTCGCGACACACCAGCACTGGTGCGGCGCAAAAGCGATTTTGCGTAAACACGCCGGCCACCGACGTGCCTGGTTCAAACGCGGCCACCAACATATCCTTGCGATTCGGTTTGCGCACATGCGCCTCCGCAAAGCCCAGCGTGACGCCGGGTACGGGCAACACTGAAGCCGGAGTGGGAAGTTTGTAATTCACAGCCATGATTTACCTGCGGGGTTTGTTATAAATGAGAGAAAGAAAACTGGTGCAAAATTATGGCACGGATGGTTTGTAAAAATGACCTCATCAGGATAAAACCCACATTATGAAATCTCACTCGCATTACGGTGACGCTGAAGCGTTCATCACCAAAGATGGCTCCACCATTCGTGAACTGATGCATCCTGATCATCACGCCGTTCGCGCACAGAGTTTTGCGGAAGCCGTTGTCGGCACGGGTGTCACTACCGAGCTGCATCTGCATCGACGCAGCGAGGAGATTTATCACATTAAGCAAGGCACGGGTCGCATGCGGCTGGGTGGGAAATACTTTGATGTGAGTGTGGGCGATACAGTCGTGATTGAGCCAGGCACGCCACATTGCATTACCAATACTGGCACGGACGAATTGAAAATTCTTTGCTCATGCAGCCCTGCGTATTCACACGAGGATACGGATTTGCTTTGAACGCTTATTCCGCGTCGCGAAGCAATTCCGCAAATGCTTCAGGTGTTTTCCAATGAAAGCCGCACACATAGCGCGGCAAATGCCAGCGATTGCTGGCTTCGGTCATCACCCCGCCCTGCGTGCCAAACGCGGCGAGTACAAATGGGTTCGCTGCTTGCGCGGGCAAATATTCCTGAATTATATAGTCGCTGGTTTCGCCGTAGGGATACGCGAAGAACTGGGTGCCGGGATTTGGTGCAGCGCGATTAAGATATTCAGCAGCGGCGCGAATTTCTGCATCAGCATCGTCGACAGATTCAATGCACCGAAAATTTCCTTTGGTCTGCGCACGCACGGCCACGGTTTCGACGCACTCATGATTGTGATCCCAGCTATGATTGGCAATCGACATCAGCCTAGAACCAACCGCATCTTTCCACCAGCTTTCGCGCCACCAGCCTTTGCCTAAAATGCAGGCTTTGTCCATTTGCTCGCGCGCGCTTGGCGAGACGATCACGAACGAAGTTGCGTGGGGTTTAGTGGTGGATCTCGATGCTGAAATTTGGTCGCACATAATATTGAACATGCTGCGCTGCACGCCGAATTCCGGGTGCGCTAAGTCGTAAAAATCGAAATCGCTGCCGTCATCAAATGTAATGGCGATTGATTTTGTTGGCAATGCCGGGCCCATGCCCAGATATGAACTCACCACATCAAACAGTGGCGCAATGTACCAGCCGGTTTTGCACAGCAGCGCCAAGTCTTCGCAAAACGCAATGTGGTCATTGTTGCCATAGCCGCGGCCATGGACATTAAGCGAATGATAGGCAAGGATGGGAATGCGCATTGTTCTAGAACGGCCCAATTTTGGCGATGGATTCGATCAACGCAGCCTTTGCCTGATCGTCCAAATCCCGCGTCCATTTCACAATCAAATGCTTGTGCGGGGTGGGCTGATAACCGACCCGCTGATCGACGCGATAGGCCATATGGTCGCCGCAGTAACCAAACCAGGCCGCCGCATCGTTCAGATCACGGGCAGCGGCTTCCATCATCATTTGTGCGACCCCACCGTGCGCTTTGCATTCCAAAAATTCAGCTTTCGGCAGACTGCGATAAAAATTCTTTTTGACGCACATGCCGCCTTCAAGATAAACATCGCCGCATTTGTCGGCATAACGAATCCAGTTACAAAAACCGACGCATTCAATCGCGCCATCAGTGTGCGTGTAGCGCGCGACATATTGATGCCATGCTGATTTTTTGACGAGGTCTGCGCCCAGTTGAAATTCGCGCGGCGCAGGAAAAGCGGAATTGAAACTCGCCTGGAAAAGATCACCTGCGATTAAAGTGGCATCGCCGACATCTTCAATATTCAGCGCTTCAGCAAATGAGCGGCTCATCTTTTAGACGGTTGCTATGGCTATTTGCGAATGTACCAAGAGCTGTAAAGCTCATTCGGTGCCAGATCACAAATGCGATGCTCAAACATGCCTTTGCGATATTCCACTAACGGCTCGGAGCGCAACGCGGCACGCCACGGCTCGAATCCTAACGCTCGCAACTCCTCATCAAATTTCGGCACCGTGATTTTATTGAGCTCGTTATACCATTGCCAATATTCTTCCCGCGTGGCAAAGAGTCCGCTGCGATCCATAAAATTCGGTGCGCTATTGAAGACAATATTGCGCACCTCTTCATGGGATTTGGTGAGGTGAAAATACGGCTCGGTGGAAAATTCGCCTAGATGATGACCAATATTGGAATAGAACAAACCCGGCGCGATAAACAGCAGGCCATCGGGTTTCAATACGCGCCGCATTTCATTCAGTGCGCGATCATAGCCACCCGCCATGTGCTCCACCGAGCCCCAGGAAATCAGCGCATCGAATGAGCTATCGGCGAAGGGCAATGCATTACCATCTTCGGCCATGAATTTCAAATTGCTCGGCATCGCCATGTGACCGAGATGATGATCGGCGAGAATTTTTGGCAGCCGCTCGAAGCCTTTGAACGGATCAATACCGATCAATTCTTTCGGGCCATAACGCAGAGCGATGCCAAGATCCGTCACGCCATCGCCGCAACCGACATCAAGCACGCGGCCACGCATCAGCGGCGAATCACCACACACATATTCAATCGCAGTGCGGGACGCATGATCGAAGTGCTGAAAAAACCAGCTCTTGTAGCCTTGTTTCCACGCGAGCGATTCAATGGCCGGTGTCGCGCCAATCGAATCAATTTCCCACACCGTCACCATCGACGCCGCGGCCGGATTTGACGGGCCGGTGAATGGGATATTTTGCACGGCGAGCATTTTATTCACGCCAGCGACGCGCCCAAACACCCGCACACACGCGCGTGCCGCGCCCGGCGGAAGCGCTAGACGCGGCGTGCTCCACCGGATTTGGTATTCGCCCTTCGGCAGCCAGCAAATGTCCCAGCCGTCTTGCGAGGTAAAGCGGGTATGCAGCGCAACGTTCGGATCAACGCCAAAAAAATCTACGCACACATCCACATCAACAACGATATCGCTGGCGATGCGAACATCCGCAATGACGGCGAACGGCTCGCCATTTATTGCGTTACCGCTGACGCCCGCATCAATCGATACACCGCTTACCGTGCTGTTCATCAGTTCACCAGCCAGCGCATTCATCAAAACGCATCAAGACAATTTGCCATGACATTGTTTGTATTTTTTCCCTGACCCGCACCAGCACGGATCATTGCGACCAATCTTTGCGGCTTCGCGCACGAACGATGCCGCACCCTGATCTTCAGCAGCTTTGTCGGCAGCGGCAAGCGCTTCTTCGTAATCGGCATGATGGTACTGCACATTTTGCGCGACTCTAGCTGCTGCCTCTTCGGCCGCTTTCTCGGCAGCAGCCACCGCAGCTTGCGACTCAACCCGAACATTCACCAGCACTTGCGTCACTTCACGCTTGATGCCATCGAGCATGCTGCTGAACAACTCAAACGCTTCGCGCTTGTATTCCTGCTTGGGCTGCTTTTGCGCGTAGCCGCGAAGGTGGATACCTTGACGCAGATAATCCAGCGAGGCCAAATGCTCGCGCCAATGCGAGTCAATGGATTGCAACATGACCGCACGCTCATACTGATGCAGTAACGGCTTTTCAACGTCCTTAAACTTGTCGTCGTATTCTTTTTTCGCCTGCGCAATCAATCTCTCGCTGATTTTTTCACTGTCCAATTCGTCATCATTCTTGAGCCATTCATCAATACTGGCTTTCATGTTGAAGTCCGACTCCAGCGTGCGCACCAAGGCAGGCACGTCCCACTGCTCTTCAACCGTCTCCGGCGGCACATTCGTGGCGACCACGCTTTGCAACACGTCGGAGCGCATCGCACTGATCGTCTCAGAAATATCATCAGCGTCGAGCAATTCATTGCGCTGCTGGTAGATCACCTTGCGCTGATCATTGGCCACATCGTCGTACTCAAGCAACTGTTTACGAATATCAAAATTTCGCGCTTCCACTTTGCGTTGCGCATTCTCGATGGAGCGTGACACCATGCCCGCCTCAATCGCTTCGCCCTCGGGAATCTTCAGGCGCGACATGATGGCTTTCATTTTGTCGCCGGCGAAAATTTTCAACAGCGGATCTTCGAACGACAAGAAAAAGCGCGAAGAGCCTGGATCGCCCTGACGTCCCGCGCGGCCGCGCAATTGGTTATCGATACGACGTGATTCGTGACGCTCGGAACCAACAATATGCAAGCCACCTGCTGCCACCACCTGCTCGTGAATAGGCAACCATCCCGCCTTCAACTCCGCGATCTTGCTTTCCTTCTCGGCATCGTCTATCGCATCATCTAAACGCACCGCTTGCATGGCGTGCTCCAGGCTGCCGCCCAGCACGATATCGGTACCGCGACCGGCCATGTTGGTCGCAATCGTCACGGCCTTTGGCTGTCCCGCTTGCGCAACAATTTCCGCCTCGCGCGCATGCTGCTTTGCGTTCAGCACTTGATGCGGAATTTTTTCTTTATTGAGCAGCTCAGATAACAACTCAGAATTCTCGATGGATGTTGTTCCGAGCAACACCGGTTGGCCACGTTCGTAGCAATCGCGCACATCCTTTACAATGGCGTTGTGCTTTTCTTTCAGCGTCATGTAGACCAGATCGTTCGGGTCTTTGCGAACCATCGGCTGGTTGGTCGGGATGATGACGGTCTCAAGGTTGTAGATAGATTGAAACTCGAACGCTTCGGTGTCCGCCGTGCCGGTCATACCGGAAAGCTTTTTGTAAAGCCTAAAATAATTCTGGAAGGTGATGGACGCCAGCGTTTGCGATTCGTTTTGAATCTTCACGCCCTCTTTGGCTTCAACGGCTTGATGCAGGCCTTCAGACCAGCGGCGACCGGTCATCATTCGGCCGGTGAATTCATCAACGATCACGACTTCACCATTCTGCACCACGTAATGTTGATCGCGGTGGTAGAGCACGTTGGCGCGCACCGCAGCATACAGATGATGTACGAGCATGATGTTCGAAGGATCGTAGAGCGATGTGCCCGGTGCCAGCAAACCGTTTTGCACCATCAACTCTTCCGCCCGCTCGTGGCCTTCTTCCGACAGCGTGACCGAATGCGCCTTCAAATCGATCCAGTAATCTCCGACGCCCTTTTCGTCTTCCTGTGGTTTCAAATTTGGCACCAGCAGATTGACCTGCTGATACATTGCCGCAGAATCTTCGGCCTGGCCGGAAATGATCAGCGGTGTTCTGGCTTCGTCAATCAAGATTGAATCGACCTCATCGACGATGCCGAAATTCAAGCCGCGCATCACGCGCTCGGCTTTGTTGGTGACCATGTTGTCACGCAGATAATCAAAGCCGAATTCGTTGTTGGTGCCATAGGTGATGTCGGCCTTGAACGCGTCCTGTTTTTCCGCATGTTGCATTTGCGAAAGATTGCAGCCAACCGTCAAGCCCAGAAAATTGTGCAACTGACCCATCCATTCGGAATCGCGCTTGGCCAAGTAGTCGTTGGTGGTCACGACGTGAACGCCCTCACCCGACAGCGCATTCAAATACGACGGCAGTGTCGCCATCAGCGTCTTGCCTTCACCTGTTCTCATCTCGCCGATCTTGCCATCGTGCAGCGCCATCCCGCCAATCAATTGCACATCGAAGTGGCGCATGCTGAACACGCGCTTACCGGCTTCGCGCACGGTCGCAAAAGCTTCCGGTAGCAAGTCATCCAACGTCTCACCTTTGGCGATACGCGCTTTAAATTCATCGGTCTTGGCGCGCAATTCCGCGTCGGTCAGCTTCTGCATTGCTGGTTCGAGACTGTTGATCGTAACGACCCGCTTTTTGTATTGCTTTAAGAGACGCTCGTTACGGCTACCGAAAATAGACTTCAAAAAATTGTCAAACATGAGGTGCTTTCATTCGTGGCGTTGGCAGCATTGGCCGCTGCAGCGCTTCAATTTTGGAAAAATAGCGGGAAGTAACAGGAGAAAAGAAATCCATTTCCATTAAGGTTGCCAGAGCATGGCTGGACTTCACCTAGAAATGGGGGCGCGCGTGGTTATCGCAACTACAACGTGACGACAACTACGTCATCAAGCAGTATTGCAAACAGCGCAGGGGAGGAATTACGGGGCGCGGGCGCTCTTGGTCGCGACAGCGGGCTCTTGCGCGCGTGCGAAATTCAAGAATCGTTTTGGGTTTAACGGTACGCTGTTTTCGCGCACCTCAAAGTGCAAATGCGGCCCCGTGGCGCGACCGGTGGAGCCAAGATCACCGATGTGTTGGCCTTTGAGGACGATGTCACCGGCCTTAACAAGCATTTTTGACAGGTGTGCGTAACGCGTAGTGAGGCCATTGTCGTGATTAATATCGACCATGTTGCCATAGGCGCTATGCATTTCAGCTGCTGCGACTACGCCACCCGCAGCCGACAAAATCGGCGAACCCGGTGCGGCAATAAAATCAACGCCGGTGTGGAATGCGCTTTGGCCGTTGATCGGATCAATTCGATAACCGAAATTTGAGGAATAGTAACCAGATTCGACCGGTAGTGTCGTCGGAATCGACTTGGCGGCAAGGCGGCCATCGGAGAACACCGAATCCAGCACGCCTAATTTATCTGCGCGATCATCCAGCGATTGCGATATCTCGAACACGCGACTTTGAAAATCTTTGAGACTAATACCCTGGGCAGAACCCGCAGGCACCATTGGCCCACCCTGACCGGGCGTTTCTGAAAACTTGAACTCTTCTGCTTTGATATTGGCCGCTTTACCCAGACGCTCGCCAAAGGCATCCAGACGCATCAGGCGCGCCTGCAGCTCGCCTAATTTAACCGCAAGTGAATTGAGCTGATCGCGCATGTCTTTCTCGGCTTGCTGCGATTGTTGCAGGGTCAAGGTAGAAATGAGGCGCTGAATAAACGGGTTTTGAATATCGACTGCGTAGCGCATCGTAAACCAGTGGGTGCCGAGCGCGAGTAAAAAACCAGCACTTACAAAACCAACCACCGCCATAATGATTTGCGACTGTGAAATCGTGACAATCCTGCTCTTTGCTAGACTGTCAGATACTAAAATGATGTTCATTCAAGAAGCTCCCAACTCGCGAAGTGCTATTGAAGCAATAAGACCCGCATGGATAAGACCGCAAAATCTAGCAGTTTCAACCCCGGCAGTTCCAAACCAGGCGTCAAATCCACTTCTAAATCGGGGTTTAAACCGATTCGCACTTTAGTCGCCGAAAATGAATCCATTGCGCCGATGTTGCGGCAACTCGGAGTCATTTCACGACTACAGAAAACGTATGCCAACACCGTCCCAACGAGCCTAAACGATGTGAGTCGAATTGCCGCTGTGGAAGGGTCAACGATTATTGTTGCTGCTGCGAACGGACATGCAGCGACCATCTTGAAGCACATGTTACCGCGTTTGTTACAGCAGTTCCGAGAAAATCAAAAGCAGGAACAAGAGGTTACAGCAATCAGGGTGATCGTGCAACCGACCATGACAACGGGTCATGGTGAGCCTCCGTTACGGGCAATTAAAACTGAAGGCGGCAAACCGATATCCGAAAAAGCAATTGAATACTTAGTAGATTCGCTGGCTGATTCACCACTAAAGGACACGATGAAGCGGATGCAACAGAAGCGGTCTAGGGCGATAAGCCAAGTCAAAAAGAGCTAAATGACGTTAAAAGCTGTCAAAAATAACTAACTTTACAAAACTGTGATGGTCAGGCAACCAATAGTCGTTCCAATACGTAAATAATGGCAATGATGACCGCAAACAGTACCGTTAACTTCACGAGGTTTTTTGTTAACAATAGGAGCTGCGGATTTTTAGTAAACAAATAACCAAGAAACGCAGCGCTGATGACGAGTGCCGCGACCATCAATAACAAGCGAAGTCCGATCAACATATTGGATGCGCTGATCGCAAAACTAAAGCGATGCGAGTGACATATTGCCGAAGGCTACTGGCAACTGCTCCCGCTTATCAAAGGTCACAAATTCCCAGGCATTCGCATCTGCCAGCAGCGCACGAACCAGCTGATTATTCATTGCGTGCCCTGACTTCACGCCATAAAAAGCACCAATTAGCGGATGACCCAGCATGTAAAGGTCGCCCACGGCATCAAGCGCCTTGTGTTTGACAAACTCATCATCGAAGCGCAATCCATCCGAATTCAAAACGCGGAAATCATCAATCACAATTGCGTTATCAAGCGAACCGCCACGTCCCAGGCCCATCGTGCGCATCGCTTCAACCTCATGCGTAAAGCCAAATGTGCGCGCACGGGCAACTTCTTTGGCAAATGAAACTTGCGCAAAATCGATCTCAATTTCTGACGCCGACGCATCAAAAACCGGGTGATCGAAATCAATCGCGAATTTGAGCTTAAAGCCATTAAACGGCTCCAGCCTGACCAAGCGGTCTTTTTCCGTTAATTCAACCGTGCGCTTGACGCGAATGAACCGCTTCGCTTTTGCCTGCTCCTCAATGCCCGCAGATTGAAGCAAAAAAACGAATGGCCCCGCGCTGCCATCCATGATGGGCACTTCTTCAGCGGACAAATCGACATATGCGTTGTCGATACCGAGCCCGGCAAATGCCGACATTAAATGTTCGACAGTCGCTACTCTCGCCCCCGTTTCAGGGTTTTCAATCCGGGTGGACATCCGCGTGTCATTCACGTTTAACGCATGCGCACGCACATGCGGCGCGCCGGGCATATCGGTGCGACAAAAGACAATACCTGTATCCGGCGCGGCAGGGCGTATCACCATCTCGACGCGATGGCCTAAATGAACGCCGACGCCTGATGCGCGGACCTTGTTTTTAAGAGTGCGTTGTTTGATCACGTTGTGGGATGATTTTGCGAGAAGAAGACGTTTTTGGATTTCATGATGATTTGTACCAATGTTAGCATTTGCAAGCGCAATGATGGCATCCAGAGCCTCTTCCAATGACACATGAGCCTGGAAGGGTCGCGTGATTACAACGAGAAAAGAGCCTGAACGGTCACAGGACAGGTCATCCTTTGGGGATGATCGTGACACTCGACACCGCGCGTCTGCGCACCATTGAACAAGTTGAAGCGTTTATGCAAGGCACTCT
>JANMQR010000425.1:0-4810 GCA_031370625.1 Burkholderiales bacterium | reverse complement strand
TTTTGAATCTCCTAATACGTTAATAATGCAGGTAGCACACATACAGCCTTTGCAGTTTAGCCCTCAAATAATAATTCAGCCAATTGATTGAAGCGATTCTTTCGATAGCTATTGACTATCAGTAAAAAATGCCCAAATCATTCTCGTCGCAAATTGTTACGTGGCAAAAACAGCATGGCCGTCACGGCCTGCCGTGGCAAAACACGCGCGATGCGTATCGTGTTTGGCTATCCGAAATTATGCTCCAGCAAACACAAGTAAGCACGGTGATTCCGTATTACGAGCGTTTCCTCAACACGTTCCCCACTATCGCCAAACTAGCCGATGCACCCGATGATCAAGTGATGCAACATTGGGCGGGGCTCGGCTATTACGCTCGCGCGCGCAATCTGCATCGTGCGGCAAAGCAAATTGTTCAATTGCATGACGGAATTTTTCCGAATATTTTTGACGATATTTACGCCCTGCCCGGCATTGGCCGCTCCACTGCGGCAGCCATTAGCGCATTCGCATTCGGTGAGCGCCGCGCGATTCTCGACGGCAATGTGAAACGCGTGTTCGCGCGGCATTTTGGCGTGGAAGGGGACGTGAAATCGAAAGCGATTGAAGATACGCTTTGGACAAAAGCAGAATCAATATTGCCAAAAAATAATATCGAGGCATACACCCAAGGCTTGATGGATTTGGGTGCCACTCTGTGTACTCGCACCAAGCCCACCTGCCTGCTGTGCCCGGTTGCGCGCACCTGTGTGGCGCTTGAATCAGGTCGCATTGATGCACTGCCCGGCAAAGGTATCAAGCGCGATGTGCCGCACAAAGCAACGCGCATGCTGGTGATTATTGATCGCGGTGAAGTGCTGCTGGAGAAACGACCACCGACGGGAATCTGGGGTGGATTGTGGTCGCTGCCGGAAGTATCCATGAATGACGATGCAATTGAAAAAACCCAATCACGTTTCGGATTTAAATCGCGCATCATTCGCGAAATGGAAATTGTTCCACATGGGTTTACCCATTATTCGTTGTCGATTTATCCGCTGGAAATTGCCATCACGAAACGGCCTGCGACGGCGATGGAGCCCGGCACCATGTGGGTCAATATTGAAGACGCGCCGAACGCTGCGGTGCCAGCACCGGTGAAGCGGATTTTGAAATTATTGGCGCCGAAAACGTAGAAGAACAAGCGCTCTAACGTTGCACATATCTGTTGCACCGCACAATAAAAAATATTAATCGAGTATGTAACCTGTTAACACCCAAAGCCTAAAAAAAAGGAATAACGTATCCATACGTTGTGCCCTTTTGCATTACTGCGGGCCTCAGCGATGATTATAAAAAGCTAAAAAGATTTTACTTTTTACGATTCAACTCGGAGGCAGGTTATGAAGATTATCGCCATTGCAAACACCACGATTCAATTGGGCGGCTGCGAAGAAACTGAAGGCACCGTCACCAAACAAAATTTACCACTCACGCGCCGCGAGTTTCTGAGCGGCTCGGGAATTTTGTTTGGCACCATCGCCCTCAGCAGCACACTCGCCGCGTTAGCGCCCTCACCCGCATGGGCGCTTGAACTCAAAACTTTGAGCGCCGCTGAAGGTACAACGCTGATGAAAATGGGACGCGTGTTATATCCACACGCGAAACTGCCCGATGCTGTTTACGCCCTGCTGGCGAAGGATCTCGACGCAGGTGCTTCCGGTGACGCCAAGACAGCGACGATGCTGAAAGATGGCATCGCATCGCTGAACAAAGCGGCGAATGGAAATTTTGATAACGCCACTGAGGCCGCAAAATTGGCGGCCGTAAAGTCAATCGAAGGCACGCCGTTTTTTAACGCGGTGCGCGGCAAATGCATTACCTCGCTCTACGACAATGACATGGCGTACGCCGCGTTTGGCTATCCCGGCGCGTCGTTCGATAAAGGTGGATATATCACCCGCGGTTTCCAGGATTTGAAATGGTTGCCTGAACCTTCCAAAGAGGCCAGTCCCGCTGCATACATGGGCTAAGTTCGATTCATATTTAACGAATCCGGAGGCAACATCATGGCAAAGTTTGGATACGATGAAGCAGTGGTGGTCATTATTGGCTCAGGTGCAGGTGGCGGTACGTTGGCGAATGAGCTGTGTCAAAAAGGCGTGAAAGTGGTCGTACTGGAAGCAGGTGCCGTGCAATCACCGGCAACATTTGTAAACGACGAATGGAAATCTTTTTTGCAATTGGCGTGGCTCGATAATCGCACCACCTCCGGCAACTGGCGCGTGGCAAAAGATTTCCCCAATCTGCCGACCTGGATTTGCAAAACAGTGGGCGGCTCCACCACACACTGGGCGGGTGCGTCACTGCGGCTGGAAGCGCATGAGATGAAAGCCAGGACAACGTATGGAAATATCAAGGGCGCGAATCTCCAGGACTGGCCGATCACGTTAAAAGATCTGGAGCCCTACTACGCGAAAGCGGAAGACAAAATGGGCGTGACGCGCACCAATGGCATTCCCGGTCTGCCGGGTAATAATAATTTTAAAGTCATGCATGCCGGTGCAAAAAAACTCGGCTACAAAGATGTCCACACCGGCAACATGGCGATCAATAGTGTGCCGCGCCATGATCGTGGCCGCTGCATGCAAATCGGCTTTTGTTTTCAAGGCTGCAAGAGCGGTGCGAAGTGGAGCACGCTTTATGTTGAACTGCCTGCCGCTGAGAAAACCGGCAACATTGATCTCAGAGCCGAATCACACGTGACGCGCATTGAGCATAACGAGGCGGGCAAAGTTTCCGGCGTGATTTATTTCGACAAGGACGGCAAGGAGCAGCGGCAAAAAGCGCGCGTGGTGTGCGTGGCAGGCAATTCGATTGAGACGCCACGGTTGCTATTGCTGTCGGCATCAAATAAATTTCCCGATGGCCTCGCAAACTCTTCCGGTCAAGTCGGCCGTAATTACATGCGGCATCTAACCGCATCTGTCTACGCGGCGTTCAAAGAGCCGGTGCACATGTATCGCGGCACCACCATGGCGGGGATTATTCGCGACGAAGCGGGTAACAATACCAAGCGCGGATTTGTTGGCGGCTATGAAATGGAAACGCTATCGCTCGGGCTGCCGTTCATGGCCGCGTTTCTGAATCCCGGCGGCTGGGGCGCGGATTTTTCATGGTGGATGGAGCAGTATGCGAACCTTGCCGGCATGTGGATCGTCGGTGAAGATATGCCGCGCGAAACCAACCGCGTGACCTTGCATAAAGACTTAAAAGATAAATGGGGCAGCGCGATTCCGAATGTGCATTTTGATGATCACGACAATGATCTCGCGATGCGCAATCACGCCTTCGCGGCGGGTGAAAATGTTTACAAGGCCGCAGGTGCAATCAAAACTTTCCGCACACCGCCCTACCCTTCGACACACAATCTCGGCACCTGCCGCATGGGGTTGGATGCCAAGACCAGCGTGTGCAACAGCTTCGGGCAAACGCATGACATCAGCAATTTATTTATCAGCGATGGCAGTCAATTCACCACCGGTGGCGCGGAGAATCCAACGTTAACGATTGTGACCTTGGCAATTCGTCAGGCAGACCACATCACTGCGCAAATGAGTAGCAAAAATTTGTAGCGCGTGTTCTCAATTGCGAAACTATTCAGGGGGTAGCGATCATGTGCGAATACTTCGTTAAAGCCGATCCAATTTTATTTGAATCGCGTTCACGTACCGTGCGCATCCACGGCGCGCTCACCAGCATTCGGCTGGAAAATATGATGTGGGATGTGCTGGCCGAAATGGCGGCGGCAGAACATCTCACCACCAGCGGCTTGATCTCGCGCTTTCACAATGAAATCATGGCGAGTGGAATTGAAGCGCTGAATTTCGCTTCATTTCTTCGCGTGACGTGCGTGCGCTACATGCGCAAGCAACTCGATGAATCAAAGTCAGAACGCAAGCCTGTCGTGCCAAGCTCATCGAACTTGGTATCGCTACAAGCACGAAATTAATTTCAGACGGAATCGCAGAATCGTTATGGCAAAAATAATTCACAGCATGATCCGCGTGCTGGATCTGGAAAAATCGATCAAGTTTTACGATGAGGTGCTTGGTTTAAAAGAATCGCACCGACTTGATTTTCCGGACTTCGCTCTCGTATATTTGCGCAATCCGCAGAACGATTTTGAGATCGAGTTAACGCTCAACAAAGGTCGCGAAGAGGCGTACACGCATGGCACCGGCTATGGACATATTGGCGTCGTCATTCCTGACGCCGCCGCAAAGCGTGCGCACTTGGCAGCAGCGAAATATGAATGCACACCGGTGAAAGAATTCAAACGCGGTGACGAATTACTGGCGCGCTTTTTCTTTATTCAAGATCCGGATGGATATAAGATCGAGATGCTGGAGCGGCATGGGCATTACGTTTAAACCATTTTAGTAACGCTAGCATTGGCGCGGCGTTTCACTGCTTTTTGCTTCAAACGGCATGCTAGATGCGGGTCTTGTTAAATTTAGCATCAGCGTCAGGTAGCCTTATTTGCCAACCCCGAACCTGACCTACTACCCCATTAAAACGCTGCACTCGTGTTGCTATTAGCTGCAGCCAAGGTGTTTTCAGCACGCGATGCGGTCACCACAATGGTCGCCATTCTTTCCGTTTTCATGCGCGGTGCAGTTACTTCGATCACATCCATTTTGTAGATCGTGGCGGGTGCTGCGTTTACGTTCGCATGCTGGCTGCTGGCGATACCGGCAACGGCCGAAGCGAAGATACAGCCGATGATGGCGATTGCGCCGACGCTATCTTTTACGTTTGCTGTGAATAC
>JANMQR010000402.1:0-27304 GCA_031370625.1 Burkholderiales bacterium | reverse complement strand
GTTTCTTTAGCGGTTCGGAATCGTGAAAACTCCACAATCTTCACCGGCCACTCGGCGAAGCGATCAGAGAAATTCTGAAAATGTTGTTCAGCGAGCAGCGTGGTCGGCACCAAAATCGCGACTTGTTTACCGGCATTTACCGCGATGAATGCCGCGCGCAATGCGACTTCGGTTTTGCCAAATCCCACATCGCCACACACCAGTCGATCCATTGGCTGTCCGCTGGTCATGTCAGCCATCACGGCTTTAATGGCGGTGGCTTGGTCGGGTGTTTCTTCGAATGGAAATGTCGCCGAGAATGCATCGAATTCATTGAGCTGTAGTGGGAACGCGAAGCCTTTGCGTGCGGCGCGGCGCGCGTAAAGATTGAGCAATTCGGCTGCGGTATCGCGCACTTGTTCAGCGGCGCGGCGTTTGGCTTTGTCCCACTGGCCGGAGCCCAGGCGATGCAGCGGCGCGTTTTCAGGATTCGCACCGGTGTAGCGTGAAATGACGGAGAGCTGCGAGACGGGCACGAATAATTTATCGCCGCCGTCGTAATGCAGTTCCATAAATTCCATGTTGCCTTCGCCGAGATCCATATTGATCAAGCCGACGTAACGGCCAATGCCGTGCGCGCTGTGAACGACGGGATCGCCGACGTTGACTTCGGCCAAATCGCGCAACATACCGTCGGCATTCACCTTCGATTTATCGCGGCGGCGGGTTTGTTTTACCTCGGATGCGTACAGCTCATTCTCAGTGACGATGGCTAAATTTTCATCGCTGATGATGAAGCCTAATTGCAACGGCGATGCGACAATAACGAGCTTATCCAAGCTGGAATTGAATGCCTGAAACTCTAGCACTGGCGCGGCGTTCAGGCCATTCTCGGAAAGGAATTGGGTAATCGTTTCGCGCCGTCCGAGCGTTTCAGCATTGATTAAAATGCGGCCTTCAAAACCGGCAACGAATATGCGAAAACGGGCAATCGGATCAGTTGCTTTTCGATCCACTTCAATGGCTGAAAGTGCGGTTGACGATGCGAAATTGTTTTCGATTTTTTTAAATCGATTGAGGCCTGCAAACAACTCATTGGTCGGCAGAAAAATATCGGCGGGTGGCAGTAGCGGATGATCTTTATCGCCGCGCAATAATTCATAACGCGATTTGGTATCAGCCCAAAAAACATCTGCGCTGGTTTCAAGATCGCCGTGGACAAATATATTGGCAGTCTCAGGCAAATAATCAAAAACGGTGGCGGTTTTTTCAAAAAACAGTGGCAGATAATATTCGATACCGTTCGGTGCCATACCGCCCGAAACGTCTTTATACATGCGGCTCTTCGAAGGGTCGCCCTCGAAACGGTCACGGAATGATTCGCGAAAACGATGCTGGCCTTCTTTGTCGAGCGGGAACTCGCGCGCGGGAAGCAGGCGAATTTCATTTACCGGATAAATGCTGCGTTGCGTATCGACATCAAAGGTGCGAATCGCTTCAATTTCATCACCGAATAAATCGATGCGATACGGGACGGAACTGCCCATCGGAAATAAATCAATGAGCCCGCCGCGCACCGCATATTCGCCCGGTGCCATGACTTGCTGGGTGTTCGAATAACCGGCGCCCGATAAATCACTGCGCATTGATTCCAGATTGAGTTTGGTTTTGGTGCGCAAGAAAAACGAGCGGCCCGCCAGATATTCGCGCGGTGCGAGACGCGTCATCGCAGTGGTCACCGGCACGATGCCGACATCAAACGCGCCTTGCGCAAATTGATACAGCGTGGCGAGGCGTTCGCTCACCAAATCGGGATGCGGTGAGAAATGATCGTAAGGCAACGTCTCCCAATCGGGCAGGCGATGCACACGAAGCTTAGGTGCCAGCCAGCCGATTTCAGTTGTTAGTCGCTCGGCATCTTGCGCATTCGATGTAACGATGAACAATGGCGTTTTGTTTGTGCTGGTCGCGTTTAAGTTTGCAACACGCGCCAGAAAAAATGAATCGGCAGAACCATGGGGAAGCATTTAAGGCTTTGGGAAAAATGTGAATCAAACGTGACGATAGCGCGAGCTGAAAGTTTTGTTTTTTGCGCTTATAAAACTACACGACAACAACAGGAATTTTACTCACGCTACTCGCAATTTTTTCACGCCACGTCGCAGGCCCGCTCTTATGCACCGCATTGCCCAGCGAATCCACGGCCACAATCACCGGCATATCTTTTACATCGAATTCGTATATTGCTTCCATGCCCAAATCTTCAAACGCAACCAGCCGCGAGGCCTTGATCGCTTTCGAGACGAGGTAAGCCGCGCCACCCACGGCGATGAAATACGTCGCACCCATTTTCTTGATTTCTTCGACCGTGGCGGCACCGCGTTCCGACTTGCCAATCATGCCAATCAAGCCGGTTTTCTCCAGCATCGGCGCGGTAAATTTATCCATGCGTGATGCGGTGGTGGGGCCGGCCGGGCCGACGACTTCGTCGCGCACCGCATTCACGGGGCCGACGTAGTAAATGATGCGATTGGTGAAATCGGTCGGTAATTTTTCACCACGATTCATCATGTCCACCAAGCGGCGATGCGCGGCATCACGACCGGTCAAAATTTTGCCGCTGAGCAATACACGATCACCCGCGCGCAATTCGCCCAACTGCTCGCGCGTGATGCCATCAATATTCACGCGCTTCGACGTCGATACATCCATGACCAACTTCGGCCAGTCTTCCAGCGATGGTGGTGTGAGTACAGCCGGGCCGGAACCATCCAGCGTGAAATGAATATGGCGCGTTGCGGCGCAATTCGGTAAGAGTGCGACCGGCTTCGACGCAGCGTGTGTGGGGTAGTCCACCACCTTGACATCGAGCACGGTTGAAAGCCCACCCAAGCCCTGCGCGCCAATGCCCAGTGCGTTTACTTTGGTGAAAAGTTCCAGGCGCAATTCCTCGGCCCGATTTGAAGGCCCACGCGCTTGCAGCTCATGAATATTCATCGGCTCCATCATCGCCCACTTCGCCATCAACATCGCCTTCTCCGGCGAGCCGCCAATGCCGATCGACAACATGCCCGGCGGACACCAATCTGCACCCATCACCGGCAGTTGTTGCAACACCCAATCAACCACGCTGTCGGACGGCAACAGCATGGCGAACTTGGATTTATTTTCTGAGCCGCCGCCTTTGGCCGCGACAATCACCTCAACCGTATTGCCAGGAACAAGCTCAACGTGGGTCACACCCGGCGTGTTGTCGCCGGTATTTGTGCGTTTGCCATCGGGGTCAATCAGCATCGAGCCACGCAGTGGATTATCCACATCGGTGTAGGCGCGGCGCACGCCTTCGTTGACCATTTGCTCAAGTGACATCGTCGCTTCAAAACGCACATCCATGCCGACGCGAACAAACGCGATACAAATGCCGGTGTCCTGACAAATCGGGCGTTTGCCCTCAGCCGCCATGCGCGAGTTGATCAAAATCTGCGCCATCGCGTCCTTCGCGGCGGGTGATTCTTCACGCTGATATGCCTCATGCAGCGCCTTGATGTAATCGACGGGATGGTAGTAGCTGATGTATTGGAATGCATCGGCAACGGAAGAAATGAAGTCTTCTTGTTTGATGGTGGTTTGCGTGTTCATGATGTTTCCTTTAGAAATCGTCTTGCGCTTTTGCATTAGCGTGCGCTGGCTTTCCACCATCCATGATGCGGTCAATCCAAGCGATGGCGAGCGCCGAGATAATGAAGGCGAGATGGATGATTGTCTGCCACATCAGCGTGTGTGTGCTCAGATCTTTCGCTTCGATAAACGATTTCAGCAAGTGGATTGATGAGATGCCGATGATAGCGGTTGCCAGCTTCACTTTTAACACCGCAGCGTTGACGTGTGAAAGCCACTCCGGTTGATCAGGATGTCCCTCAAGGTGCATGCGCGAAACGAAGGTTTCGTAACCGCCGACAATCACCATTACCAACAGATTGGAAATCATCACCACGTCAATCAGGCCAAGTACCAGCAGCATGATGCCCGCCTCGGTCAGCGCCGGGCCGGTGCTGAAAAACGTGCCCTTTACTAAATGCATCAGCTCCACGCCGAACTGATAGACATAAATCACTTGCGCGATGATAAGGCCAACGTAGAGCGGCACTTGCAACCAGCGGCTCATAAAAATGAAGTTAGGCAGCGGCTTCAACGGGCGATTGAGATTGGTGGGTTTTCCAGTGGAAGCCATATTTTTCATTGTCTCGAATAAAAATAGATAAACCCGGCAAAAAGAATTTTGCCGGGCAAAAATCAACAATAAAGAAAGATTGTTACTACTTTGCTATCTCAAGCTAGCTGGATTTCGCCACTGCAATTGCCGGAGAAATCTCTCTACGAAGAATTTTACCATTCTTGGTTCGCGGGAAATCCTTGGCGATGTAGATGCGCTTAGGCGCTTTGTAAGCGGCAAGATGAAGTTGGCCGAATTTGAGCAGCTCATCGGCTGAGATCGTTTGATCAGGTTGCGCAATCACATAGGCTGAAACGATCAATTTGTCTTTTTCGATTTCCTCGCCCACGCAGGCGCAATCGGCAACGGCGGGATGTGATTTCAACACGCGCTCAACTTCATACGGCGATACGCGATAGCCAAAGCTTTTAATAATGTCGTCGCGGCGGCCTAAAAACCAGAGATAGCCGTCTTCATCAATTTTCGCGTAATCGCCAGTGAAAAAATAACCATCGTGTTTATATTTCGCGGTTTCTTCATCCAGATTCCAGTAGCGCAAAAATAGTCCGGGATCGTTTTCAGGCACGGCAATCATGCCTTCTTCGCCGGGTGCAACTTCAGTCAATGTGTCGGGATTCAATAATTTAATCTGATGCCCCGGCTGCGCAAAACCGGCCGCGCCCGCGCGGATGGGGCGATGTACGGATTGCGACAGGTAGTAAGAAAATTCGCTCATGCCGACCGCTTCGAAAATATCCATGCCGAAGCGCGTGCGCCAGGCGGAAAGCATATCGTCGGACAAATGCTCACCCGCGCTCATACAGAAGCGTAGCGTCGGCACGTCCGCGCTGGTGGTGGTGGTTTTTTGCACGATCTGGCGGTAGATGGTGGGCACGCCGATGAAGATGGTCGCTTTGTGCTTGGCGATTAAACGCGTCCACAAATTTGCATCATTTTTGCCTTCATGCACGATCACTGTTTTGCCGCGATAGAGCGGATCCATCAGGCCGGAGCCGAGCACATAGGTCCAATTGAATTTGCCTGAATGCAAAATACGATCAACGTTTTTTTTGTCGAAATTAAACCAATATTGCGATGCCGGTTCGCGCCCAATCAGCGCGCGATGGGCGTGCAACACGCCTTTGGGATAGCCGGTGGTGCCGGAGGTGTAAACGAGATAGGCAGGATCGCTCGCATGGGTGGCGTGCGGTGCAGAAAACGCGGTGATTGCTTTTAGTGCGGGCGCTAAATCGAGCACGTTTAACGGTGAGTTTTCTACTTGCTGACCTTCGCCGGTAAGCAATATCAGCGCAGCATCTGCTGCATCGCTAATGCGCGTCGCGAGCTGCGGCCAGAACGCTTTATCCATCACCAAAACTTTCGCGCCAGAATCTTTGGCTAGATATAAAACTTCTTCGGCGGTGAGTAGAGTTGAAGTTGGTACGGCAATACAACCTGCTTTCATCGCACCCAAAAATGCGGTCGGATAATCGATTGAATTTGGCAGGCGGATTAAAACGCGATCACCGGGTTTTACACCTTGTTTGCGCAGCAATTGTGCGAATTGGCTGGTGCGAAGTGCGAGCTCACCATAGGTCGCAGTGACTGTGCCGAGTGCGTCATCTTCAACAATCATCGCGATCCGATTTTCCACATCGGTACCGACATGCGCGTCCGTGCAGGCCACGCCGATGTTAAAAAACTCAGGGACATCCCACGTCCATGCGGGGAAAGGCGGGAGTGCGGCTTTGGCGTTCATACGATTAAATTCTCGCGGATCAAGTCAATGATCCAGATTGGTTATAGAAATTAAAACGCTAGCATCGGCGGGTGTCTTCAAGCAGTTTTGCTCGTAAATGCCCGTCAAATGGCGTTCTAGTGATATTTCCGCTGCTACAAGATAATGCCGTACGGCCAGTTCTCACGCACCACCTGCGCCGGCAATTTACGCAGCACTTCAATCGCAAACGCGCTGCCGTCATCTGACAATGCGTGCAACGCGTGCGCGCGCAGCAGCGTTTGCAGCGCCTTGCCGAACATCGGTGGATCGAGCATTTCGCCGTTGAATTTAATTGCGCCGCCGAGCAACGCGTCGGCTTCAATCGCGGCTTTCAGGATCGCGATTTTGGTTTTAGTATCGGTCGGTGAGGGCGTGTACGCGACCTTACACGGGTGAATGTGCGAAGGATGAATCACCTGCTTGCCGGTCATGCCCATCGCGGATTCTTCACACGCATGTTTGTACACAACGCGTGACTCTTCATCGCCATGCAAATCCAGCCAGCGACGCACGTCATCCGGCTCAACAAAGGTTTCCGGCATGACGGACGAGCCGATCAACGTTTCCACGCCGCCGATGACACCTTTACCGGCGATACGCGCTTCGAACAAAACCTGATTCATAAAGTAAGCCAGCTCAATAGTCCAATTGCGTGGCGTAATCTGAATGCCCATCGCTTTTGAGAAATCGTGAATGCCGAAAACAACGTGCTTTACGGTCGCATATTGCATTAAATCCGGCGCGATCTTGAGTGATTTTGGATGTTCAATAATCGGCTGAATGGTGATGCGATGATTGAGCCCGACGAGCACGGCAGAAAGATCGCGAATTTCTGGCGAGCCGTACGCCTCGCCAGCTTTCGCCAGCATCACGACGTCAATGTGATCCGACAAATCACGAACGAGCTGCAAATCTTTTTCGTACTCATCAGTGCGAAACGGGTTGATACGAACGGCGACCTGTACTTCCTTACGACGCGGCATGTGCGGCAGCTCCATCCGCAGCAATTCGCGCGACATTTCTTTTTGTCGGCAACCATCTTCCAAGTCGAAAATCAGCGTGTGCGCGGGCGTACCCCAGGCGTGTTTTTTGAATCGCTGTGAGGCTTGTTCGAGATCTTCGTAAAGCCCCAGCGCAGGCGCGTATTTCACGGGCGGATAATAAATTTGAATCCCGGGCCAATAGTCGCCCAGCAGTGCACTCGAGCCAACCGGCAAATTCACATCGCTTAATTCATTCATGGCACTCATGTCAGTCCGTCGCGGCTCGTATTTTGTAGAAGTGGGGACACCAAAACCATGTGTTTGGCGTTGTTGGTATGCAGCGTTCAAATTACACGGAATTTGGTGCCTCGTCAACAAGTCTTATATAAGACATAAGATATATTTACTGATTGGATAAATTGTTTTGCATTTAATCCGGTTTTGGCGAAAATTCAGGTGAATTTAGCTATGGCGGCGTGCGTTTTCAGTCCGGAGAGCGGCAGTTTCTGAAAATCCGCTTTTTTGCCATTTGTGCTATAAGTTGAAGTGAAAAAACGCCGATCGAATGAAGAAGCGTGAAATTAATTGAGACCCCTTGGAGAATAAATATGTCCAGTATTGAATCCGTAAAGCAGGAGAATCGTTCGTTTCCGCCATCTGAGGCGATGATTGGCCAAGCCAATATTTCTGGCATGCCTGCTTATCTTGCGATGTGCGCTGAAGCTGAAGCCGACTATGAGGGCTTCTGGGCAAAACACGCACGCGAAGCGTTGGACTGGCATAAGCCGTTCACCAAAGTGCTGGATGAATCGAAAGCGCCGCTGTTTCGCTGGTTCTACGATGGCGAATTGAATGCTTCATACAATTGCCTTGACCGCAATCTCACCAACGGTAATGCGGATAAGAATGCGATTGTTTTCGAGGCCGACGATGGCGCGGTTACCAACATCACCTATCGTGAATTGCATAAGCGCGTGTGCAAATTTTCCAATGCGCTGAAGTCGCAAGGCGTGGAAAAGGGGAATCGCGTCATCATCTATATGCCGATGACCATTGAAGGTGTAATTGCCATGCAGTCGTGTGCGCGCATTGGCGCGATTCACTCGGTTGTGTTCGGTGGATTCTCGGCCAAGAGTTTGCAGGAACGCATTGTCGATACTGGTGCTACGGCTATCATTACGGCGGATGAGCAAATGCGTGGGGGCAAAGCGTTGCCGATTAAAGCGATTGTGGACGAGGCCTTCGCGCTCGGCGGCTGCGAGCACGTAAAAGCCGCGGTGGTGCTCAAACGTACTGGCAACGTGGTCAACATGACGGCTGGGCGCGATGTGTGGTGGCACGATGTCGAGGCCAAAGAAAGCGACGTGTGCGAGCCGACTTGGGTAAACGCCGAGCATCCGCTATTTATTCTTTATACGTCCGGCTCTACTGGAAAACCGAAGGGCATTCAGCATTCAACAGGCGGCTATTTATTGTGGGCGCACCTCACGATGAAGTGGACATTTGACAACAAGCCGAATGATCTTTTTTGGTGTACCGCAGACATTGGTTGGGTCACGGGTCATTCGTATGTTGCTTATGGTCCATTGTCGGTCGGCGGCACGGAATTAGTGTTCGAAGGCATCCCGACATTCCCAAACGCGGGACGTTTTTGGCAGATGATCGAAAAACATAAAGTCACTGTTTTTTATACGGCACCCACCGCGATTCGCTCGCTTATTAAAGCTGGTGAGGTCGATCCTAGCGCGCATCCGCGTAATTACAATTTATCGAGTCTGCGTATTTTGGGTTCGGTCGGTGAGCCGATCAATCCAGAGGCATGGATGTGGTACTACGAAAATATTGGTGGCAGTCGTTGCCCGATTGTTGATACGTTCTGGCAAACCGAAACCGGTGGCCATATGATCACGCCGCTGCCAGGTGCCACGCCGCTCACGCCGGGATCGTGCACGCTGCCGCTGCCCGGCATCATGGCCGCAGTAGTTGATGAAACGGGCCATGATGTTGAAAACGGTAGCGGCGGCATTCTGGTGGTGAAGCGGCCATGGCCATCGATGGCCCGCACGATCTGGAATGATGCGGAGCGGTTTCAGAAAACTTATTTTCCAGATGAGCTGGGTGGGAAGCTTTACCTTGCGGGCGATGGTGCGGTACGTGACAAAGTTACCGGCTATTTCACGATCATGGGTCGCATTGATGATGTGCTCAATGTATCCGGCCATCGTCTGGGCACGATGGAGATTGAGTCCGCATTGGTATCGAACAGCAAACTGGTGGCCGAGGCGGCAGTGGTCGGCAGGCCGGATGATTTGACGGGTGAGGCGATAGTCGCGTTTGTGGTGCTCAAAGGTGCTAGGCCCACAGGTGACGCCGCAATCGCGATGGCGAAAGAATTACGCGATTGGGTGGGTAAGGAAATCGGCCCAATTGCAAAGCCGAAAGACATTCGCTTTGGCGATAATTTGCCAAAAACACGCAGCGGCAAAATCATGCGCCGTTTGCTGCGCTCAATAGCCAAAGGTGAAGCGATTACACAGGACGTTTCCACACTCGAAAATCCGGCGATTCTGGAGCAGTTGAAACAACCGATTTAACTTTTGCGGCGCGTTGTGCGGTTAAGCGTTGAAATATGAAAACACTAGCATTGGCGGCAACTTCGCGGCAATTGTTGCTCGAAAGGTGCGCTGGTGCTAGGGTTTGCCTTCTAAAAATCACGTATCTTTATTCAAGCGCCTAGGATCGTGTCGCGACAAATTGCGCCATCACTAATTGCCTCCACGGTGGAGGAGCTACGGCATTACGTGCCGTTCGAGGCAATGGAACTCGCCGCACTGGAGTATCTCGCGGCCCATTTATCGCTCGCCTATTTTGCCAAAGGGCAGACGCTGCTAGCGCCCGAGGACGGTATCGCGAAGCATCTGTTGATCGTGCAGGCGGGCCTCATTAACGGTGTTGAACAGCACGCCAAGGCGAACGCTGCCGCAGCGCTGACGCTAAGCGAAGGCGAATGTTTTCCTATCGGCGCGTTGATTTCGCGACGGTCGAGCGTGCTGAAATTTGTCGCGGCGCGCGACTCGTTTTGTTATCAATTGCCCGTCGCCGATTTTGAGCATGTAATGCACACGTCGCCTGCGTTTCGCGATTTCGCGACTCGGCGGCTGGCATCGCTTTTGGATCAGTCGCGGCGGCGTGTACAAGGGGAATACACGACGCGGCTGTCTGACGCGCACAGCTTGAACAGTCCGCTCAAGTCCATCATTCGTCGCGCGCCTGTTACTGTCACGCCAGACACGAAAATCCGTGCGGTACTGGAGTGCATGAAAGCGTTGCGGATTGGCTCTGTCGTCGTCGTCTCGCCTGAGGCTACCGCGCAACCTATCGGAATATTTACCGAGCGTGATGTTCTTGATCGCATTGCACTGGCCGGCATCTCGCAAGACGCAACGATTGAACGCGCCATGACGCCGCAGCCATTTTCATTGCCAGGCCATGCGGCGCTATTCGAGGCTGCGCAGGCGATGGCGCGATTCCGGTTCCGCCACGTGCTGGTGATGGAGGAAGGCCAGCTGATCGGAGTGGTTTCCGAGCGTGATTTATTCAGCTTGCAACGCTTGTCGGTCGGTGAGATTGCCAAATCAATTGAGCACGCCGAGACCGCCGACGCGCTGGCCATCGCCGCGCGTGAGGTGAGGCGGCTGGCGGGCGCACTGCTGGCGCAGGGGCTTGGTGCGGAGCAGCTCACGCAATTTGTAACCACGCTTAACGATGCGGTCGCCGGGCAAGCGCTGGTGCTCGCAGCCCGCGAGCACGCACCGCCGAGCATGCACTGGTGTTGGCTGGGTCTGGGTTCAGAAGGCCGGATGGAGCAGACGCTGGCGACAGATCAGGACAACGCGCTGATTTTTTTGCCTGCGCCCGAAGATGACCTGGATAAAACCCGCGCTGCGTTTCTGAAATTTTCAGAGAGTGCCAATCGCATTCTCGATCAATGTGGATTTCCGCTTTGCAAGGGCAACATCATGGCGCGCAATCCGAAATGGTGTCTAACCTCGGCCGAGTGGCGCAAAACGTTTTCGGCTTGGTTAAGCACCCCGCATCCCGAGGCGCTGTTGAACGCAGCAATCTTCTTCGATTTTCGTGCGCTCCACGGTGATAAAAATCTGGCGGATGCGTTGCGGCAATGGCTAAATCAACAAACAAATTCGCGCGCGATGTTCTTTCACTTGCTGGTGCAGAATGCGCTGCAGGTGCGACCACCGCTTGGCGTGCTGCGCGATTTTGTGGCTGATGACAGCGAGCAACCTGGCACGATTGATCTAAAAAAATATGGCGCGCGACCGTTCGTGGACGCAGCGCGGATTTTTGCATTAAAGCAAGGCGTGTCGGCATCAAACACTGCCGAGCGTATTCGCATGGCGGCGACGAGGATGCGGATGCCGCCGGACGAAGTTTCCGCGATTGTTGATGCGTTTCATTTCATTCAATTATTACGACTACGTCATCAGGAAGAAGTTATACCTGTCGATGCGGTAACGGCGAATCCATCACCGAATCGGATCAATCCTGACAACCTGAATGAGCTGGACCGGCGAATTTTAAAAGAAGCGCTGCGCCAGGCACGTAAGCTGCAAAGTCGACTCGAAATGGATTTTCAGCAGTGAGTTTATTTGGGTCTCTATTTGGCACCCGCGCTCGCGCCCGCGAAAAAAAAATTCATGCGCTGAGCGCAGATAACAGCGTGGCCATTGCGAACTGGAGGCAGCTCGCGCCAGTTAATCTTGGCGCATCGCTTTCTGAGCAACGTTGGCTGGTGGTGGATGTCGAAACGAGCGGCCTGAATACGCGGCTGGATCGCTTGCTCGCGATCGGCGCGGTGCAGGTTGACGATACGGTGATTCGTTTTGATCGCAGCTTTGAAATGGTCATCAAGCAGTCAACGGTGAGTGCAACCGATAATATTTTGATTCATCGCATCGCCGGCGACGAACAGCGGCAGGGTGTGGATGCGCCAGATGCACTCGCGGCATTTTTAGCATTTTCGAACCGGCTGCCGTGCGTTGCTTTTCATGCCCCTTTTGACGAAGCGATGCTGAAACGCGCGTTTAACGAGTATCTTGATATCGACTTTTCGCCACCGTTTATTGATCTCGCTTTGTTGGCACCTGCGCTTGTACGCGAAGCTCCTGCAAGATTTCGCAGCCTTGATGATTGGCTCGACTATTTTTCAATCAAAATTTTGGCGCGGCATCGTGCGGTAGCCGACGCGTTGGGTACTGCGAAGCTTTTCCAAATATTGCTGAGTCGTGCAAAAGAGCAAAAAATTTGTTCCGCAGACGCCCTGTTCCAGCTTGAGCGCGACCAGCGCTGGCTTGCTAAGATGGACTCACCGTAACGATGAGATCGTATTGACAACTTTGCCCCGGCAGGAATAACTAGCAAATGAAAATGGCGAATAAAACTTTGCAAAAAACTGAACCCGATAATGCATTAGGCCCCCGACGCGGGCATCGCGGACAGCGGCTCGTGTGTATTTTTCTGCTTGGTGTCGTGCTGTTTAATTTCCCCGTGCTCGCTGTCTTTAATGTTGGTGCCACCCTGTTCGGCATTCCCGTCCTGTTTGCTTATCTTTTTCTGGCGTGGGCCGCGTTGATCTTGTTTATGTATCTGGCCATCGAACGGTTTCGATAATGTTGCGATTGCGTTTGTTCTCACACACGAAGGCTTGCCTGCCATGCTGAAAGGTTGGGTCATCGTGTTCGCGTCGTTTGCCTACATCGGCTTTCTGTTCGCGATCGCGTACTACGCAGATCGGCGTGCTGATCAAGGCAGATCGCTGATTTCAACGCCTTACGTTTATGCGCTGTCGCTCGGCGTCTATGCAACTGCGTGGACATTTTATGGCAGCGTCGGCCGTGCCGCCAGCGATGGCGTGGGATTTTTGCCGATCTACATCGGCCCCACGCTGATGATGATGCTGTGGTGGTTTGTGGTGCGCAAGATGATTCGGATAAGCAAGATCAATCGCATTACGTCACTGGCTGATTTCGTTGCATCGCGGTATGGTAAAAGTGCGCTGCTGGGTGGCCTGGTTACGGTTATCGCGGTGGTTGGCATCCTGCCCTATATCTCACTGCAACTGAAAGCGATCTCGACCAGTTTTCAAATCCTGCTGCAATACCCGGAAATCGTCATGCCGCAAAAGATCGGTGCGGTCAGCATTGTGAATGACACGGCTTTCTACATTGCAATTTTTCTCGCGTTATTCACGATCGCATTTGGCACCCGACAACTCGATGTGGCGGAGCGGCACGAGGGCATGGTGGCGGCGATCGCGTTTGAATCGCTGGTGAAACTGATCGCGTTTGTGGCGGTGGGTACGTTCGTCACGTTTGGCATGTTCAACGGTCCCGGCGATATTTTTGGTCAGGCGATGGCACGTCCGGAATTGGCCGCGCTCGCCACACCGTTCGGCGCGGCGGCCGGCAACTATGTGAGCTGGATCTGGCTCACGATCTTGTCGATGCTGGCCATCGTGTTTTTACCGCGCCAGTTCCAGATTGCGGTGATCGAAAATGTCGATGAAAAACATTTGAATAAAGCGGTCTGGCTATTTCCGCTTTATATGTTTGCGATCAATCTTTTCGTGTTGCCGATTGCGTTCGGAGGCTTGTTGCATTTTCAGGGCGGCAATGTAAACGCTGACACATTTGTGCTGACGCTGCCGATGTCGCAACGTCAGGAATGGCTGGCGTTGCTGGTCTTTATTGGTGGATTATCAGCAGCAACGGGCATGGTGATTGTGGAGACCATCGCGCTTTCAACGATGGTGTGCAACGATCTGGTCATGCCGCCGCTGTTGCGGTTTACGCGCGCACGCTTTATGCCGCACGAAGCGCTGAGTAATCTGCTGCTCGATATTCGTCGCGCCGCGATTATGGCCATTCTGATGCTCGGCTATTTTTACTATTTGCTCGCGGGCGAGGCGTACGCGCTTGTCTCGATCGGGCTCATTTCCTTTGCGGCCGTGGCGCAATTCGCGCCTACGGTGATCGGTGGTTTGTACTGGCGAAATGCCACCCGTGCAGGCGCTCTGGCTGGATTGAGTCTGGGTTTTCTGATTTGGGGATATACCTTGATGATGCCTGCGTTCGTGCAATCAGGTTGGGCGTCTATTGCACTGATCGAGCAGGGACCGTTCGGCATCGAATTATTAAAGCCGCTGCAATTGTTTGGTTTGAAGGGGCTTGATCAAACCACCCACGCGATGATCTGGAGCATGCTGGGCAATGTCGGCGCGTTTGTGCTGGTGTCCTTGCTCAGCCGCCAGAGCGCGTCAGAACGCATTCAGGCGACTTTGTTTGTGGACGTATTGAGTCAGACTGGCGAGCGCACCGGATTTTGGCGTGGCACTGCCTCGGCTGCGTCGCTACAGACCTTGTTGGGCCGCTTTCTGGGCCCGCTGCGGGCGGCTGAATTGTTTGATGGCTATGCGCGTGCGAACGGCGCAGCCTCGGCAGACGAGCTCGACGCGGACGCGAGGCTGGTTCACTTTGCGGAAATTCAGTTGGCCGGCGCCATCGGCGCGTCATCCGCGCGAGCCATGGTTTCCTCCGTTGTGGATGAGGAGCCGCTGCGCGTGGATGAGGTTATGGCGATTATTGATGAAGCATCGCAGGCGATTGCACACAATCAAGAGCTGGAAGAAAAACGGGCTGAACTGGAGGCGGCAACGACTGAATTGCGCAACGCCAATGAGCGCCTGCAAGAACTGGATCGACTGAAAGACGATTTTATTTCAACCGTGACCCACGAGCTGCGCACGCCGCTGACCTCGATTCGCGCGTTCTCCGAGATTTTGCATGACAACCCGACGCTCGATGTAGACGAGCGTTCGCGCTTCCTTGGTATTCTCGTGAAGGAGTCCGAGCGCCTTACGCGCCTCATTAACCAGGTGCTTGATTTGGCCAAACTCGAATCGGGCGCAGCCGAGTGGCAGAATGTCACCCTCGATCTGCGAGAGATTATTGATGATGCGTCGAATACCGTTAGCCAGCTGTTCAAAGCGCGCGATGTTCAGCTTGAAATCAACCTCCCAAGCGAGTCGGTAATGGTGGTGGCTGACCGTGATCGACTCATGCAGGTGATGCTGAATTTGCTGTCGAATTCAGTGAAGTTTTGCGATGCAGGGCACGGGCAAGTGGTCGTCTCGTTAACCCTACAGCCGGGCTCGGTGCAGATAAATGTGTGTGACAACGGCATAGGTATTGCCAAAGAGGACCAGGAATTGATTTTTGAAAAGTTTCGTCAGGTCGGTAACTCACTCACCGAAAAGCCGCCGGGCACTGGACTGGGGCTTGCGATTTGCCGACAGATCGTCGGTCACTTTGGCGGCCGCTTGTGGGTGGTTAGTGAGCGTTCGCGTGGTGCCACCTTTTCTTTCTCGCTGCCGATCAAAACCATGGTGGCTGAGCGATGTTGACGCGTGTCTTGATCGCTGATGATGAGCCTGCGATTGCGATGTCGCTTGAGTTTTTGCTGCGCAATGAAGGCTATGAGACCCAGATTGCGCAAGATGGTGAGGAGGCGCTGCGAATGGCAAAAAAATTCCTGCCGGACCTGATCGTACTTGATCTGATGTTGCCGAGACTAAGTGGCTTGGCGGTTTGCCTTGCGTTGCGCGCGGATGCCGCGCACAAACACCTTAAAGTGCTGATGTTGACCGCGCGTGGCGGCGCTGCCGATTTGGCGCGCGGTGAAGCCGCTGGCGTGGATGCGTATCAGGTCAAGCCGTTTGGGACGCAAGATTTGCTCGCGCAAGTTCGCGCGCTGCTTGCTGCGAAGGGCGGTTCGGATGTGCGCTGAGGGTGAATTAAAACCAGAGCTGCCGACCGTCTATGTGGTGGATGATGACGAATCGATTCGCGAACTATTAATGTGGCTGATGAGCAGCAACGGGATTGCGGTATCAGCATTTGCCGGCGCACAGCAATTTCTTAAATCGTACAAGGCGGGCGCACCCGGTTGTCTGGTCGTCGATCTCTACATGCCGGGTATGAGCGGCCTTGAGTTGCAACATTATTTGATTGAGCACGGCATAGTAATTCCGGTGATTTTCATGAGCGCGCGCGCGGATGTTGCCAAAGCGGTGTCCGCAGTCAAGCAGGGCGCAATTGATTTCATTGAGAAGCCGTTTGACTATAAAAAGATTGTCGCACTCGCGCAGGATTGTCTGTTTCGCGATCAATTATTGCGACGCTCACGCAGCAACCTGAATCTAAAACAAGCCCGCTTGGCGCTGCTTACCCATCGCGAGCGTGAGGTAATGCATCATGTCGTCTCAGGCAAGATTAATCGCGTCATTGCAGAGGAGCTTCAGATTGGCGCGAAAACGGTGGAGGCGCATCGTGCCAAAATTATGGAAAAGCTCGAGGTGGAATCGGTGGCGGAGCTCGTACAAATCGCCATGCAGCCTTGGGCCAAATAAGGCTTTCCGCGCAGAATCCGGCGCTACTGCAGATCGGTCTGCGCGAGGAACTCGGCGGCTTTGCGTGGTCCGCCCACCCGTGTGATGATCTCGAGTGTACGCTTTGCGTGCTTGTCAAAGTCTTCGCGCGATTTGCAGCGCTCAATGGCAATCGCCATGGATTCACCGCCCGGCCCTAGCACCGATTCAATCACCTTTACCGCTTGACGCTTTGCGGTTTCAAGATCGAATTCAGTTTTTTCGCCTGAGTCGTTTTCGTTGGTTGAAGCCGTCTGTGCACCTGCACTGCTTTGCGCAACCTGCCCCATTTGCGCGCCAGGTGCAGCCGACGTCGTTGGTGCGTTGCCGCCAACGGCGGCAATGTATCCATCATGGTGCAAAGACTCAAGCAGGGCCGTACCGTCTCCTGGTATTTTCGACAGCATTTCGCTAACCGTACTTTTTCCGTTGACCAGGATGAGCGCGATCCGCAGCTTGAAGTTGATGTGGTAGTCGCGCTTTTCGATTTCATTGCGACCTTTGTCGGTTTTGACAAAGACGATGTTTGTATCCACGCCGTTCTCTAATAGGAAAATGTTGAAGAATTGTCCGCTTCAATCGAGGAACGGTCAACTGTCGGAACTGCGTAATTGCGGAGTATTAGGTGGTGCGCATTCTCCATCGTATTTTGTGGTTGACGCGCGATGATTAAATGCGCGCGCTGCATATTTTTTCAGACCCGAGCATTGGCGGGTATCTGGAGCCATTTATTGCCCGTTGCGAGCGCCGAACGGAGATCATCGGATCAAGTTAGCATGAAGTTTATTTTGCTTATCGTCAGCACCACCCACAAGACCAGAAGGAGAAAGAACGCCAGGAACGTGATGTGCTGATCGATGATGAAACGAGGTGTAATGAGGCGAACTATTTTGGTGACGGGCGAAGTAAGCGTCTTGAACATTGTGTAAACAAAATTAGATTCTCGTTTGGCGCCGGCGAACAGATACAGAATGCCTTGCCCGACAAATGCGAATAAAGCCACTTCCGCCAACGCTTTCAGAATGATGACGAGTTGCAGCATCAATGGCCCTCGAACGATGTTTCACGAATCAATTGTTTGGTCATTTTTGGATCAAACCGGTTTAGATGTTCGATAATTTCGCTGACCTTTCTCTTGTTGCCCATGGTGTAGTGAGCCATGCCGAGGCTGTACCAGGCGTGTGGATTCATCGGCTGAAGCTCTGCGGCGGTTTGCAGCGCCTCGGCGGCGGCATCGTGGCGGTTCATCGCTGCATGCGCAAGTCCCATCCCGTACCATGCACGATCATTTTTCGGGTTCAACGCTATGGCCGACTGAAAGGACGCAATCGCCTTGTCGAATTGCTTCTGCCTCTCATAGTTAAAGCCAAGATTAAAGTGCGTGACGCTGTCGTTCGGGTTAATGCGGAGTGCCTCCAAAAAGTAGGGCTCCGCATGCTCCATGCTGCCCTTCAGAGCATACGCATGCCCGAGGCAGCTGGCGGCCAAACCGAAATCCGGATTCGCGGCGAGTGACATTTTGAAGCTCTCGATTGCTTTGGCATCCTGCTTGATCAACAGAAAAAATCGAGCACGGTAAAAATGTTTCCACTGGTCAAAATTCATAGCGCTACCTTATGGGGAAAGTGTTTTCAAAATACCATCATCAAAGCGAGTCCTGAAGTACCGCAAAGTTTATTACTGCGGCCAGAAGGTTCCACAAGAACAAAACCCGCTTTCGCGGGCCTTGTTCTGTAGAACCCCGGACTGTTGGAGTTTATGTTGCCATGGTGTTGATGTCACCCTGCAGATTGGGGTAGCGAACATGCTCTACCAGTTCCTGCACTTGCCTTGAGGGCGCGGGCGTTAGCAGGCTGACCACGATGATGGTGATGATGCCGACCGGTACGCCAAACACGCCCGCCGTAATCGGTGTCATATCAAACCACTGATTTGCCGCGACGCCGCCGAAAAATGGATAGGTCTGGATCATGTAATACATACATAGCCCCAGCCCGGCGATCATGCCCGTAATCGCCCCCCATTTATTGGCTCGCTTCCAGAATACCCCCATTACCAGCGCCGGGAAAAATGCGGAAGCTGCAAGCGAGAACGCTGCGCCAACCAGAAATAATATGTCGCCTGGTCTTAGTGACGTTACATACGCCGCTATCGCTGCGACCAGTATCAACAATACTTTGGACACCGTGACGCGGCGCGATGTGCTTGCCTGTGGGTCTAGCATCTTGTAGTAGAGATCGTGTGACAACGCGTTGGCAATCGTCAACAATAGACCATCAGCAGTTGACAGCGCAGCCGCAAGACCGCCGGCCGCCACCAGACCCGATACGACGTAGGGTAGACCGGCAATTTCAGGTGTCGCCAGCACAATGATGTCACCACCGATCACGATTTCCGCGAGCTGTACAATCCCGTCCTTGTTGACGTCCGTAATGGAAAGCAATGTCGGATCCACCGCCGCCCAACTTGCCGCCCACGCAGGCAGGCTAGCGAACGATGAGCCAACCAGGAAGTTGTAAATGTCGTACTTGGCTAGAACCGCCAACGCTGGCGCGGTGAAGTACAGCAGGAAAATAAAGAACAGCGACCAGAACACCGACTGGCGTGCCTGCCTGACGCTTGGCGTAGTGTAGTACCTCATCAGAATGTGCGGTAACGCAGCGGTACCGATCATCATGCAGAACACAATGCCAAGAAAATTCTTGCGTGCGATATCTGAGGCCTTTTCATCTTTGCCCGGGAACGGCGTGGCATGCGGCTTCGGTGGTGCGGCGCGTGCAGCAAGGCCCTTATCCTTGTTCCATTGCGCCTTGGCTGCGGCCTCATCCTTTGGATACGCCGCAACGGCTTTCTCAGCCGCTGCAATCTGTTCTGGCGTTGCATTTGCCGCTCTGGCATCCGCGAGTTTCTGCTCCACAGCAGTCTTGCCTTTGGCAAATTCTGCGGCCGGCTCTTTCAGACCCGCGTTTGCTGCGTCAGCACGCGCCTTGAAAATATTGCGCACTTCGACTTCTTTCGGGTCAGCCGTCAGAACTTTTTCGCGTTCGGTCACTTTTTGCAGGACCTGACCATATGCGATTTGCGGTATTGGGTTGCCGGTATGCTTCATCGACAGCCAAACCACGGGTGTCAGGTACGCTACGATCAGAATGATGTACTGCGCAACTTGAGTCCACGTTACCGCGCGCATGCCCCCCAAGAACGAACAAACCAGGATACCTGCCAGGCCGACGAAAACGCCGTAGGTGAACTCAAGCCCCGTAAACCGGCTGGTGATCAGGCCGACGCCGAAAATCTGCGCTACGACATACGTAAATGAAACGAGAATCGCTGCGAAAATGCCAATGCTTCGCACGAAATTACCACCATAACGCTCGCCCAGAAAATCCGGGATGGTGAACTGCCCAAACTTCCGCAGGTAAGGTGCCAGCAAGAATGCGACCAGACAGTAGCCACCAGTCCATCCCATGACGAACGCCAAGCCGTCGAAGCCCGAGAGATAAAGCGTTCCGGCCATGCCGATAAATGACGCGGCGCTCATCCAGTCGGCACCTGTTGCCATGCCGTTGAAAAACGCGGGTACTCGTCTACCTGCCACGTAATACTCCGCCGCATCTACGGTGCGACTCATAATGCCAATTGATGCATACAGGCCGATGGTCGCGATCAGGAAGGTATAGCCAATGTATTTGCGGGACAATCCCATCTGTTCGGCGATGGCAAGCGCCACGACGAAAAGCAGGAAACCACCTGTATAGATCAGGTAGTACTTCTTAAGCTGGTTGAAAAAACTCTTGTGGCTAAATTCTGCGGTGCTCATTCGTCTTCTCCTTCGTGAACGCCGTATTCAAGATCGAGCTTGTTCATGTAGTGCTGATAAAACCAGATCAACACTACGTAAACCAATAACGAACCCTGGGCAGCGTTATAGAAACCGAGCGGGAAACCAAACACCGAGAAGTTGTTTAGCTCTTTCGAATACCAACCAAAGACGAACGTGACCACAAACCAGATAGATAAAAGAATGCCTGTAACGACAAGATTCTTGCGCCAATACTCCTCATGCTTTTCAGTGAGTTGCATATTCCCCTCCTGTTTTAACTACCATTGGATGTAGACGGATAGATCCGTCTACCGAATCATAGGCGCGCACTCACCAATATTGATATTAGGGAAAACCCGAAGTCTGGTGATGTAAGTGGCGGTTTTAAAACAGATTTTTGTTGCAGCGCAGCAAAAAGAGTTGCGCGTTATCACGGGCATGGAGTTTGGCAATCAGCCGGAAAAGGGCGGTAACAACAGGTTTTTCGCTGCTTTGCACAATCGCGCTCAATCGAGCGCCGCCTGTTAAAATATTTTTGTATATTTTATCGATCGCCCGAAGTCCTTCGGGAGCAAAATCTTTTGTTGTCTCAGGCACTGGTAGTAAAGGTGCGCACTCCTACCAACCAGGCATCGCACATGACAACCCTGTTTCGCTATCTTGCCAAAGAGATTTTTAAGGGTACCGCTCTTTTGCTACTGGCGCTATTGGCGCTCTTTGCGCTATTCGATCTAATGGCACAGTTGGGTGAATTGGGCAAGGGCAATTACGGCCTCACCAAATTACTCGCTTACGTTTCGCTTCTCCAGCCAAATAATCTGGTCGTGATTTTTCCGCTCGCGGCATTGATGGGCACACTGCTCGCGATTTCACGATTATCGGCACAGTCAGAGCTTACAGTTATGCGCGCCTCGGGATTGTCACTCACCCGCTTGGCCGTATATGCGGCAATTATCGGCTTGATATTTTCCGGATTGATTTTCTTGTTTGGCGAATTTGTGGCACCTGCGTCGGAGGATGCGGCCAGGCGCTTGAAGCTATCGGCGACCAGCAGCATGGTGGCGCAGAAATTTCGATCCGGCTTTTGGGTCAAGGACGACAACTCGTTTGTGAATATTCAAACGGTCACGCCCGAAACGCAGCTATTTGACATGCGTATTTATGATTTCGATGCCAATCACCGGCTGGCCTCGATCAGCATCGTGAAAAAAGCAACTTACCAATCAAACAACCGTTGGCTACTGGAAGACGTCGAAAAAACTATTTTTGAAGGCCTGCCTGCCAATGGCCAAACTGCGCGGATAGAGCGGCAACCGAAGGCAACCTGGAATTCCGCGATGACGCCGGATTTGATGTCGGTGCTGAGGGTCAGCCCGGATAGTATGTCAATGACCAATTTGTCGGCCTACATTGATCATCTGCGCGACAACAAGCAAAACAGCACACGTTATGAATGGGCATTTTGGGCGAAACTGTTTCAGCCCGCAGCAGTAATCATCATGATGCTGTTGGCGATCCCGTTCGCTATCCAGTCGACGCGAGCAGGTGGTGTCGGTGCTAGATTGCTGTTGGGCTTGATGATTGGTGTCGGCTTCCACTTTCTCAATCAGCTAACCTCGCATTTGACCGTTCTGTATAACTGGCCGCCTTTACTTTCTGCGTCGACGCCGGTCATGATTTTTTTGGTGGTGGCGCTATTTCTGATCGGCTGGAAAGAAAATGCCAGCTGGTTTTTGAAGCGGCCCGCGAAATGAGAGGTTTTTGACTGGGCCGATTGCCGTTCGATAACGCTATTTTCTGATGGTGGCGTCGACGATTCGCGTGCCCGCCCAGCGGTCGTGCAAGAATTGCCTGTCGGCATCGAATCTTGCCCAAAAGAGCGTCGCGAATAGCGGCAAAAATGTCCACATGGTTAACAGCGGGCTGATGCGATTTGGGAAAAACATCATCATGATTCCAGCCGCTGGGGGGCCGTAAAACAACGCTGCAAAAACAAAACGCAGGGTGGCTCGTTGCCACAGAAGTGCGCCACCGTCATGCGCTACCACCTTAAAGCGCCACGTTTTCATGGGCAGTGTTTGCCCGCCGTGCCGCCAAAACCAGGTGAAATATGCGAACACCACCGCCGCGAGATAGATTTGGAAAATGACTTGCGGTATGCCGCCCAATGTCGCGCCCTTAAGGCCCGCAATAGGGAAGCTCATGACTAGCACAAGCGCCAGGAGTAATAACGCCTCGTAAGGTAGTGCGGCAATTCGTCTGCCTATACTCGGCACCGTCGCTTCATTTAGCGCGAGCGCCGCGAACTCTGTTGGCATGCCGATTTCGTTACTTTGCAGCGGCGGCCGAGTCGGCGGCGCTAGGCGTTCCTGAGCCATCCGATTGGGCAGATTTTTCGTTCCAACGCTCGCGCAAAGTGTGCTGTTTTTCTGGCGGCAAGCTGGAAAGATTTTTATATTTATCCCGCGCTGCGTGCCTTTGTGCAGGGGTCAATATCGACCATTCCTTAATGCGCTCCTGAAAACGTTCTTGCTGAATCGGTGCAAGTTTTGGGTACGTCTTGGCCGCACCGATGAGCTTGCGTTGCTGTCCACTGGGCAGTTGATCCCAGTCCTTTTGGAGAGGAGTTAGAATTTTCTTTTCAACATCGGGCACTTTTTTCCACGGTACGGGCGGAAGCTGCGTCGCTTCCGTTCCCGCGTAAGCGAACGACCACGACGCCGAAATGGTCGCTACAAACAACGCAGCAGCCATGCAAGCGACAATTACTCCGAAGACTCTTTGACCCACGATCCAAAATCCTTATCCAAAAATGCGTTGATGGGTAGCTCACCGGTGAGTAATTTGGCGTCGAGTTCCCCGCCGGCGTCGTCGGCGATATTTTCGTCAGCGGCGTTGTAGGTAATTGCCAAGGCGACAATCGCCAAAACGGGTAACCAAAACAATGGTTTACGTACCCAGCTCGACATGTTGACGGTCTGTCCGGACGTGGTCGCCAAGGTCGCGACGGCAACCGGCTCGACGTAATTAACCATGGCCTTCTCGCGCGCAGCACGAAGCTTGGCCAATTTGTGACCATCAATCTGGTTAAGTCCCCAGTTGAGGTTCATCGTTACTTTCTTTGCGAATTCTCTTTCATTCATGATGTTTGCCTGATTTTGCTGATTTTACAAATGACGACACGAACTTGCCAATAACTTGCCAATAACTTGCCAATAACTTTACGCGGGGCGCGGTAAGGTATCTACCGTGATCCCTTTTGCACGTAGCAAAAGCGAAAGTGCGTGCACCGCGCGTGAGCAGTGCGTCTTCACACTACCTTCCGAGCAGCCCATCGCGTCGGCAGTTTCGGCGACGTCCAACTCCTCCCAGTAACGCAACATAAATGCTTCGCGTTGACGGGGTGGGAGTTTTTCGACCGCTTCTTCGATAATTGTCAGCGTTTGCGCCTGTTCCAGCTGTCCCGCAGGTGATACCGGGATGCTGGACGTATCCTCAGCTTCCAAAGTTTCCAGGAAATCACGCTCGGCGTCGTCTTCGTCGCCGCTGCCAAAGGCCGAGAAATTTGATGTCCAAGTAGAGCGAACTTTTGAACGACGATACCAGTCGCGGATAGTATTTTGCAAAATGCGCTGAAAGAGCATCGGCAATTCTTCTGGGGGCCTGTCAGCATACTTTTCGGCGAGCTTCATCATCGAGTCTTGCACGATGTCGAGCGCGGATTCGTCATTTTTTACCGCAAATACGGATTGTTTGAACGCCCGTCTTTCAACAGAAGCCAAAAATTCCGACATTTCTTTAGCTGTAGCCAGGATTTCCTCGTTAGCGGATTTATTTTTTGCGTGCCAATGATAATTTATGCGTCAGTAGTAGACGTGAAATACGGACGACATGGCCTTTCGGTTGTGAAATGTGCCGCCAAGACAGGAGTCTAACAACATTCCGTCCGCAAGAATGTGTTGAATATATTGCGATTAATGCGGCAGAAGTGAAACCTGTACTTGACCATTTGGCGGCCAATCGGTAAGGTACGTTTTTCTGCACTGCACAATCCCCTAAGAGACCCTTGGCGCGCCTCTCAAAATGGCTGGAATTCGTCGCAGTGAGATGGTTTGGACTCCGATTTCGCCGTACAACGGTGTCAGTTCAAGACGATTTTTGAAGGAGCGAGCGCGCTGGTTGCCATACAAAAGGGGGCGACTGTTGCGTAGGCTCGACTCCATTATTTGACCCGCTCGATGTAAATCGATGCGAATTCGGTGAGAACAGATCATGAAAATTCCAGATAGTCCGCAAACAGCCGCATTGGCTGCCGCTGTAAGTCCCGCACCACCAGAAGAAATCCTAAACGGCGCAGAAATCGTCTGCCGTGCCATGAAAGACGAGGGCGTCGAATTCGTGTTCGGCTATCCCGGCGGTGCGGTACTGGTCATTTACGACGAAATCCATAAGCAAAACAGTTTCCAGCATATTCTGGTGCGTCATGAGCAGGCGGCGGTGCATGCTGCTGACGCATACGCGCGCGCCACGGGTCGTCCGGGCGTAGCACTCGTTACGTCTGGCCCAGGTGTGACCAATGCGATTACCGGCATCGCCACGGCCTACATGGATTCGATCCCCATGGTGATCATCACCGGTCAAGTGCCGACCTATGCCATCGGTCAGGATGCGTTTCAGGAATGCGATACGGTTGGCATTACGCGGCCGTGCGTGAAGCACAATTTTTTGGTGAAAGATGTAGCTGACTTGGCTACCACCATCAAGAAAGCGTTCTACATCGCCACCACTGGTCGTCCGGGTCCCGTCGTCGTCGACGTACCCAAAGACGTATCGATGCAAAAGGTCGCCTACCATTACCCTAAAACAATCGAAATGCGCTCATACAAGCCAGTGAGCAGGGGGCATGGCGGGCAAATTAAAAAAGCGATGCAAATGTTGCTGAGTGCCGAACGCCCGATGATTTACGTCGGTGGCGGCGCGATTTTGGGCGATTCGTCGAGCGAAGTGACGGAGCTTGTTCGCACGCTCGGCTATCCGTGCACGAATACGCTGATGGGCCTGGGGGCGTACCCGGCGACGGACCCACAATTCCTCGGCATGCTTGGCATGCACGGCACGGTTGAGGCGAACATGGCGATGCAGTTTTGCGATGTGTTGATTGCCATCGGCGCGCGCTTTGATGATCGCGTGATCGGCAACCCAACGCATTTCAACGCAGGCAATCCGACCCGCAAAATCATTCACATCGATATTGATCCTTCGTCAATTTCGAAGCGCGTGAAAGTCGATGTGCCGATTGTCGGCAATATCAAAGACGTGCTCGTCGATTTGCTCGCGCAACTGAAAGTCGCCGAACAAAAGCCGAACAAAATCGCCGCGTGGTGGAAACAGATTGAAGAATGGCGCGCGAAAAATTGCCTGAAATACAAGATGGGCAGCGACGTGATCAAGCCGCAATATGTGATCGAAAAACTGTGGGAAACCACCAAAGGCGACGCTATCGTCACCTCGGACGTGGGCCAACATCAAATGTGGGCCGCGCAGTATTACAAGTTTGATAAGCCACGTCGCTGGATCAACTCAGGCGGCCTGGGCACGATGGGTGTAGGCTTGCCGTATGCGATGGGTTGCAAGCTGGCATTTCCCGAATTGGATGTTGCCTGCGTCACGGGCGAGGGCTCGATCCAGATGTGTATTCAGGAACTATCCACCTGCAAACAATATAATTTACCGGTGAAAGTGATCTTGCTGAATAACCGTTACCTCGGCATGGTTCGTCAGTGGCAGGAATTTTTCCACGGCAATCGTCACGCCGAAAGCTATATGGAGGCGTTGCCTGATTTCACGAAACTTGCTGAAGCCTACGGACACGTCGGCATGGATATCGAGAAGCCAAGCGATGTTGAAGGCGCATTGAAAGATGCGTTCGCGATGAAAGATCGCCTCGTGTTTATGAATTTCTTGACGGACCAAAAGGAAAATGTATTTCCGATGGTGCCGGGTGGAAAAGGAATAAGTGAAATGATTTTGGCGGAAGATTTGTAAACGCCGACCAACGTAAACAATACAAAGTAAAAATAAAAAACGTCGTTGCTTGTTGTTTTTTTGTTGACTACAAGCAGCGGCATTAAATTCAATATTTCCGCTCAAAGAAAATGCGCCATATTCTCTCCCTGTTAATCGAAAACGAAGCCGGTGCGCTTTCGCGTGTCGCCGGTCTTTTCTCCGCGCGTGGTTACAACATTGAATCACTTACCGTAGCGCCAACTGAAGACGCCACGCTGTCGCGCATGACCATTGTTACGTCAGGCTCTGATGACGTGATTGAGCAAATCACCAAGCAAGTTAACAAGCTCATCGATATTGTAAAAATTGTTGATTTGAATGAAGGTAAACATGTAGAGCGCGAACTGATGCTGGTGAAATTGCGTGCGGTCGGCAAGGACCGCGAAGAATTAAAACGCACCGCCGATATTTTTCGCGCGCGCGTGATTGACATCACTGAAAAAACTTATGTGATCGAGCTGACCGGTACCGGCGAGAAGCTCGACGCGTTTTTAGAAGCGCTTGATCGAGCGCTGATTTTGGAAACTGTTCGCACGGGAGCCTGCGGTTTGGGGCGTGGCGAATGGGTCATTAAAGTTTAATTAAATCAAGAAGCAAAAATTATTTTTAATACTGCAATCAAGGAATAGAAATGAAAGTTTATTACGACAAAGATTGTGACCTTTCTCTCATCAAAGGCAAAAAAGTTACCATCGTGGGCTACGGCTCGCAGGGCCACGCGCACGCACAAAACCTGAATGATTCCGGTGTCAAAGTCACCGTTGGGTTGCGCAAAGGTGGCGCATCGTGGGACAAGGTTAAAAAAGCTGGATTGAAAGTTGCTGAAGTTGCCGACGCAGTGAAATCCGCCGACTTTGTGATGATGTTGTTGCCCGATGAAAATATCGGCGACGTCTATAAAAACGATGTTGAGCCCAATATCAAAAAAGGCGCAGTACTCGCCTTCGCGCACGGCTTC
>JANMQR010000349.1:0-24351 GCA_031370625.1 Burkholderiales bacterium | reverse complement strand
CGATGATGGCGATATTTCTGAGGGCGCGTGGCATGGAATTCGGCTTCGGTTAAGTTTAAGTGATGAAAATTTGATAAGATATTGACTAAACTCGACATTTTAGCACGCCAATGTGACGAATCCGAGCTATTTGTGCAGCGCATCAATAGTTCAAGGTTCTTTATTCCGCATCCAGTCCGCCGTATTCGCAAACGACGCAATCAACCGCTCTCGTAAACCAGGCTCAACCTCAACATCGGTCATCGCGCGCGTCATGCATTGCATCCACTGGTCACGCTCGCTGGCACCGATCGCAAATGGCAGGTGCCGCGCACGCAAGCGCGGATGCCCGAATGCATCCGTGTACACAGGCGGGCCACCAAGCCAGCCGGTCAAAAACATGAATAATTTCTCGCGCGAACCGTCAAGCGTTTCAGGATGTAATTTGCGGATGCCGTAAAAATCTGGATCTTCATCCATCAAGTCATAAAAACGTGTGACCAGCGCATGCACTTTGGCCTCGCCGCCGATCACGCTGTAGGGAGTTGATTGAGGGTTTAACGTCGGCTCGTCGATTTGTTTAGTAATTTTCATCATAATATTTTACCGTCTCTTGCCGAGTAAGACATGCCCGCCGCTGGCATAATTGCAGCAACATGAAAACAAAAAATCTTACGAAAACGCTCGCGCTCAAAATTGATGTGGATACCTTGCGAGGCACGCAAATTGGGGTGCCCGCGTTAATCGAATTATTGAAAAAACATCAAGTCAGCGCCACATTTTTATTCAGCATGGGGCCAGACAATACTGGGCGCGCGATCAAGCGGGTTTTTCGTAAAGGTTTTTTGGGCAAGGTTAAGCGCACCTCGGTCGTCTCGCACTACGGCTTCCCCACGCTGCTTTACGGCACGCTCTTGCCCGGCCCGGATATTGGCAAACGTTGCGCCGATACTCTCAGGCGCACGCGCGATGAAGGATTCGAATGCGGCATTCACACTTGGGATCATGTGCGCTGGCAAGATGGCGTGATGAATGCCTCGGCCGCATGGACAAAAAGTGAAATGACGGCAGCGCAGGACCGTTACACTGATATTTTTAAAGAGCCTGCAAAAACCCACGGTGCAGCCGGTTGGCAAATGTCGAAGCACGCATTGCGCCTAACGCAAACTATGGGCTTCGACTATTGTTCAGATGGCCGCGCCGACCCTGCGTTTGCAACGGCACATTTTCCCGTTATGCATGGCGAAATCATCGACTGCCCGCAGATACCGACGAGCTTGCCCACGCTCGACGAATTGATAGGCATGGATGGAGTTACTGAGGCCAGCGTAGCGGCGTATTTGCTGAAGTTGACCGAAACTAGCCCGTCAGACGGCCATGTTTTTACCCTGCATGCCGAGTTGGAAGGTATGCGCCTGCTGCCGATACTTGAGCAGTTGTTGATCGGCTGGAAAGAGCAGGGATATGCGCTTGTGTCCACCCGCACAATCTACGCAAATTTGCGCCGCGACCAGTTGCCCTACTTCAGCGCAATTCACGGCGAAATCGCCGGGCGCAGTGGCAATTTGCTGATACAAGGACCAGCATTTTTACCCGAAAAAAACGCGCCCGCTTAAGATGAATTCTCACTGCATTCGAACGAAACCGCCAACAACAGTGTCACAGCATTGATTGATTCTCAATAATTTGATCCGAGCATTTTTCTCTTCATTCAATTCATAAATCAGGAGCAGACAAGCCATGCCCGATAACGTCATTGCGGATTTTGAAGTTCCCGCCACCGGCAATCAACGTTTTGCCAGTGCCGCATTTCGCGGCCATCCGTACATTCTTTATTTTTACCCAAAAGATGACACGCCCGGCTGCACCATTGAGGGCGCGGCGTTTCGCGATCAGTACGACGCATTCAAAGCAGCAGGCTATATGGTGTTCGGTGTATCGCGCGATTCGCTAAAGAGCCACGAAAGATTCAAGGCAAAAATGGGTTTTCCGTTCGACCTTCTTTCGGATGAGGACGAAGCCGTGTGCAAGTTGTTCAACGTCATCAAAGAAAAGAATATGTATGGTAAAAAAGTTATGGGTATTGAGCGTTCTACCTTCATCATGGGCAAGAATAATGAGGTGATGCGGGAGTGGCGCGGCGTTAAAGTTGACGGCCATGTTGAGGAGGTTCTGAACGCTGCAAAATCCGTGCAATAATCAAACTAGCATTTTTTATCTATATAAAATACTTGCGACCGCAGACACGAATTGAGTGCGATCTTGATAATAGAAACCCTCTTTTGGCTCGCGCCACTGAGGGTTTTTCGCTTTTGAATTCGGTGGTTTTGTTTTTCAGTGACTCGCCTATATAAATTGACTTTCCAAGCCCACAAGAGAGGACAACACTTTGGCCACTAAATCCAAAAAAGATGCCGTCACCACGTCCGACAACAGCAACTCGGCGAAATCACATGCTCACAAAATGTTTGTGCTGGATACAAACGTGCTGATGCATGACCCAACATCGCTGTTCCGGTTTGAGGAACATGATGTGTACCTGCCAATGATTACCCTGGAGGAGTTGGACAACAATAAAAAAGGCATGACTGAAGTCGCGCGTAATGCGCGGCAGGCCAGCCGCTTTTTGGATGAAATTGTGTCGAGTCAGGAAGGCGAAATCGAAACTGGTATCGCACTGAAAGAATTTGGCACTCGCCAGGCCAGCGGCCGACTCATGCTGCAAACGCGCCCGATTACACTAGATTTTCCATCGGCTCTTCCGGATAGCGGCAAAGCGGACAATCAAATTCTCGCGGTAGCACTCGATCTGCAACATCACAATCCAAAGCGCAGCGTGGTGCTGGTGTCCAAAGACATCAACATGCGTATCAAAGCGCGCGCAATCGGTGTTTCGGCCGAAGATTATTTCAACGATAAAGTATTGGAAGACACCGATCTTTTGTATACCGGTGTGCGCGAATTGCCAAAAGATTTTTGGGATAAACACGGCAAGGATATGGAATCGTGGCAGGAGCATGGCCGCACGCTGTATCGCATCAAGGGTCCGCTGGTGGCCAGCATGCACGTCAATGAATTCGTATTTCAGGATGACGACAAACCTTTTTACGCCATGGTGGCCGCACTTGATGGCAAAAGCGCGGTTCTCAAAACGCTTAAAGACTACACGCATCAAAAAAATAATATCTGGGGCATCGTCGCACGCAATCGCGAACAAAATTTTGCGCTGAATGTGTTGATGGATCCTGATCTTGATTTCGTCACGTTGCTTGGTCAGGCGGGCACCGGCAAAACGCTGCTCACGCTTGCGTCAGCGTTGATGCAAACACTTGAATTCAAAGTTTATTCCGAGATCATTATTACCCGCGTTACCGTTCCTGTCGGTGAAGACATCGGCTTCCTGCCGGGCACCGAAGAAGAAAAGATGAATCCGTGGATGGGTGCCTTGGAGGATAACCTTGACGTGCTCAACAGTTCAGACGATGAAGCGGGCGATTGGGGGCGCGCGGCGACACGCGATTTGATTCGTTCGCGGATCAAAGTGAAGTCGCTCAACTTTATGCGCGGCAGAACTTTCCTCAATAAATTTTTGATCATCGATGAAGCGCAAAACCTGACGCCAAAACAGATGAAAACGCTGATCACACGCGCGGGGCCAGGCACCAAGGTCGTGTGCTTGGGCAATATCGCGCAGATCGATACACCGTATTTAACCGAGGGCTCATCGGGTCTGACGTATGTGGTGGATCGCTTTAAAGGGTGGAGCCATTCGGGCCACATTACTCTGCAACGCGGGGAGCGATCCAGGCTTGCCGATCACGCAGCGGAAGTGTTGTAGGGCTGCTCAATGATGAGGCGCGTGATGAGGAATCTGGCGATAGCAGTGGTGCTCGCCTTCGTCGTTACCAACGCGTTTGGCGAAACCTTGTTACTTCCCCCGCAGCCTGTGGAAATGCAGGCTGCGGGATCGTCGGGCACTTTAGCCGAGTTACCAGAGCCTGCTTCACGACAACAATTCAAAATTCTTAGCAGGGCGGCGTTAAAAGAAGTTGAGAAGGAATCCCGAAGAGAGAGCCGCACAGAGTCATTAAAATTGCCACGCGCACCTCAGCGCCCGGCAGCTGAAAATGTACAGTTGATGGATGAAATTCGAGTCTTTAGCAGTGGCGAACCAGAAGACTATGTTGCTCCGAAACCCCCGCCAATGCTGGCGTTTCGCGCACAGCTTGATAAGCAGCGGCCAATGACGCCAAAGGAAATTACACAAATCGGCTTGTGTGTTATTGGACTCTGCGGCGTCTATGGACCCGATGGCATTCCCGTTGAGGTTTCTGCGGGCGACCGCGCGGAAAACCGTAAAAACGCCACCACTGTCGAACTCTCTCGTGTGCGTGGAACATTGCAGTAAACCTGCGGGCGACGAACCCATTGCAGCAACACGCTCACTTCGGGGCAACAGTGTTTGCCCATACTTTTACGGCGGCCGAACTATCTAGCCTGGTCCGCGAAATCATTCAAAATCGAGACCAACTCATGTTTCAACATCGACGATGAAACGCGGCTTTTACACCATTCTCGGCGCGCAGTTTTTTTCTTCTCTCGCCGATAACGCGCTGCTCATCGCCGCCATTGCGCTCTTGATTGAGCTTGAGGGGCCGGCGTGGATGACGCCGCTGCTGAAGTTTTTCTTTACTGTTTCTTACGTCATATTGGCACCTTTCGTAGGGCCCTTTGCCGACGCCTGGCCGAAAGGCAAAGTGATGTTTGTCACCAACACGATCAAAGTTGTTGGTTGCTTGATGCTGCTGTTTTATTCACTCATTGCTGATCTGGGCATCGAAGAATATGTGGTGGTGCTGGTGGCGTATGGCGTTGTGGGCTTTGGCGCGGCAGCGTATGCGCCGGCGAAATATGGGATCGTGACCGAACTCCTGCCACCTGAAAAACTGGTGGTCGCCAATGCGTGGCTTGAAGGGCTCACGGTATGCTCTGCGATAATTGGCTTTGTTGTTGGTGGCATTTTGATCAAGCCACAGATTGCGGCAAAATTATTATTAATCGATCTGCCGTACATTGAGACCAATATTGAAACGCCCGCCGAAGCAGCGATTGCGGTAATCGTCTTTTTTTATGGTGTCGCCGCGGTGTTCAATCTCTACATTCCCGACACCGGTGCGCGCTATCAAAAGCAATCGCAAAATCTGTTCAAGTTATTCGCAGATTTCGGCCATTGTTTCAGCACGCTTTGGAAAGACAAACTGGGGCAAATTTCGCTGGGTGTGACCACCCTGCTTTGGGGTGCAGGTGCCACCCTGCAATTCATCGTCTTGCGCTGGGCGGAACAACACCTTGGCATGCCGCTGGACAAGGCCTCGGTGCTACAGGGCATTTTTGCATTTGGAATTGCGTTTGGCGCTGTGCTGGCCGCGCGCTTGATTCCACTAAAAAAATCGTTGCGCGTGCTGCCCGCTGGCGTGGCCATGGGTGGCTTGTTGATGACGATGACGCTGGTGACCTACATGCCACTGGTGTACGCGTTAATGATTGCGGTCGGTGCGATGGCAGGGTTTTTTGTGGTGCCGATGAATGCACTGTTGCAGCATCGAGGGCATGTTTTGCTATCCGCCGGCAATTCGATTGCGGTGCAGAACTTCAATGAAAACCTGTGCATTTTAGTAATGCTTTCCATCTATGCTTTTATGCTGTCGATGGATATTCACATCAATGTCGCCATCGTAATTTTCGGCACGTTTATGTCCGGTGCTATCGCGCTGGTGATATGGAAACATCATCACAACCAGCAAAAATATGGCGATTCTGAGCACATTATCGGCATCGAAAAAGGCGAAACGGTAGAGCATTTCGATCAGCGTCCGCACTGATGCCGAGTGCTATCTCGGCAGGCGCGAGACTTTCAATTCATCCTTGCTCTTTTCCAATTTTGACGCCCACTTTGGCCCGCGCGCCAGCGCCACACTCACCGCCAGCGCGTCGATAATTGTGAGGTGAACGATGCGCGAAGTCATTGGGCTGTACAGGTCTGGGTCCTCCTCCACCTCCGCATTGAGCGTGATGTCAGCAATCGCTGCCAGTGGCGAGCGCGGAATAGTGATCGCAATCACGGTCGCACCCGCACTGTGCGCCAGCTCAGCACTACGACACAGCTCGCGCGTGCGACCCGAGGCTGAAATAGCGACGACTACATCGCCTTTGGCGAGTAATGGTGCAGAAAGATTATTCATGTGCGAATCAGCAAAATGAATGGCGGGAACGCCGAGCCGAAAAAATTTGTACTGCGCATCTTGCGCCACCACGGATGAATTGCCGAGCCCGTAGAATTCCACCCGATTTGCTTTCGCAAGCGCCTTCACGGCAAGATCCATCGCGCGAATATCCAGCGCCTTGCCAACACGCATCAGCGTGCCCGCAGCGCGGTCGAACACCTTGCTCACAATCTCGACGGAGCGATCAGTCGCCTTCACATCGCCATGCACATACGGCACACCAGGTGCGGAGTCGGTCGCCAATGTTTGCGCGAGCTTCAAACGAAAATCAAGATAGCCGTTGAGTCCGAGCGAGCGACAAAATCGAATCACTGTGGGCTGCGAAACGGCCGCTTTTTTGGCGAGCATGGCAATAGACGCATCGATCACCCATTGAGGCTGCTTCAGCACCAAATCCGCCACGCGCTGCTCGGACTGAGATAATCCTGGGCGAAGATTCCGCAATTTCGTTAGCATGGCTTGGTTAATCCTTAAAAATACTGATCACGGAAGAAATTGGCTAATGTAGCGAAATTACATATTACGTCAGCAATTGGTAATGTTACGAAGTAATACTTGACAGGTTTTCAATCGAGGTAGAGTATGTTGTAAAATTACCAAATAATTATAATTCATGTAATTTTACAATATATACCGTTTCTTGAGGATCTAAAATGAACCCCACCGTTACCCGCGTTACAGAACGCATTCGCACCAAAAGTAGGGCGAGTCGTGCGGCTTACCTGGCGCACATGGATCGCGCCGCCACGCACCGAAACGCGACACGCCGGCAAGGTTTGTCGTGCAGTAATTTAGCCCACGTGGCCGCGTCTGCATCGGGCGCCGATAAGATCTGGTTGGCGCAGACCAAGGTGCCGAATATCGGCATCGTCACCTCTTATAACGACATGCTTTCCGCTCATCAACCGTATGCGCGGTTTCCTGATTTGATTAAAAAAACAGCACGCGAAAACGGCGCAACCGCACAAGTGGCCGGTGGCGTGCCCGCGATGTGCGATGGCGTAACGCAAGGCCAGCCGGGGATGGAGTTGTCACTATTCTCGCGCGACATCATTGCGCAGGCGACGGCGATTTCACTTTCTCATGATGCCTTTGATGCAGTCTTACTGCTGGGCGTGTGCGACAAAATTGTGCCGGGGCTTTTAATCGGCGCGTTGGCGTTTGGTCATTTGCCGGCGATCTTTGTGCCCGCTGGGCCAATGGCATCAGGCCTTGCGAATTCAGAAAAAGCGGCGGTGCGACAAAAGCATGCGCAAGGCCTGGCGACGCGCGAAGAATTATTGCAAGCGGAAATGAGCGCCTATCACGGCATCGGCACCTGTACTTTTTACGGTACCGCCAACAGCAATCAATTAATGATGGAAGTAATGGGATTACATGTGCCCGGTGCTGCCTTTGAGCATCCGGATTCACCGTTGCGCGATGCTTTGACGGCAGAAGCGACGCGACGCGTGTTGTCTCTTGCAGCAGGCTCAATCAGACTGGCAGACGTGGTGGATGAACGCGCCGTCGTTAACGCAATCGTCGCCCTGCTCGCCTCGGGCGGCTCAACCAATCATACGATTCATCTGGTGGCAATGGCTGCCGCAGCAGGCATCTCGATTGACTGGGATGACTTTGCAGAACTCTCATCCGTGGTGCCGCTCATGGCGCGAATTTATCCGAATGGCGAAGCTGACATTAATATCTTTCATGCGGCAGGTGGCACCGCATATCTGATTCGAGAATTGTTGCACGCCGGGCTTTTGCATGCCGACGTTAATACCGTTTTGGGTAGCAAGGAAGGCTTGAATGCCTATGCGCGCGATGCGCAACTCTCAGGTGCGAATGTCACGTGGAAAGATAGTGTTGTCGCCGCCGAGCGTATCAGCGGTCATCACGATGTTCTGCGTCCCGCCGCGACTGCGTTTTCGCACGAAGGTGGTATGAGATTAGTGACGGGCAATTTGGGGCGCGCGATTGTAAAAACGTCCGCGGTAAAACCACAACATCGCCGTGTGGTCGCACCAGCAATCATATTCGAGACGCAGGAAGCATTGCAGGCTGCGTTCAAGGCGGGCGAGCTTAATCGTGATTTTGTTGCCGTGGTCATTGGCCAAGGCCCACGCGCGAATGGCATGCCGGAATTACACAAGCTGGTGCCACCGCTGGGCTCGCTGCAAGATCAAGGTTTTCATATCGCACTCGTTACCGATGGGCGCATGTCAGGCGCGTCGGGCAAGGTGCCTGCGGCTATTCATGTATCGCCCGAAGTGATGCTGGACGGGCCCATTGGGCGCGTCAGGACCGGCGACATCATTACGCTTGACGCCGAGGCTGGCATTCTTAGCGTTGATGTAAGCGAGGCCGAATTAAATTTACGCAGCGTGACCAAACCGATAACCGATCAGTACGGCATGGGCCGCGAATTATTTGCCGGGCAGCGCGACCGTGCACTCACCGCCGAACAAGGTGCCGGAACGTTTTCTGCCTTTTCAGTAAAAAAATTGGAGACGATTTAATGGACGCGCAGCAACTCTTGAAACTTGCCCAACAAGCCACCGTTATTCCCGTTATTCTTATTGAGAGAATGGAAGATGCTGTGCCGCTTGCGACCGCGTTAGTGGCAGGTGGACTTAACGTATTGGAAGTAACGTTGCGCAGCGATGCCGCGCTGGACGCGATTCGCGACATCGCTGCAAACGTCAAAGGCGCATATGTCGGCGCAGGCACGGTGCTTGATGCGGCGCAGTGGCACGCGGCCGCGGAAGCGGGCTCAACATTCATGGTGAGCCCTGGCTTTACCGTTGGCATTGATAGCGCCGCAAAAACCAGCGCAATTCCGTGGCTACCCGGTGTGAGCAGCGCCGCTGAAATCATGCGCGCGCGCGATGCGGGTTACACCTTCCAAAAGTTTTTCCCCGCCGAGCAAGCCGGTGGCGTGCCGATGCTGTCAGCATTTTCGGGACCGTTTAGCGACATCGTGTTTTGTCCCACCGGAGGTGTCAGTGTTGCCAACGCGCCCTCCTACCTTGCGCTGAAAAACGTCATATGTGTGGGCGGGTCGTGGGTGGTACCACGTGATTTGATTGCGGCTAAAAACTGGGCAGGGATTACTGAGCTTGCGAAGGCCGCGCAGAAATTGCGTTCGCGTTGATTGCTGCGATTTTTTAAAAGTAAACCCTAGCACCCGCGCGGACTGCCAGCTATTTTTGCCTCAAGCGCCGCGCCAGTGCTAGGCCTAGCGCCACCGATCGAAAGTATCGGGTCGCATCGCCAGAATAAAAAATGGCACGAAAAATCGTGCCATTTATTGTTCACTCAACAGCAAACACTACACACGGCGGCGATATTCACCGGTGCGCGTATCGACTTCAATCTTGTCACCGTTTTCGCAAAACAACGGCACTGACACCGTAAAGCCGGTGCCAACCAAGGTGGCGGGCTTCATGACTTTGCCGGAGGTGTCACCGCGTACTGCGGGATCGGTCGCGATTTCGCGTTCGAGTGAATTGGGCAACTCAATCGAAATGGCTCGCCCGTTGTAAAAAGTGACTTCGCAGGCCATGCCGTCTTCGAGGTAATTCAGGGCGTCGCCCATGCTTTCGCTCTCGACTTCGTATTGATTGTATTCAGCATCCATAAACACATACATCGGATCGGCGAAGTACGAATACGTGACTTCTTTTTTCTCAAGCTGAACGGTTTCAAATTTGTCGTCAGCTTTATAAACGGTTTCCATGCCGGAAGCGGTCAACAAATTTTTGAATTTCATTTTGACAACGGCGGCGCTGCGTCCACCTTTGTTGTATTCGGCTTTGAGTACGACCATGGGGTCCTTGCCGATCATCACGACGTTTCCGGCGCGCAGTTCTTGGGCAAATTTCATCATAAAAATAAACTTTCGAGCAGTGAGTGAATTCTGGTGTGGCGGACAGTGTTTTGACCCCAGCAGAGTGGCGCATTGATTTTCGCGGATTTGAGATAGCCTTGTCCGCTGTTTTACACCGGCTTTTACAATAAAGCCCTAAATTTTAGCGCTTTTTTCGACAAAAGTCATCAGCTTGGTCGCCAAATCAAGCTGCTTGGCGAGCTGATCGGCCCAATTGCGCGCGTGAATGTCCAAATCGCCACGATGCGCGAGAAAATGCCGCCACGCAGCTGCAATTGCGCCAGCATCTTCCGCATTCCAGGCGCGCCACATCTCCCGGACGCTAGCTTCGGCATGGCTTGTTAAGCCAATGCAATAACGATCCAGAAATGCCGTGAGCTTGTTCCAATGCACACCCTCGGCCTGAGGGTAGATGTGCCAAACAAATGGCTTGGCGGCCCATTGCGCGCGCACGAACGAGTCCTCGCCGCGAACAATGCAGATGTCGTTCGCCCACACTAATGCATCAAATTCGGTTTGCGGTACGAACGGCTGAATATTGATATTTGCATTTGAAGTCTTGGCGTCGTGGGTTTGCAGGTACTGCTCGGCCAGCTTGCCCTCCGCGAGCGTAATCGTCGCCTGCGTTGTTGATAATTCAATCGCCGCGATCAGGGCTGACAACGCGCGATTCGGGTAGGCAAAAACATAAACGCAAAGCTCAGCAGCATTGGCACGCGGCATTGCCGCATCGCGCCTCAAAAAAAGATCGCGCTCCCGCAGCAAGCCACCCGTACCCGCCGCGAAGCCGGGAAAGAAAAAATATTTGGTGAGCGCTAATTGGGGATGCGGTGATGGCAGCAAATGATGATCAGCGACCCACGATTCTGCGCTGAGATAATCGAGGTTGAGCCAGACGGGCGCTGGAATTCGCATCGCCATCGCATTCACATAGCCATCTGGCAAAGCGCACTGAAAAGCTTCGATCACAAAGTCAGCGGGAACAAGCTTGGTGGCATTCCGAGGCCATTGGTGAACGTCGACCAAATTCAACTTCTGCGCGCGCTGTAGCGAATCAAGCTCGGGCACCAATTTAGTCAAACTCGTCAGATCATCTACAAACAAGCGAGTCGCGACATTAAACTCATTAGCAAGCTGATGTGCGAGACGCCAAGTCACGCCCACATCACCAAAGTTATCAACGACCCGACAAAAAATATCGCAGGAAAATCGGGCGGTTGATTTCAATGAATTAAATTCCCGCTGCGGCGACAGTGGCTTTCGCAGCCGAATAGTTTTTGTCCGCCGCCAGCGAACCCAAGTGTGCGCGCGCGCGCATGCAGCTCAAATGTTGTGTATGCGCGCTGGTTGGCGTGACACCAGCCGCCAACAAACCAGAAAGCAGTTCATCGCAACGTGTTTGGTCGTTGCAAAACAACACCATGTCGCAGCCCGCAGCAAGCGCAGCTTGCGCACGCTCTACAACGCCCCCCGCGAACGATGCACCTTCCATCGATAAATCATCCGAAAAAATGACGCCTTCAAAACCAAGCTCGGCACGCAAAATATCCTTTAACCATTTTGGCGAAAAGCCAGCTGGCCGGGAATCGACCTGCTCGTAAATCACGTGTGCGGGCATCACTGAATCAAGCTCACTCGCGAGCATCTTGAACGGCACCATATCATCAGCGGCAATCGCGGCCATCACCCGTTCATCACGCGAAATTTCGTGGTGCGAATCTGCTTTCACAAAGCCGTGTCCCGGAAAATGCTTGCCGCAAGACGCTCCACCTGCATCATGCAATCCTGCGATCAACTCACCGGCGACCTTGGTCACGATATCGGCATCGCGGTGAAACGCACGGTCCCCAATCACACCGCTCTCACCCCAATCCAGATCCAGTACCGGCGCGAAGCTAAAATCGATGCCGTGCGCGGACAATTCAGCCGCCATGATATAGCCCAAGGCCCGCGCCAGTGCTAGACCTTCAGGCATATTCTCCTGATACTTTTGACCCAAAATTCGCATCGGCGGGATCGTCGTAAAGCCTTCGCGGAAGCGCTGAACGCGCCCACCTTCGTGATCAACGGCAATCAGCAACGCAGGCTCGCGAAGCGCATGAATGCTGGCGGTAAGTTGCTTCAACTGTTCCGGCGATTGGTAATTTCGCGCGAACAAAATAACACCACCGATCAGCGGATGCTGAAGACGCGTGATGTCGTCCGCCGACAATTGAAGACCGACAACATCCCCGATAACGGGGCCCAACGGCATTTTGAGAGTCATTGTTAATTCTGTTTAAGTTAGGTTTCAAGAACGACAAAAGCAATCGCGTGCTCAGATTCGTCAGAGATGGAAATGTGCGAGGTTTTGATTTCGCAGTTGGCTAGTCGCGCGACCAACTGTGTCGACGCATTGATCATCGGCTTGCCACGTTGATCGTGACCCACGGCCACGTCATGCCAACCAATTTCGCCACCAATACCGGTACCAAATGCTTTTGAGAATGCCTCTTTCGCCGCAAATCGTTTCGCCAAGAACCGCGCCGGCTGTGCCGATTGGGCATATTCGGCCACTTCAGTTTCATTCAAAATGCGATGCAAAAAGCGATCCCCAAATCGAAACAGCGCATCTTCAATCCGCTTGATGCTGACGATATCGGTGCCGATGCCGTAGATCATTTGCAGCCTTCGGCAATCGCTGCTTGATACCGTCGCACAGTCTCAGCGAGACCTAATTCCAACGCGTCCGCAATCAATGCATGACCAATTGAAACTTCAAGCACGCGTGGCACCGTGCGTACAAAAACAGGCAAATTATCGAGATTCAAATCATGACCGGCATTCACGCCCAATCCCAATTCATTCGCCACTTTTGCCGCATCGGCAAAACGTTTCAGTTCCGCAGCTTGAGTAGATTTACCGAAAGCCTGCGCATAGGGTTCGGTGTAAAGCTCAATGCGATCCGCACCAATTAATTTCGCTTGGGCGATAGCATCTGGCTCCGCGTCCATAAACAAACTCACTCGCACGCCCAAGGTTTTAAGCTCGTCAATAACAGGCTTTAGGCGCTCATTGTCACGCGGCAAATCCCAACCGTGGTCGGACGTGAACTGGCCCGACTCATCGGGCACCAGCGTGCATTGATGCGGACGAACGTCACGCACAAACTCGAGCAAATTATGGAACGGATTGCCCTCAATGTTGTATTCCGCATCCGGCCATGCGCGCAGCAAATCGGCCAGCTCGCGCACATCGTCCGCGCGCACATGGCGACCATCCGGGCGCGGGTGAACAGTAATGCCATTCGCCCCAGCCTCGAGCACAATCTTCGCGGCTCGCGTAACGCTGGGAATGCCCAGCGCGCGAGTGTTGCGCAGCAACGCAACTTTGTTGAGATTGACGCTAAGATTGGTGATGATGGAATGTGCTGACATGATTCGTTAAATATCTTTGAGATCGCGAATGAGTTGTCGCGTGTGGAGTGGCTTGTCGCCGAGCAATTGATTGATCGCACGGCGCATCAACAGCTTTGCTTGGGCTTGCGTTTGTGGATCGCTAAAATCACCCGCCGCGAGATCGAGCAATGTTTTACCGCTTAATTGTAATCCATCACTGGGGCTGGATTGGTAGTGAGGTTCGGTATGTTGTCGACTATTTTTAGCGACGTTACGAACTGAAATCGGACCACGTTCCATCACATAGACATAACGCTCGTCGGCATTGATGGCGTCATGTGTGCCAGCCTCCTCGGACAGTTGCAACGCGTAGCCGAGTTCGCTTAGTAAAGACATTTCAAACTTCCGCAATGCTATTGCAATTCCTGTTACCGCATCAGCATGAACGGCCAGCGTCACAATCGCATCTTCGTATGCATTGAATAAAGCTTCATGCGCATCTTCGCGCTGTGCAAGTTTTAGCAACAGCTCGTTCATGTAAAACGCGGACATCAACGCAGCGCCCGACAGCTGCGGATAAATTTCTGCATGCTCAACGGTTTTAAGCGTTTTCAAATCAGATTTACCGAACCACGTCAGCAGTAGCCCCTGGAATGGATTGAGCCGACTTTTCATGGCACTCGTTGGGCGCTTGGCACCCTTTGCCACGGCCACGACACGCCCGTGAGTGCGTGTGAACGTCTCGACAATTAAACTGGTTTCGAGATACGGGTAGCTGTGCAGCACAAAGCCCGCGCTGGTATCACCTATCGTCTTTGCCACTGTCTAAGGACTCTAAATCGCCAAACTATTCGTAGCCATATTGCCGCAACATGGCCTCGTTATCTGCCCAGCCTTTTTTAACGCGCACGAACAACTCCAAATAAACTTTGGCCGCAAATGTGGTTTCCATATCTTTGCGTGCATCGGTGCCGATGCGCTTTAGGCGTTCACCTTTGGTGCCGATGATGATCGCTTTCTGGCTCGATTTATCCACCACGATGGTGGCAAAAATGCGGCGCAAGTTGCCTTCCTGCTCAAACTTTTCAATCAATACGCTGATGCTATAAGGCAGCTCTTCGCCCACCTGCCTAAAAACTTTTTCGCGAATAAATTCAGCGGCCATAAATCGCTCTGATTTATCGGTGATTTCATCGACTGCAAATACGGCGGGGGCAATTGGCAGCCGCGATTTAATCGCACGCTTCAGCTCTTCCAGCGTGGCTTTATTTTTTACGCTGGTCGGCACCACCGCAGCAAACGTAAGCCGCGACGTAATATCGTTGAGGAAGGTAAGCAACTTTTGTTTATCTTCAATGCGATCAATTTTATTCACCACCAAAATAATCGGCGTACCGTTCGTGGCGGCGGCGGAAGTATTGAGTGCATTTAAAACCAGCTCATCCGCAGGTAAAAATTTACCCGCTTCAATGGCGAACACGATCACATCCGCATCGGCAACAGCCTGCGTCACGGTGCGATTCAGCACGCGATTAAGTGCATTCTCGTGCGTTTTTTGAAATCCTGGCGTATCGAGAAACAGGAACTGCGCATCAGCGTCGGTGAAAATGCCTGTAATGCGATGGCGCGTGGTCTGCGCTTTTTTCGATGTGATGGTGACTTTTTGCCCGACCAAATGATTCAACAAGGTCGATTTACCCACATTGGGACGGCCCACAATGGCGATGGTGCCACAGCGAAAATTTTCATTCGGCTTGAGTTGCACAAGCGCCGCGTTTGGCTCACTTCTACTGGATGCGTTCGCGATTTCAGGCGCAGTGGTTTGCACGCTCTTTTTCACTTTCGGTAATTTCTCGCTTTTGCTTTTTTCGTTGGGTGTCATGATTTTTTTGGAGAACGCTTTCGGTTGGTGGTGCCAGCAAGCTCGGCAGCGGCGATCAACTGTGACAAAACTTGGGTGGCGGCTTCCTGCTCAGCAATCCGTCGGCTGACACCTTTGCCTGTCGCGAACGTGTTTTCAATCATTGAATCCGCTTTTACGAGGCACTGAACCTGGAACATCTGTTTGTGCGCTTCGCCGTCAATTTTAGTCACGGTATAAGTTGGAAGCGCCAAGCGCTTTGCCTGGAGCCATTCTTGCAGCAAGGTTTTTGCATCTTTGCTCGGCTTGGTAAGACTCAACTCATCAAGACGCGCAGCGAACAATCGCTGCACCACTTTACTCGCTGCATCAAAGCCCGCGTCCAGGAACACTGCGCCAAGCAAAGCTTCCACCGCATCTGCCAATATAGACGGCCGCTCGGCCCCGCCGGTTTTTAACTCGCCCTCGCCCAAACGCAAAAGTGGACCCAACTCAAGTTCTTTTGCAATTTCTGCAAGTACGTTTTGATTGACCAAATTGGCGCGTAACCGACTCAGCTCGCCCTCTGGCATCCCTGCAAAACGATCAAAAATAAACTGCGCAATCGCACAATTGAGCACGCTGTCACCTAAAAATTCCAGGCGCTCATTATGCAGGGTGCCAAAACTGCGATGCGTGAGTGCCTGTGAGAGCAATGGTGTCTGAGTGAAAGCGTGTCCCAGACTGCGCTCCAGCGAATGAGCAGCAGTCACCATATCGACGCTGAGATTAGGTTTTGCGTTACGGTCTTTGGCAGTATGAACAGAGGTTATTTGTCTGCGGTACTGGTACTAAAATCGATGATTAAAGTGTGCCGTGGAATGAGGGGAATGCGATGTGTCCATGCCGCGGTAACGACGGTCTCGTTGCCATCTTTGGTGATTTCAAGATCTTCGGATTTGACCACCTCAGAATAGTCAGCAGATACGCGTTTATCGAAGCTCTTGCGAATATCAGCCACCGTACCAGTCTTTACTTCATCAGAGGTTTTCATGTTCGCGATGATTTTCTTCACCGTGAAGTAATCAAGGTAGGCGGGGATAATCTTTAGGCCCAATAAAAATATGAGGCCGACCACCGAAAAGATAACGATAAGGCTAATGAAACTCATGCCACCCTGGCGCTTTGCCATACCGGTATTAATATCTGCGTATTTGGAGAGTCTCATCAAAATCCTCGCTCACTGGTTAATTTTTTGTTTCAGCCGTACATTGCCTGCTGGCAATTTATTCGATTGATTGGCCCATGTGCTTAAATGCACCAAAATTCATCCATATCAATACTGCCTTGCCGACGATGTTTTCTTCTGGCACAAAGCCCCAATAACGGCTGTCGTCGCTGTTGTCGCGGCTGTCGCCCATCATGAAGTAATGGTCTTCAGGCACTTTGCAGGTAACGCCCTCGTCACTGTAAACACAATTCTTATTGTACTTAAACTGGCGGACGCCCGACAAGCTAATGACCGGATAACGCGGGTTAACCATCATGCTGTGAGCTTTATCGCCCAGCTTCTCGGTGAATTGATCGAACTGAGTCATCCCCATACGTTCGTCAACTTCAGTAAAGATTCCCACTTTTTCCGTCGCGACGGGCTGCCCATTAATCGTCAGTCGCTTATTCTTGTATTCCACCGTATCGCCCGGTGTACCGATAACGCGCTTGATGAAGTCTTTGCTTGGGATTTCAGGATACCGAAACACCATCACGTCACCGCTTTTTGGCAAATTGATGTCGATAATTTTTTTATTGATCACCTGCAGGCGAATGCCAAACGTGTATTTGTTGACCAAAATGAAATCTCCCACCAGAAGCGTCGGCACCATTGAACCTGATGGAATTTTGAACGGTTCGTAGAGAAACGAGCGCAGAAGGAAGACGACCAAAATTACCGGAAAAAAGCTCTTCGCCATTTCGACGACCACCGGATCGCCTGAATCCTTTGCACGTTTTTTGCTAAGAATAAAAGCATCAACCGCCCAGATCAAGCCGGTAATCGTCGTGGCCAAAAGCAATACGGTGGCAAAGCCCAGAACCTCCTTGAAGGTTAGCATTGCCATGCCGACAATCGCAAAAATAGGCCACGCAATTTCTAGCCACACATTCGGATGACTCGCCTCGGCACCGGCAACTATTTGCTGCGGCGTGCCGGCCTTGCGGAAGAAGCCCATCACAATGACAAGACCGCTAATCGCCAATGCCGCCCAACCAATCATTTCCCAATTCATTTATTTATTTTCCTAAAAGTCTGGTTGTTTGTGGACGCCACGCATAGTGCGCACATCACTTACCAAACTTATTCTGTTGGTTCGTACACAAAGCTTCCAGCTGAATGCGACGAACGCCCTTTAATCAAACACCAACAATCTAAATCTGAAGAATCGCGAGGAAAGCCTCTTGTGGGATCTCAACACTGCCCACCTGCTTCATGCGCTTTTTACCCGCCTTCTGCTTTTCCAACAATTTGCGTTTACGGGAAATATCGCCACCGTAACACTTTGCTAACACGTTTTTCCGCAACGCTTTTACGTTCTCACGTGCAATGATATTCGCCCCAATCGCGGCCTGTACGGCCACATCAAACATCTGGCGGGGAATGAGTTCACGCATTTTTGCAGCCAGCTCGCGACCACGGAACTGACTATTGGCACGGTGAACAATCAGCGACAGCGCATCCACCTTATCGCCGTTAATCATGATGTCCAGCTTCACCAAATCGGCAGCGCGATATTCTTTGAAATCATAGTCGAGCGACGCATAGCCGCGTGAAACGGATTTCAACTTATCGAAGAAATCCATTACGACTTCATTCATCGGCATATCGTATTTCAGAATCACCTGCCGACCCGCGTATTGCATATCAATCTGCGCCCCGCGCTTCTGGTTACAGAGCGTAATTACCGCGCCCACGTACTCCTGCGGCATCAGCATGGTGGCGGTGATAATGGGTTCGCGAATTTCCTGAATTTTCGATAGCTCTGGAAGTTTCGAAGGATTCTCGATTTCTATTACCGAGCCGTCGTTATTCACGATCTGATAAATCACCGTCGGCGCAGTCGTGATGAGCTCCATGTCGTACTCGCGCTCCAGCCGCTCTTGCACAATCTCCATGTGCAACAAACCTAGAAAACCACAGCGAAATCCAAACCCGAGCGCCTGCGAGGTTTCCGGCTCAAACCGCAGCGACGAATCATTTAATTGCAGCTTGGTCAGCGCATCGCGCAGCGCATCGTATTGATTCGATTCCACCGGATACAAGCCGGCAAACACTTGTGGTTTTATTTCCTTGAACCCGGGCAGCGCGGCGCTGGCGGGGCGATCCAGCAGGGTTACTGTGTCACCGACTTTCGCTGACGCCAGCTCTTTGATACCCGCAATCACAAAGCCCACACCACCGGCTGAAAGCTCATCCCTGCCCACTGATTTTGGCGTGAAAACACCGACATTCTCGACCAAATGTTGCGCACCGGTTGCCATCAATAATATTTTGTCTTTTGGTTTTATTGCGCCGTCGACTACGCGCACCAGCATGACCACACCGACATAATTATCAAACCATGAATCGATAATTAACGCTTTTAATGGCGCTGTTTTATCGCCCACCGGAGGTGGGATTTTTGCAATCACAGTCTCGATAACATCATCAATACCCAATCCAGTCTTGGCGCTACACTGCACCGCATCTGAGGCATCGATCCCGATAATATCTTCAATCTCCGCCTTGACGCGCTCGACATCAGCCGACGGTAGATCAATCTTGTTGAGCACAGGTGCCACTTCAACACCGAGCTCCACCGCCGTATAGCAGTTGGCGACGGTTTGCGCTTCCACGCCTTGCGAGGCATCCACCACCAGCAGCGCGCCCTCACAGGCAGAGAGCGAGCGCGAAACTTCGTATGAGAAATCGACGTGCCCCGGTGTGTCGATTAAATTTAGTTCATAAGTCTGACCATCACGTGCTTTGTACGTCAATGCGGCTGTCTGCGCCTTGATCGTGATGCCGCGCTCGCGCTCGAGCGCCATGGAGTCGAGCACTTGCGATTCCATCTCGCGCGACGATAAGCCGCCGCAACGCTCAATGATGCGATCCGCCAAGGTAGATTTACCGTGGTCGATGTGCGCAATGATCGAAAAGTTTCTGATTAATTTCATACTGATGGGAGATCGCTGTTTTGGCGTAACTTGGAAGCGTAACTTGAAGGCGTAAAAACGAACAAGGGCACGACATCGTGCCCTCATTTACAAAACGATTTACGCACCGGATTTTAACGCAAACACACCAGTTTCGCGAGCTATTCCATTAGGCGGTCTTCAGCAACTGTTCGGCAAGCTTGGTTTCATCCAAAAAATAGTGACAAATTTCATTTTCACCTTGCAGGAGTACGGGCACTTTGTCACCGTATTTTGATTCCAACTCTGCGTCCGCATCGACGTCTATTACCTCGATGTCGAATTCAACCTGATTGCGGCCCCGAAATGCTTTCAGTGCCGCAATCATGTCATCACAGAGGTGACAATAACTCCTGGACAAAACTTTGAGCCGCGCCGTAGCCATAGACGACCGTTACTTTGTATCCGCTCTCAGCGTGAAGTAACGGGTGTCTTCGCCGCGTTTGACCAGCAGCGCAACCGGTTTTTTGGCATCCATCTTCGCCACTAATTCGGCAAACTGCGCCGCAGTCTTAACGTCGATGGTATTAAACGCCAGAATCAAATCACCCGGCTGTATGCCCGCACGTTCAGCCGGACCGTCCACATCCTCGACAATCACGCCTTGGCCGAGTTTCAATTCTTTCTTGTCGTCCGCGCCAATGTCCTTTACGACCAATCCAATACGGTTTGGCGGTGTCGGCGGCAACTTTGGATCCGCTTTCTTCTCAACCGGACCGGTAGCTCGCACATCAGCAGGTGCTTCGGCCACGGTGACTGTGTAGTCCTTTTCAGCCCCTTTCCGCCAAATAGTAAGCGTGATCTTTGTCCCTGGTAATTTGGTCGAGATCGCGCGAACAACATCAATGTTGTTTTTAACCGCTACGCCATTCACCTTGCGAATGATGTCTTTAGCCTGAATACCTGCTTTGTCGGCAGGTCCGCCTTTTTCGACAACTTTGATCATCACGCCAGGTGATTTTGGCAAGCCAAAAGACTCAGCAAGATCGTCGCTAATACCGCCCTGCTCCATCTCAATCGCAATACGACCTCGTGTGACTTTACCGCCCTTGATAATTTGATTCGCCGTCTCGCTCGCCGTGTTCATCGGAATCGCGAATGAAATCCCGATGTAGCCGCCGCCATCAGAATAAATCTGCGAATTAATACCAATCACTTCGCCCTTAGTATTAAATAGTGGCCCGCCAGAATTGCCAGGATTTACCGCCGCATCAGTCTGAATAAACGGTACAAATTCGCCCGTCTCACGCGTTTTCGCGCTAACGATACCGGCCGTTACCGTGTTCTCGAAGCCAAACGGCGAGCCGATTGCCATTACCCACTCGCCCACGCGAACTTTGTCCGAATCGCCAAGATTTACCTTGGGCAATCCAGTGACGTCCAACTTCAATACGGCGATATCGGTGCGCTGATCGGAGCCGATTACCTTCGCCTTGAATTCTCGCTTGTCGGTCAGGGTAACTGTTACCTCTTCTGCGTTTGCCACCACATGCGCATTGGTCAGCACATATCCATCGGCTGAATAAATAAAGCCTGAACCCTGCCCCAAATTTCTCAACGGCGGCTCATCGCCACCTTTTGGCGCGCGGCGTGGTGAACGCGGCGCATTGGGATTCGCGCGTGGCGATGGCACTGCGTCCGGCGGCATGAAGCGACGGAAAAACTCAAACATCGGATCATTTTCGTCGAGCTGTAAACCGCTCTGGGCACGCGTATTGGGGCGCGCCTTGGTGCTCACATTGACTACCGACGGGCCAAACTTCTCGACCAGCTCAGTGAAGTCCGGCAGCTCGCGCGCCGTCGCCGCCCCTGCTGGCGAGATTGAGAGTGTCAGCGACAGGGCCAGTACCAGTGCCAGCGCAAGCGCAAAACCAACAAACCCGTTTAAGGCTAGCAATTGACTGCGTGTCGATCCTTGCGCGCCAACAGCGTTAATAACTTTTGTGCGACCGTTCATTTTTTCTCCGTAAACAATATTCAATCAACTAATAAACTATTTTGATGCAAAAACTATCGGCATACCGTGAAGCGGTGTTCGCAAAATTCATCGGCGCACGCTCCGTCGGACTCAATCAAAAAACAATTCTCGAGTTTAGCGTTTTAACATCCTAATGAACTCAGCACACGCGACCAACCATCCGTAACGCGATGCAAAACTCAACGCGGTCGACGGGTGACGCCGTCGGCTATTGCCTGCACTGCCGCGAACGGAACATCCCCCATTACCGTAACCTGATGATCCGCCACCGAGCGTACGGCGAAAGTCGTGGGGCTGTCGTCCGAGACGCCACCGGCGTTCACGCGTCCGGAAGCTTGTGCAGGTTCCACAAAGACTGACACGTGCGATAGGCCATCGGATACAACCAGATGTGCAAGCGGCTGCGGCCGGCCCGGCTGCGTGCGCATCATCTCCATGACTTTTTTGAAGCCCGCAGGTAAGTTACTCACCAGCCAGCCAGTCTCAACATCTTTCTGCGGGGCTGATGCCACCGAATAGTCGCGTCGCCAGCCTACAGATTGTTCAAACTTTGACTTCAACGATTGTTTGGTCACGCTGCGACTCAGATCAAGCTGAGTGAAAACGAATTGTTCCAGGAGCTGGTTACGATCGTTGAATGTCTTTGCGCGAAGCAGTAAACCCGTACCCAATTCGGCGCACAGCTTTTGCATATAGCGCATCGAGTCTTTCGGCTCAAGGATGATCCACTGACAATCATGATCGGCGATTCGATCTTTCGGCCCCATTTTCACCCGGTAATTTTCGGCAATTTTTTTTGGGTTGCCGGTGACCAACGAAGGGAAAAAGCGCCCGCTAACACGTCTATCAATTAAAACCACCTTTTCCTGCGGCTGGTAGCAATACATCTCATCGTTACGGCGGATGATTTCCATCATCGGGCCGTCGAGCGACTCGATCTTTTCGTGCTCAACGCCTTGCTTATCGACCAAATGCGTGACCCGCGTCGAAGTGCTGTTGTCGGGTGTGGAGTGAACAAAAACGCCCGTGTACGGATTCTCTCTCCCGGCACGGGAAATGCGTTCCAGCCACTCCTGCGCGTCGCCGTTCTTCACATCGCGTGGATCGTGGGCGATGCGTTCCACGGAACGTGACCCGTCGCCCGCAAAGGCCGGCGAAGGTTGGCCGAGCAGCGCGACAAGGAGTGCGCCACCAATCGCTAGACGAATGCAATATGTCAGCGCGGTCAATACGACACCACTCACCTGCGCTGAAATCGAGGAAAAAACTGAAGCCCTTGTCATGTCTTGCTCTGATGCGCCCTAATGCGGATTACAACTCTGTTATTTTAGCGGCCCTGTTTCTACGGCAACGCGATCAAATTGCTTCAGACGCAACCCATACGCTTTCCATAAAATCGTATAAGTGCCACAAAGAAAATCGACATGCTGTTTTACTGTGCGGCCGCCTGCTTGGTTTCAGCTTGTTTCGTCGAAGCAGCGCGCAACGCTGACGAATTGGCGAACTGGCGGTGTATCACCAGATAATCGTTTACGCGCTTGTTTGCCTCAACTTCGTTCAGGGCTGTGTTCGATGCTGCCTGCGTATCGGAATAGTTTGATGTCGGTGTCTGTTGCACTACCTGCAGCGGCACTGTCGTCGCGTTTTGCTGCCGCAACGCAATCACACCAATCGCCGTGACAGTCACTACCGATGCCGCCATTGCAAGAACCATACGCGTTTTCTTTTCGACTGCGGCAGGCTTACCTACAACTGACAGTCTCGCTGGCGACGCAATCGCCGCCGGGGACAGAATCGTAGGCTCATCCGCAAGTTTTGCAAAAATGGATTCCGCGCATGCTTTACGACGTGCGGTGACCGAAGGCGCGTCGCCGCGAATAGCATCACCAATCAGGTGATAACAATCCCAATCACCTCGCTGTTGGGCATCTTGCCCAAGCGTCTTGATCGCAACCAGCGCGTCGGTGCGATCAAGCTCACCATCCATCAGCGCGGATAATTTCTCGTTCATTTCACCATCTCCTGTCCTTCATGATGCCCAACTGGGGGCGTAACTGGAGTGCCACTGCTTCACGTGCGCGAAAGATTCTAGATCGAACCGTGCCAATTGGGCAATCCATAATTTGTGCAATTTCTTCGTAGCTCATGCCGTCAATTTCACGCAACGTAATGGCGGTCTTCAGCTCATCCGGCAACGCATCAATCGTCTTATTAACGATTGCACCGATCTGCTTCGACATCAATTCCGCGTCTGGAGTTGCAATATCTCTAAGACCGCTTGCGTCTTCGAATCCCTCAGCTTCTTCAGCGTCAAATTCGGTACTGGTGGGAGCACGGCGCCCTTGGCTGATCAGATAGTTTTTCGCGGTATTGACCGAGATCCGGTATAGCCAGGTGTAAAAAGCGCTATCTCCGCGGAAGTTCGCCAGTGCGCGATAGGCCTTGATAAACGATTCCTGAGCGACGTCTTCGACTTCGGCTTGATCACGAATAATGCGCGATAACAAACGTTCGACCTTGCGCTGGTATTTGATTACCAGCAGCTCGAATGCCTTTTTGTCGCCAGACTGCGCGCGCTCTACCAGTTGCTGATCGATTTCTCGATCACTCATCAGTGCTACTCCCGCTTTTAACGTTGCCACCGGGAGGCTTGCTTTTGCATCCGCTTGCGCTTTTGCTGCTTTGGCCGCATTCGCGGCGCGCTTTTGCGCATCGGAACGTGCTGCAGCATTCGAAGCGGAAGCTCCTTTTAAACCAAACCCGGCATTCAACAAACCTGTGTCGGGTATTATAAA
>JANMQR010000334.1:0-1863 GCA_031370625.1 Burkholderiales bacterium | reverse complement strand
GGACGCTTTGAATCAAAAATGGTGCGCTGCACAAGAAGAATAATAGGACTGAATCTTGTTGAAGTCAAGCAATTTATGTTGCAGTGCAGCATATTTATTTTTTGATACCGTAAATCGTCAAAAATGTTAATATAATCAATCATGTATTACGCTCACTCTTCAGTCGCAGGCGTCAATTGAAGGCCCGGGTTCAGGTGTTTCTGACGCATTGCAGCTAAGCTTTGGCGAGGCCATGATTTTAATCTGTTCACATGCGTATTGTGTAGCGCAACATGTGACCAGCGTATTTCAGTTGGTAAGTTTGTTCGCGTGTTTGCATGACTAACAAAGAATTCGTTATGGAGCCCCTATGGCTAGAATTATTAAAAAATACCCGAACCGCCGTCTTTACGATACCGAAACCAGCGCCTACATCACGCTCGCTGAGATCAAACAGTTTGTGCTCGAGTATCAGGTGTTTGAAGTTCACGATGCACGCACCAATGAAGATTTAACGCGCTCCATTTTGCTGCAGATTATTCTGGAGGAAGAGAGTGGTGGCGTGCCGATGTTCTCAGCTGACATGCTGGGCAATATCATTCGCTACTACGGCCATTCCATGCAGGGTTTGATGGGCAGCTATCTGGAACGCAGCATCGGCGCGTTTCACGAAGCGCAGCGCAAGTTTCAGGAGCAATCAAAAAACATTTACGGCACCGTGCCCTCATTCGCGCCTGATACATGGACCAAAATCATGCAACCTCCCGCAGGGGCCGGGGGGCTCGGCGGCGGGCTTGGCGCGGGCCTGGGTGCAGGTCTCGGCACCATCCCCGGCGCGGTGCCCAACGTGATGGGTGATTACCTCGAGAAAAGCGCTTCGAGCGTAATCAGCATGCAAGAAGAATTACGCAAACAAGCGATGCAAATGTTTTCCGCGTTTCCGTTTGCCACGCCCGCAAACGCAAACGCACGCGAGGCAGATGCGGAAGACGAAGCGCCTGCGCCTGAGCCGGCACGAGCTGGCAAATCGGGTGCGGCAAAAAGCACCGCTGCGAAAGCCGCCCCCAAACCCCGCGCGAAAAAAGCGGGCAGCAAATAAATAACTTGAATCGCAATCGGTAAATCTTCATGACCCTCGTCGTTCGCCCCATCAAAATTTCCACCAAGCACGTTCAACCGCATGTGCAAACAGTTAAGCCGCCGCGCGTGGGTTTTGTCTCGCTCGGCTGCCCGAAAGCGCTCGTCGATAGCGAGCAAATCATCACGCAATTGCGCGCGGAAGGCTATGAAATTGCGCCCGATTATGCAGGCGCCGATTTAGTAGTGGTGAACACCTGCGGCTTTATTGATTCGGCGGTGGAAGAGTCACTCGATGCCATCGGCGAGGCGCTCGCTGAAAATGGCAAAGTAATCGTCACAGGTTGTCTTGGTGCAAAGTCAGGCGCAGGTGGCGAAAATTTAGTCAAGCTCGCGCACCCGCAAGTGCTCGCCGTCACCGGCCCGCACGCGAAGGAAGAAGTGATGCAGCACGTGCACGCGCATCTGCCCAAGCCACATGAGCCATTCATCGATCTGGTGCCCGCCGCCGGTATCAAACTCACGCCAAAGCACTACGCGTATTTAAAAATTTCCGAAGGCTGCAATCATCGTTGCACGTTCTGCATTATTCCGAGTATGCGTGGCGATTTGGTCAGCCGCCCAGTTGGCAGCGTGATGCAGGAAGCGGAAAATCTGGTGAAGTCCGGCGTGAAAGAATTGCTGGTCATTTCGCAAGATACGTCGGCTTACGGTGTGGACGTGAAATACCGCACTGGCTTCTGGCAAGGCCGCCCGCTGAAAACGCGGATGACTGAATTGTGCGAAGCGCTTGGCACACTCGGCGTG
>JANMQR010000268.1:0-20176 GCA_031370625.1 Burkholderiales bacterium | reverse complement strand
GCAATTGTGGCCAGACATTCGAAAAGGCGGTCAAGCTGAGCGAATCGGTGGATACCAATTCCGGTTCGACTGTCACTATCGACCCGCAGACCGGGGCAGTGTATGTAGTCTGGCGGCGTTTCGGCGATCCGGCCGCTGGTTCCCCGCACGCGCTCTACATGAGTTCCTCGACCGACGGCGGCAACAAATGGAGCAGCCCAACGCGCGTGACCGATATCATCCCGTTCGATCAGGCGCGGACAGGCGCAACTTTCCGTACCAACGACCTGCCTTCCATCACGACCTCGGTCGACTCGCAAGGCAAGAGCCGCCTGCATGTCGCGTGGGCGCAGCGCAAGGCCGCGATAAACGGCAACGCCAACGCCGATGCGCGCATCGCTTTATTGACGGCAACCATCCGGCCCAACGGCAGCCTCGGCGCGTGGGGACCGATCGCCTATGTTGACGATTGGACGACCGATCCGGCCAACTTGGCCAACCCAGGGCGCGGTCACCAGCTCCAAGTTGCGCTAACGTTTGCGGCTGGCAGACTTGCCGCCGTCTGGCTCGATCAACGCCATGACCACACCATAGGCCGTCTCGTTTGCACGGTGGCGCCGTGCGCGTCGATCCTCGACTACGACGAGATCCGTGTCCCGGTTGCGAACTACGATCCGGCTGTTGTGTTCACGCCGTTTGTGAACGACGCGACGCCCGGCCTCGCGCGCCGTCACACGCTGGACGTATTCGCGGCCTTCGCTGCACCGGATGACGTGCCGCAGTTCCGGTCGAATCGGGTTTCACGCTACCTGTACGGCAGCCGCAAGGCACCGCCAGGGACCGTCGCCTGCCCGGCACCTGCGCCCGCCGAGGGCTGCGTCATCATTGAACAGCAGCAACAGAGCCCACCCAACTTGCCGATCGCGGCTGACGGGACGTTGCCGTTCATTGGCGATTACATCGACATCGCCGCCCAGACAATCGTGCCAACCGGCACCGTCGCGCAGCCCTACGCATTCAATTGCGGCACTACCGGCACTGCGTGCATCAACACGGGCACCTCGCCGGTCTTCCACCCGGTGTGGACCGATAACCGTGACGTGGTCCGGCCGCGAAACGGGGATTGGACAAATCATACGGCGGTCGTTCAGTTCGTCAACAATGCCGACGGCAGCGTAAGCGCGGTGCCAAATCTGAGCTGTGTCGCAGGTCAGGAAGGTTCGCGCAACTCGAATCTGTACACGGCTGTGATCGGCGAGCGCGCGGTAGCGTATGCCAATGCCAACGCGAAATTGCTGAACGCATTGTCCCCGCGCGGTTTCGTGATCACGGTACAGAATCTGGCCGAGCCGCTCGCGCTGGATCAGGACTATCGTTCCTATTACCTGAATATTGTCGACACCGCTCCTGCAGGCGGGCGCGCAAGTTTCGAACAGAACGTGGCCACGCCGACCGCGCTCACCCTCGCCGTCCCGCCGCGCTCAACGGCGACGCGCACCGTATGGGTTACCTCCGGCACGCCGGGTGCCCGCGTGCGCGTGGATGTGTCGATGCTGACCGACAAAATAACCGGCGCACCGATCGCCACACCTGTCACCGCCTACAACCCCGCGTTGCACAACCTTCAGCAAGTGTCGCAAGTGGTTCTCAATCCGGATCCGAACGCGACGCTCATCACCAATGCGGATGGAGGCCTGCAACCGGATCTGGCCAACAATGACCTTACCGACGTGGCGCTCGCGAACGTCGCCCTCACCAACGTTGCGCTGACAAACGTCGCCCTCACCAACGTGGCACTGGCCAATGTCGCGCTCACCAATGTCGACCTGACCAATGTCGATCTGACCAACGTGGCCCTCACCAACGCCGCATTGACGAACGTCGCACTCGCCAACGCCGCTCTCACCAATTACACGCTTGGCAACGTCGCTATTACCAACGCCGACTTGACCAATGCCGACCTGACCAATGTTGCGTTAGCCAATGTTGAACTGACCAATGCCGATCTGACCAATAATGCCCTGACTAACGTGGCGCTCACCAACGCCGCACTGGCAAATTACGCGCCGGTCGACGCGACCTTCACCATCACTAACGCCGGAAATACCGACACCACGCTTGCGGTAAAAACACTGCTGCGAGACGTTAGGATTCCGGACGGCATGAAAGTGCAGTTGCTGCTGCGCAAAGTCTCGCTGTCGCCTTCGGTGTCGTTCTCGGCAACGTCGGTGGGAAGCTGCAAGATCGGCTTCATCCAGCAGAATGCGCAAGTGGCTAACTGGTCGACGCCCAACGTGCAGGATGGCGCCGACCCAAACCTCGGCCAGTTCCCGACCGCCAATGCGACCGCCCCAACGCTCCCCCTCTCGGCCGGCGAGAAGGCGCAGGTAACGCTGCGCGTACTCGGCGCGCAATGTGATCCCGGCAATCCCGCCGTGGACCCTGATTTCTGCGGGCGCGACGGGAGTTTGGCGTTTGCGCAGTGGGGTGCAAAATTTGTGGTCGTCGGCGCATCCGGCACCATCACCCCCATTCCACTCATCATCAAAACCCTGAAGCTGACTCCCGTCATCGCGCTGGCTACTACAACACTGCCGCTGCAGTCGTTCGGCGGCTTCGGCGCCGTGCAATGGGAGCTCGACTCAACCGCCACACCGCCGTGGGTGACGATCAACCCCGGCACCGGTGCGCTCGCAGTCACGCCGCCGGCCAAGGGTATTTTCAACGTGCTCGTCAAAGTACGCGACCAGAGCCAGCCGCAGCAATCGGATCGGCAGCTACTCCGGCTCACGGTACTCGGCGCGCCGCAAACCATCACCTTCTCCCCGCCGCTGCCACCGTCGATTGAGTTCGGACAATCGCTCACGCTCAATGCGAGCAGCACCTCCGGCGCGCCGGTGACGTTCACGGCCTCCGGTGCTTGCAGCATCGTCGATGGCAATCGTCTCGTCGCCACCGCTGTTTCGCCGCCGCTATGCAGCGTCGTCGCGTCGCAGAATGGCACCTTGGTCTACGCCGAGACAACGATCACGCGCACGCTGAGTGTCACCAAGGGCAGCCAGACCATCAATTTCGGTTCGTTGCCCGCCAGGGCCTACGGTGACGCGCCGTTCGCGGTGAGCGCGACGGCTTCGTCCGGACTCACGGTCAGTTTCACGGCGACCGGCAATTGCACGATTGCGGGGAACGTGGTCACGCTCACCGGCGGCGGCAGCTGCACCGTCACGGCCAGCCAATCGGGCGGGGCCAACTATCTGCCTGCAGCGCCCGTCGCACAAACCTTCAGCATCGGTGTCGCGGCGCAGACGATCTCGTTCGCAGCGCTTGCCGACAAGCAGTTTGGCGACGCACCCTTCGCCGTGAGCGCAACCGCTTCATCCGGCCTTGCTGTCGTATTCTCGGCAACCGGTAACTGCAGCGCGAGCGGTAACGTGATCACGCTGACCGGCGCCGGGAGTTGCACGGTAACGGCGCAGCAGGCAGGTGACGCCAACTACGGCGCGGCAGACGCCGTCGCGCGCTCGTTCGCGATCAGTGCCCCGGCCTCCTTTACGTTCACCGGCAGCATGGCGACGGCGCGCGCGTATCACACTGCCACGTTGCTGACCAACGGCCAAGTGCTGGTCGCCGGCGGGCTCGACGCGAATGGCAGCCCGACGGCGTCGTCCGAGGTCTACGATCCATCCGCAGGCGCGTTCACCGCAGTGGGGAATCTGCCCAGCAAGGCAGTCGGCCATACGGCAACGCTCCTCAACGATGGCCGCGTGCTCGTGGTCGGCGGCGGAAATTCGAGCGCACAAATGTTTGACGCCGCGACGCGCACTTGGTCGCCCGCAGGCGGCACGTCGTCGTCGCGCTCGTTCCATACCGCGACGCTGCTTCAGAACGGTCGAGTACTGCTGGTCGGCGGCAGCGACAATGCCGGCAAAGTGATCGCGAGCAGCGGCATTTATGACCCCGTCACGGCGAGCTTCGCGGCCGGGCCAAATCTTGCAACCGCGCGCGAACGTCACACCGCGACGCGGCTTACCGATGGTCGGGTGCTGATTGCGGGCGGGCGCGTCGCAACGGGCAATCGTTTCACCGCGCTGCGCTCGGCCGAAATCTATGACCCAGCCACCAACACCTTTGCGACACTGCCCTTGATGCGGTCCGCGCGCTATTCTCACGCCGCGGCGCTGGTGAATGACAAAGTAGTGATCGTTGGCGGATTCGACGGCGCGGCGGACGTGCTGGCGAGTGAGGCCTTCGATCCGGCAGCCGGTGCCTGGAGCCTTGGCGCGAGCCTCAACGTGGGGCGCAGCGAGCACACCTTCACCGTTCACAGCAGCGGCCGCCTGCTGGTGGCGGGCGGCAAGAACGGCAGCACGAGACTGATCAGCGCTGAAATCTATTCCACCGCCAGCGCAGCGTTCACACCCACGGCGAGCATGCAGGCAACGCGCGTCGCGCACACAGCCACGTTACTGGCAACCGGCAAGGTTCTTGTGATTGGCGGAACGGGATCCACCGGGACATCGATCAAGACGGCAGAACTTTACGGAAATCCCTAGTATTGCGACGTAGAAATATCGATACCAATACGGTGTCGTCGCGGGAACCGTAGCGTTTCAGTCCCGCGCGCACCGTCCGCGCCGCGCACTCAATCCGCGAGTTGCATCTTGGTGAGGAACGGGAGCCAACGCGGATCACCGTGCAAGCTCTGCAGCAAGGGATCCATCTTCATGTAAATGAGTCCGGGGTCGCGCTCTGCATAGGTCTTTTCCAGCCATTCGAAGGCGCGGTCGGGGTCACCGCGGTAGGCATAGACACCCGCCACCTGATAGGCCGCGTCCCGCCCATGCTGGTCGATCAACTGCTCGAGCGCGAGCGACGATTCCGAGGGGTTGCCGAGCGCATGCTGCACCACCGACAGTCCCAGCAAGTGGAAGATTTCGCTGACCTCGCGCTGTACGGTGGCGAGCGCTTCTTCGATCCGTCCCTGAGCCAGATAGACGAGACTGAGCCAGCAGTAAGTCAAACCGCCTTGTGGACTGAGCCGGAGCGTCTCCTTGAGCGCAGCCTCGGCCTCGACGAGTTCGCCCGCCGCGACGCAATACAGCCCGAGATTACGGTGCAAGGCAACATTTAACGGGTCAAGCACCGACGCTCTGCGCAGCAGTGCGATGGCCTCGCCAAAGCGACCTAGATTGCCCGCCAGCGTGGCCGCGCCGTTCATCGCCAGCGTGCTGCCGGGCGCCAACTCCAGGGCGCGACGAAAGGCCGCATCGGCTCCCTTCCAATCCCATTCGCTCGATTTGAGTACCCAGCCGATGGCCGAGTGAGCTTCGGCCAGATCCGGATGCAATTTGATCGCGCGCTGCGCCGCGTCGCGCGCCTTGGCATAACCTTCCTCGTGGGGAATCCAGTTCTGCCCTGCGGCATCGGAGTAGGCGCGCGATACGCCAGCCCAGGCGAGCGCATAGTTGGGATCGACTTTCAGCGCCGCTTCGTAGCACTCGATGGCGTGTGCAGTGCTCTCTTTGGCCAAGTGATCGCGGAAGAATTGCCCTTGCAGGTACAGGCGATAGGCTTCCGCATTGTCGCTTCGGCCCAGCGCGGCGGTTTCGACGTCGGCTTCGGCACGCGCCAGCGTACTGGCGGTGGCTGTTGCGCCGAGCAGCTTGGTGCGCAGTTCTTCGACAACCGATTTTGCGATATCGTCTTGCACCGCGAAGATGTCTTCCAGCTCGCGTTCATAGGTATCCGACCAGAGGCGCGAGTCGGTCGCGACATGGACGAGCTGTGCCGTGACGCGCACCCGTGTGCCCGACTTGCGCACGCTTCCCTCGAGCACCGTGGCGACGTTTAACTTGAGCGCGATCGTCGGGATATCGACCGTGAGGCCCTTGAAACTGAACGCTGAGGTGCGCGACGCCACTCGTAACCCGGGAATCTTCGCGAGTACATTCAGCAATTCTTCGCTGAGCCCGTCAGCAAAATATTCGTTATCCGGATCCCGGCCAATGTTCAAAAAAGCCAGGACAGCGATCGACGGGATCGATTCGTCTATGGGCGCTAATTCCGGGTACGACGAATGGCGTGACTTGCCCTGCTGTGCAGTGTCTGCCCCCGGCGAGAACATTTTCGGCAATGAAACCTGTCGCCCGCGATCCTGTTCGGCCAGAGATGGATCCAGCATCGCCAGCGCCATGCCGACCGCGCTGGCGATTTCGCCAACGGCGTGGATCTCGCGTTCGTCCAAGCTTTCCGTGTGACGGCGCTCGCCGATGCAGAGCAAGCCGATCACGCGGCCCCGCACTAACATGGGCCAGAGCATCGCCACGGCGACGCGCGAACCACTCGCCTTCGGTGCGGCTCCGCGATGGTGCAGCCGCAACTGGATCACGACCGGGTCGTCGCCGTGGATCTCCCGCGGGGCGTAATCGCCATTCGCGCGCACCACGGTGAAATTGTCATCTGCCTGCCCAAGATAGATGGCAGCACCGGCCGTCGTCATCACCGCTTCAATCCGGTCGAGCACGCGCTGCTGCAGCACGGAGGCACTGCCAATGAGGGTTATCTCCTTCGCGAGCGCGCCGAGCTCGTGCAGGCGCGCGTGCGAGTGCCGGTTGAGCCAGCGCTCCACGGCCGACTCAACGCGATGGTGAAACATCTGAAACACGATGGCCAGACCAATGGCAGTGGCGAGGGCGACGACCATACTCTGCCGCGTACCAGCGGAAAAATAGTGTTCCACGAACCATTCTGTGACCCTGAAGAGCAGGAATACCGCCGTCATCGCAGGCAAGTAAAGAAGCGAGCGCAATACCCGACGGTCGATGCGGGCTACCAGCCTGCGGAAGGCGGATGTCGCCGGTGCATTCTCAACAGGCGCGGCGGGAGTGAGCGAAGTGGGCATTTTTTTTATCCGTTATGCGGCTTTGAGGTCCGAATTGTCGCGTGATCCCTACTGGGTAGGAATGTTACACCCTAAGAAGTCGTTCAGCGTCTTAGAATGGTCGTGGCCCTACCTCGACGTCGCGCATGGCGCGGTTGCAAAAAACACGGCGCTGCTTCTGCGCACCTCGCGCGCCATTTGCCAGCATAAATGAATGGGGCCCTGCCTCTTGCCTAACCCAAGTTTCTAAGGAAGCCGAATAAAGAATCTGGAGGCGGTTCTTACCTCTCGCCGTATTCTCTTCTTCTCTCCTACAATCTAATGTTCAATGATTACGTTGAGATATAGAAAGCGCACGGAAATGCGAAGTAGGCAAGAGGCGAGGCCTGACCCCAGCGCCGTAATGTACAGGCGAGAGCGGTCGGCAAAACGGTGGAGATTCGGATCAAGCCCGCAAAGCGGCCTGCGCATGCGTGAGGTAAGCTGTGGCAAGTTAGCGGGTCGAGATCTTTCCCGAAATAGTTCGATCCTTGGGTTGTATTTCACATCAGGAGAATTTATGAAAAAGTGGTTAACGCGGTTTGCCTTCCTTTTTGCAGCGCTGCCCATGTGTTCATGGGCGACGTGGAGCGTGGTGGCGGTGGATCCGCAAACGGGTGAGGTGGGCGCGGCGGGTGCCACTTGTTGGCCCGACGTGGCGGTGATCGCCCGACTCGTGCCGGGGAGGGGCGTGGTCGTTGCGCAAGGATTGACCAGCGATGAAGGGCGCGATCACGCAAGCAAGATGCTGCGTGGAGGCAGTGCTGCGCAGGCGGTCATCGAGGAGATTACTTCAAAGCAGGTGGAGAAGAGCTTTGTCCTCGGCCGGCCGCTTCGCCAATATGGTGTCGCCGCGCTTCAACCGGGCGGGTCGACGACGGCGAGTTTCACGGGTTTTTTTACCACGCCCGCCAAGGGCGTGCGCGAAGCCCCGGGTGTATCCGTCCAGGGCAACATGCTCGCAAGCGAAGATGTGCTCGATAGAGCCCTCGAGCAGCATCTGAAGACGCCAAAATCGTGTGGACTCGCAATTGCGTTACTCAATGCGTTGGAGGCCGGTGCGCGTGAAGGCGGCGATGCGCGGTGTTCAACCGAACAAAGCGCGCTCTCCGCTTTTTTGTTTGTCGCCAAACCGAATGACGCGGCAAACGCACCGACGATCCGTGTGATCGCGCCCAATCAACTTGCCGGGCAGGCCAATCCTGTAATGCTGCTGCGCGAACAGTTACGAAAACGCCTCACCGAGAAATCGATGTTGCCCGACGGCTGTTCGTTTTGAGAATTAAAGAGAATTGAAGGCGTCAGCGAAGAATTATTTTGCGCAATGCAATCAGAGGGGTCAGCGTAATTTTTTTCTGCTAGCGTGCAAATATGCCACGCCGCCCTCGTATCCAACTAGACCATATCCCATATCCCACATCGCACATCGCATATCCCACTGCACACAGCGCAGCGTGGTCATAATCGTGAGGCCTGCTTCTTTGGAGAGGGTTGACATGAGGGTCACACTCCATTAATTCTAAATCACACTCCAGCATCTACGGCCATCTTGAGCCGTTTATGCCTGAAGATGCCCGTGTATGAATGTGTTTAGGGTGTACTCGACGATTCCCATATGCGATACGCCGCCGAAAAAATTAAGTCAGCTTCCTCGTTGTCACGTTTAATTTGATAAGGCAAAGCGAATAGCATAAACACCAACTATGCTAACGAAAGACCTGCCCCCAGCTTTGCACTGATTGTCCTGAGCGTCTTGCCCCATTCATTCCACCGCGAGCCCCCGTTTCTGTACCATCGCCGACAAGCCTTTAACAGCCAAGGAAAAAAATCATGTCGAAATATCGTCTGTCATTGCTACTAGGATTTCTCGGCGCTGGTTGGTTTTTCTCGGGCAATGCTCACGCCGCAGACGATTTAGACCCGTGCAAGATGATGCAGAAAACAGATGTCGAGACAGCCTTCGCGCCGAATAAATTTGACGGTGGAAGTCTGGTGCAGACGATGAAGGGATCGGCGAAACTAGCTGCCGTTTCCGAGTGCATCTACACCTCTAAAGGCGCGTCGATTAAGGAAACGTTATCGGTGTCGCTGCTGGTGCGGCGCGCGCCAACGGATGCCACGGGCATGTCGCCAGCGCAAGCGCGGGCCGGTGCGGTGACACTCAAAGCCACGCCGGTCGATGTGAGCGGACTGGGGGAGGGCGCGTACTGGGTAAACCTCGGCACAGCGCGCGCGCCGTCGATACAGATGAATGTGTTTCGCGGTAAACGCGAATGGCTGGTTTACGGTGCTGCGGGAAACAAAAATAGCAATGTCCTCGTGGCAAGTCTGACGAACATCGCACAAGCAACCTCTAGCCGGTAGCTCGCCAATGCTGAGACCCTTCATCTCGCATCTGTGGTGAGATTGTCGACTATTCGATGCCGCTGAGAATCCACGCTGCATGTTTGTCCAGATTAAGGAGTCTCCAGAAAATCCAGGACAATTCGCCGCATCGCTTCAACGCATACCGAGCTAATTGTTCTTTGGTGCGGCTGCCCAGACCATGTCAACTTGTACCCTATCTGCATTCACACCGCGATACCGCTGGGTGAACTCATTTAGCGTAATCATTTCTGCTTGACCGTCTTTATCTTCCCAATTGTCTCGAACCATAAGTTGTTCTTTGCCAGCTTTGTCTGTAACAACGCCTGAGACTACCGCGGTGTGCCTCGGATCACTTTCACCTCTCTTGGCGATCCCTATCGTTACAGGATTACCCGCGTTAACGTTATCCTTGATCCGCTGCATTGTCTGGTCGGAAATGGTCGTAGGTTTGCCAATGTTGAAAATATCATCTTGGCCAATTTTCTTAAATTTTTGGGGAGACCTGAGATCATAAAATTGAACATTTCGAATTACGTTCAAGAATTTATTTCCGGTATAGGCATTGTCGTTGCCAACGTTTTTCATTACCTTGCTCGTTTTTTCGTCGTAGGTTGCAACCTGATAGTCGCGAGCATTTCGAGGCGTTGCCGTCTCACCTGACACCCTACTTGAAATAATGTTGGCGGCATTCAAAACTCCCGTCGCATGGCAGCCCATTTTTTGGAAACTGCTTCCGAGCTCCTTTAATTTCCCATTTTCGTATTCGGGAAATTTCATTTTTGCCCATTCGCCGGTTGACTCTGAATACCATTTGGGACTGACTATTTCTTTTCCCGGCACCGTTTCACGATTCATACCAAGAAAGCCTCCTTGTTGAATGGTGATGTCAACAAACTTTGGCTTCGCCTGGCGGGAAAGCGCCACATCCTGCGGATTTATAACGCTCGTTCGATTCGCATTTGAGCCACGAGCGGAAGCCAAGGTGTAAGAATTGTTTGCAGCTGCGCCATTACCACTGGCTGGACTATTCAGACTGGTTTCATTACCGCCATTCGTCTGCACATATTGTTCGGGATGAAAATCTGCGGATACGTCAGCAAGCGATTTTGCGGTGGAAGTAAGTTGAGTGTTGCTGGAATCTTTAGCAGTGTTATTAACATTGCCGCTTCCATCGCCAGCACTCGAATTATTAACATCTGCCTCCGGTGTGGTTGGTGCAGGTACATTGAAATTAATCGGGGACGTGAGCATTTTTTTCTCCATGAGGATTAAAAATATAAAAACAAAGCGCAGACGTGCAAAATGATATTTTCGGCAATAGCTTGCTTCGAACTAAAGATGTCAGTCACTAAACTTTAAGCGCCGCAATCGATTGCAACAACTAGGGCGCGCCCCATATAGGGTTTACCCTGTCTAGCTCAAGAGTTATACGAATGGCATCGGGGCGCCTTTTTAAAGTTAAAACCACAGTATCCACGGCCATTTAGAGCCATTCTCTTCCCAAGACGCCCGCCAATGCTTGAGTTTGCGATTAAATTCATTTGGGTATTGCGAAGGCGACGCTTGCATTCAGTTGTGCCAAGGGTTTTTATGCGGCGATTCTTGTTGCCCGGGTGGTGAAGTAAAAAGCGCAAAGAAAGTAACCACGATAAGCGCGGGTTCGTTTGGCCTAAATGGATCCTTTGAATTCGAAGCCACGGTTTGAGCCAGGTCTTTCATCATCAGCGCCGCTGTAAAAGCCTCGACTGCAAAATGCGGCTGCGATTCTACTCTGTAGTGATGCGTTGCCGCAGCATCGATCGAAGAGGGTATGAACGCGGCCGTGAGATTGCTCAAACACTAATCGCGTTTACCCACGCCTCGCCATAGTCTTTCCATTTCGATATAAGTGAACGATGCTGACCAACCAATCAGCACCAGACCGGTTAACCCTTCCGTGCCAGCGAGAAACCGAATCGGTCCGCTTGGCGAAAGATCACCAAAGCCGACGGTGGTAAAGACGGTCGCTGAAAAATAAACATGATCCAACACACTGCGCCCAATCGCGCCGCTCAGATGCCCGGCATCCGGCCATAGCAGCAACAAATGATAGGTGAGCGCAAAAATCCAGATCTCGGCAATGTGCAGCACGATGATCGCGAGGATCGCATACAACACCACGCGCCGATGCGCCTTGCCGCCACGCGCAAGCACACGATTGAGCCAGGATAAACCTTCGTAATGAACGAGCGCGCTCGCCATCACGGCGGAAATGGTGAGAATTACAACGGCGATGTTGATCCACCAGTTGCTGTATTGCGCGGCTTCGGTCATGGTCGGAGATTAGCAGGCCAGGTTTGGCGGGTATTGATCTTGCGCAGACGTTTTGAAATGATCAGGTCAGCGATTCTGCCCGCTGCACTGCCGCGCGATACGCGTGCCACGATGCGTGCCCCAGCACCGGCCCCACGACGAGCAGGCCGGCAAACCATGGCAGCATCGCCAGCACCACGAGCACAGTAATCAGCGCGCCCCATAGCAACATCACCAGTGGAAATGCAAGGCAGACGCGCGCGCTGGTGATGCCAGCGCTGATGCCGTCGGTGGCGCGGTCCATGATCATGGGGATTGAAATTACGCTGGTGGCAAAGATGAGCCCGGCAAATACTGCGCCGACCGCAAAGTAAGTCACGACGAATTGGATGTTCGTGGGATCAAGCAGCAAGCCAAGCGTGCTGTGGTTTTGCGGCATGCTGTTAAATGACAGCGCAAATACCACCAGCGCCGCGCGGCTCCACAGCATTTCCAGCACCAGCAGCACGCCCATATAGAGCGCCAGCGCGCCCAGATTTTTGTTCCACGCGGTGAGCGATTTTGCCAGTGACGGAATTTCACCGCGTTCCAGGCGGCGGCTTACATCGTATAAGCCGATGGCCAGAAACGGCCCGAGCAGCAAAAATCCGCCGCACAGCGCCAACAGCCATTGCGGTGAATTGACAAACGCCCACGCAATCGCGATGCCCATGCCCGCGAAGCAGCTGCCGTAGAAAAGTCCGATCACGGGCGCACGCACAAAATCCCGCCAGCCCAGAATCAGCCACCGGAATGGCTCCGCAGCGTGCAGCGTGGCAATCTCTGGAAGGCTGGTGCTGGTCACGTCACTCCGTTGCCAGCCGCGCATCACTGCCTGCGCGCGCAAGCGAGCCAATCCGCTCGCGGGTGGTGCTGTTCACGGCCTCTGCATACATGGCGTTCCCCGATTCAAGAGCTTCATGCTAGAAGGAATAAACGGTCGACACTTTGACGCCGCGCAAACGTTGTGCGGCGAGTTACGAGCTGGGATCAAGCTGGAATCAAGCTGGGGCAGGCCGTTCATCGTCGTATTGGTGGTGAGATTTTCAACTACTCCGTGTCGCTGAGAACCAATCCAGCATTTATGTCGTACGCCGCAGGAGCCCGCGCCTCCTGCACGTCCCGAATCGTCCGACGACTATTAATCGTCCATCAGTACAACCGAATACCAATATCAAAGTGCCAGGTTCGACGAACTTCGATCACATCGACATCGCGGGCCAGTCCCGGCGGGAACGCTCGGTAGGGCACATGGCTTTGCACGATCTGCCGAATCGCTTCGTCAACTTCCGCGACGCCACTGGAGAGAACAAAGGTCACGGACTCTACCGATCCGTCGCTGCGGATCGCGACCGTCACCATCGGGTCTGTGTGCGGCCGTTTCGCGACTTCGCGAACGGTGTCGAGCAGCGTGTTGGATTCGATCTTGCGAGCCCAGCCGTCCGCGTACAGGACGAGCTCGGCATTAGGATCGGTGCGGCCCCATAGCCTGGCCCGGCGCGCGGTGCTCAACGAGTAGGGTAGCGTAGAGGTCGAACGAGTTGCAGTCTCGGCAGCCTCGGCGGCTTTGCGCTGTGCCGCTTCCTCGTTGAGTGTACGACCCATGGCCTGGCGCCGCGCGTCGCGTTTGGCGTCCTCCTCCTTTTCCGCCAGCGCGCGCGAGGCTTCAATCCGAGCGGCGTCCTGGCGCACACCTTCCTGACGTTCGCTGTCGAGTCGTGCGGCTGCACCTGCAGCGTCGCGTGCAACATCGCGTGCAGCGTCGCGTGCAGCATCTGCGCGCGCCACGCCCTGACGAGCGATTTCTTGGCGTTGCGCCTCCAGCTGTGCGGCGGCGAGTCGCGTGGTCTCAGCTCGTGCGGCCGCTCTCGCTGCCTCCGCCCGCGCTGCGTCCTGCCGAGCGATCTCATTACGCCGCGCGTCCAACTGCGTTGCGGCAAGTTGCGTGGCCGCCAATCGTGCAACTTCTTGGCGTTGTGCTTCTAGTCGTGCTGCCTCAAGCCGTGTGGATTCGACGCGCGCGGCTTCCTGTCGGGCCGTTTCCGCTTTTGCCGTTTCCACTTTCGCATTTTCGGTTGTCGCGGCCGCTGCAGCTTCTGCGCGCGCGGCCTCCAATTTATCGCCCTGACGTTGCGCTTCCGCCTTCGCCTCCAACTGTGCCTCGCGCTTTGCTGCGGCCAGTCGTGCGTCCTGCTGACGCTGGGCTTCCACTTGCGCGGCCGCTAGTCGCGCAGCTTCGCGCTGTACTGTTTCCAGTGGTGCTGCGTCCGCCGGCGTTGTCGGCAGCACGCGCGCTCCGGTCGATGCACTTGCCGCAACCGCGATAACCGGTATCGGTGCCATGGGTTCAGACGGTTGCGGCGGCACGGCGAATGCAGCCAGCTCGGCACGCTCCACCGCCATCAATGCAGGTGCCGCGATCGGTGTAAGCGCAACCGATGCAACCACCTCGGTTGCGGCGGCGGGTTCGATTATGGTTGGCAGTGCGGTCGCTTCTGGCTGCACGGGCTTTGCTGGCATGGGCGCAGAAATTTTGGATGATGCCAGCGATGGTTTCAGCGTTGGCTCATCGGCAACCGTCTGCTCAATCGGTGCCTTCGCCATTGGTTCATTGATTGAAAAACTCGTTTGGGCTTCGGTCGCGATGCGTGTTGGCGCGGGAGTTTCTGCGGGTGAACCAAGAGGCTTCACTGGCATTGCACTGGCCACCGGCGGCTTGATCGTTGTCTGCGGCGGCGGTTGTTTAGCGGATGTGGGCGAAATAGTCGTCGGCTCTGCGACGATGGGTTTCGTCGGCATGAGCACCACGCGCAGATCCGGCGCCTCGAACCGTCGCTCTTGCCACGGGAAGCCAATGCCCGGAAGCCCGCGCCCCTGACCACCAAAGGTCAAGCTCAACAGCAGCGCGTGAACCACCAGCGAGAGCAGGAGTGAAAGAGGAAGTCGCCTGGATGTGGGAATTTCAAACGCCATTTTTTACTTTTCCGTTTTCCAGACTGTATCCCAGAACAAGCGGGATATGGTGGAGACAAATGGTGGAGACAAATGGTGGCAATAGGAGGCAGGCCGTCTTCGCGCGATCATAACGCTGTCGCTGTTAATCTGCTATTCGTTGGGTGATGTCGTCGGGACAGACTGGGGCATCGCTCAAGACTGGACAGTTGTAGAGAGTCGTGAAAGCGTCTTGCCTTCGGGTTTACTGCGACACGCACGAGCCGTACGACAATAGCTGCACGAAGCTTCGCGTAGGGCAAAAGGCAAGCCTGCAGTTTTCATGAAATACCAATTTTTCCTCTAAGATATCTTTTAATTAACGATTACGTTCATAGCCGCCGCAAAGCCGCCACAAACCATGACCACAGATAACCTGAAAAATTTTTTGTGGATTCAATATCTGCGTGTTGCCCTAGCGTTGATGATTGTGCTCGCCATGATGTTGGCTGGATTCATGGGTCGCTCGCCGTGGCTGGTGTTAGTCGTCACGCTGCTTTTTACCGCACTTTATGCGCTGGGCAAATGGGCTGTTTGGACAAATGCTTGGCATGCGGGTGGGGGACGTAAAATTGTAGTTGGTGTGCTGGTTACGCTGCCTATTCAGGCGATTGTGGCGGGCGTTTTTTATTTGATCGGGCTGGGCGTCGGCAGGTTGCTGCCGGACGCGGCACCTATTGTCGCGCTGAGTTTGCAGGATATGGCAGTGGCTTTGATTGCGTTTCTAGTTTGCGTGGCGGCGTGTGTGATGATCATTCGCGGCGAGGCGGCTTTGCGGCGTCTCGCCTCGACAACAGCGGCAGCAACCGCAGCAGCAGATAATCTATTGAGCGACACGAACGCCGCAAACGCCACTAACGCCACTAACGCCACTAACGCCACAAACACCTTAGTGCCTATTGTCGATGTAAGGAAAAATAATGAGATGAAAACTAAAGCCGATCAAACAACACTAGATAGCTCAGTCGATGGCCGTATTTATTTTCCGGGCAACCCGTGGCCGCTGGGGCATCGCGTAGTGTCATGCACGTTCAATGCATCCGTATGCCCGGCGGTTGGCGAATATACCGAAGGCTATCCGAACCCCGGCCCGGGATTGATGCTCGAGCTTGAGCTTATGACTGCCGACTATGATGAGGAAGACGCGACAGATCGTGATGCTGAAGGTGATTCGGATTGGACGTCAAAAATTGTCTGGAATAATTATCATAGCTGCACCCTGGGGCCAAGTCATTCCAGCCAGGTGCAAGGCATTCGCGTGTCTGACGGCACCACGCCGTTTGTATTTGACTTGCCAGAGTACCGCTTCAAGGTTGACCCGTTGCCAGTTGATTGGACGACATTTAGCCAAACCTCGGCTTTTCGCACCTATCTGCTTGGTCACGACACCGTTGCTGACCATGATATTGCCTTGCACAGCCGTCAACCAGACGGCAGTTATACGCTCGATTGGACTGGAAAAATCGCGCTAACTTATTTTGGCGATGACGAATTCAAGTACGACTTTCACGCGCGTGGCACGGGCGTTAAGTTTAATGAAATCACGCTTTTTTATTTCGATGCAGAACGCGCCAAAGAGTATTACGACATTGATCTAGACCCCAAACTTTCCGCGCGTGATTACCTTGCACCATTTGTGGCTGACCCAGACAACTTTAATTTTGAGACGCGTGTTGATGGCATTAAGCGTGCGGTGGTGTACGCCAAGCGTAATGCCATTACCGATCCAATCTAGCGGCCTCACTTCTCACGCTCGCGCAGGTAAGCGGCAAATGCCGTGGGGTCGATTAGGATGCGAGACAAGGCCGCATCCTGCGCTGCCGACGTGTCTGGTAACACCATGCTGATGTAACGATTAGCGCCTAAACCAGCCGGGCCAGGACCGCTGCTAAATCCATTGATGGTGGTGTTTTCTGTGGTGGTGACATGCGGTGACACGCCAGACATGCCTTCGAGCGAGCGCACCGTAATAACGCCAGATGCTGGCACGACAATCTCGGCTCGTTTAGTCATAAATGGCAAGTCAACGCCATGCCAAGCTAATTCCATCGGTGCGCTAGGTTTTTCCAGAAAAATGATATTGGGATGCGCAAAGTTTGGCGGCAGTTTCAACAACACATTGGGTGGCGGCGACCAGACGGACTCATAAAACGTCGCGGTCATCCATGCGCAACCAATCATGGCGCTTAACGCAACGCCACATGCGATCATCACGCCGCGATAACGACTTGTTTTAATACCTGGCACATACAGAGCCAGCAGTAGAACAACCACCGTCGGCAAAACCAACATGCCAATGCTGGCAAATAAAATCGCCATCGCAAGAGTGCTCATGCCATCGCCATTCACGCTGGTTTCCCCGGTATTTTAGAAGCACAAAGTATACTGAAACCTCGTGATAAACATCGTCGTGTGGACGCGCAGAAACGCTTCGCTAAATGAACGGCGCGCGAAAAGCGCACTCGCGTTCGCATGCCGTTTTAGGATAATTTATGTATGGCTTCTGAACCGATCTCATTTCAAACGCTGATTACCATCTTGCTGCAAATCGCAACAGGTTACGAAAAACGTGGCGTGGTGCAGGCTGATCTCTCTAATAAAGATTTTTACTTGAGTATTGGCACGACAGAGATGTTTAATGTGTACGCGTTGCCGAGCGCACCTTTGCCGATAGGCTCGTTAGCCGATGACTGGAAAGAACTAACCAAACTCGTCAACAGCCGAGACCCATTTCCCACCGCAGTCGATGTGGAGCGATTAGGCAATGTGCTACGCGCCATGTCTGAAGTGCTATAGATCAGCCCGGCTGATGAATAATGTGTCCGCCGTAATTTATGTGTGGTTGTACCTGGCTGGCGGTACTAACCAAGGCGCAGAAGTCGGCGACGGTGCGCTCGCAACGCTAGCTGATGCGTTGTCGATTCCTAGCGAGCATGTCTTTGCGGGCGATGATCTTGAGTCCAATCATCGCTCGCACTACTCGCAAGCCAGCAGGCTATTGCATTTTCCGCTGCAAGGCGACTTTGCGTACAGTTGCGATATCCAACTGTCCGGCTGGGCGCTGTCGCATGTGGAGGCATCACTAATCAAGCTATCGATATCGGGGCTGTCTGTGGCGATGATAGACGAGACAGATGCGAGCCCTTTTGCCTGCATCCTGTTTCGCGCGGGTAGCCGCCTCAAAGTGACCGTTGTGGTGGATGATGAAACCAACGAAGCCACGATCTATCCAGTGCAAAGCGCAGGACGTTAACGCAGAGTTGTGCAGGGTCTTTCGATTCGGGTTAATCACTATCTGCATGAGAATGCGCGTTAGGCACATAGGCACGATAGGCACAATAGGCATGTCAGGCACGTCACGCAAAACGTGAGACCTCGGTTTGCCGCAAAACGGCGAGGAACGAAACATCCAAACCGGACGCTGCTGACGTCCAACACACGTTAACCTCACAACGATGCCTACGTCCGGCAACCCGTGCTTCGCCCTGAATGTAGTTGGCGGTGAAAAACGGATTCTTGCGCAGACGCCTCAATATAAAGGCCAAAACCATGAAACGACTTTTGCTACTTCTCTCCGGCTTCTTCGTGCTGCCCCTTGTACTGCTTCAGGCTGGTTGCCAACATAACGTAAACAGCGCGATCCAGCCAAACCGCATTACCAGCGATGCTATTCAGTTGCAGACTGACAGTCTCTTCGAGAAGCTGGTCGGCATCAGGCGCGATCTGCATCAACACCCTGAACTGGCGGGCAATGAAGCGCGCACTGCAGCGACGATCGCCGCACGCTTACGTGAGATCGGGCTCGACGTGCAGACAGGCCACTACGGCCACAGTGTTGTCGGCATACTGCGGGGCGGGCATCCGGGCAAGACGATTGCATGGCGAGCCGAGCTCGATGCGCTGCCGGGCGACTTCGCGGATCCCGTACTTTTTAAGTCGCAAACACCCGGTCTTCATCATGCTTGCGGGCACGACGTCCACATCGCCATTGCCTTAGGGCTGGCCGAGGTTCTTGCGAAGCATCGAGAAGCCTTGCATGGCACAGCCGTCTTTATCTTTCAGCCAGAAGAGGAGACCTTCAAGGGTGCTAAGGCGCTGATTGAGCGGGGCGTATTTTCATCGATCACCCCGGATGAAATTTACGGCGTACACGTGACGGCATTGCCGGTTGGACAGATCGTGGTTCGGGCGAATGAAATGTTTGCGTATCAGCGACGCGTCAGCATCCGGCTTCGAGGCGCGCTGTCCAAGGCAGAAGTTCAGCAGCTGACCAAGCGCGTACACAGCGCACTGTCACGTGCCCGGCCTGGTGCGAAGCCTTGGGAGATTCAAAACATTGTCGATCCGGTGATTGGCGTGACATCTGTGAACACCGCATTTCAGGACTACCTGATCATGGCCGAAACTTTCGACACGCGCACAGAGGACGGCGAGCTTATCCTCGAAGCCGATCTGTATGAAACGAGTGCAGCAAATCTTGGCAGCATCACTTCGCGCATTGAGGGCGCGATTGATGCCAGCGGTCACAAGAGTCAGTTGCTCTCGGTGCGCTACGTGCAAGAGAATCCCACGGTGCAGAACAGCGCCACGCTGACGCGCCTTGCCGTTCGCACGCTGCAACGAACAGGCGAGGTTGATGCTGTCAAACCGGCCTATGGGCAGGCACCATTTTTTAATGATGATTTCGCCTACTTTCAACAAAAAATTCCCGGCGTATATTTTTTTCTCGGTGGATCGAACGCCGAGAAAGGCATCATCGCGATGAACCATGCGCCGAACTTTCAGGTCGATGAAGAGAGCATCAGAGTCGGGGTGAGAAGCTTCGCGTCGTTGCTTATCGCGCGGCTCGGCACGCCGGAGGAGGTGGAGCGGGACTAACGCGGTGCTGCACGGTTAACGCGACTTGGTTAAACGGCAACAGGGAACTTCTCGAAACCTAAAAAATTTCGTCATTCCGGCGTAGGCCGGAACCCAGTCCTTCGTATATTCAAATACTTGGAATGGACTGGGCCCCGGCCTACGCCGAGGTGACGGGGTTTTTAGAAGTTCCCAACAGCAACCCCTAGCATTGGCGGGCGTTTTGAGGCATTTATGCTCGAAAAAGCGCGCAGAGACAGGCGTTTGGATTATTTAAGCCCATGCCCCTAGTTTTCGGATGGCCGATTATCGGGTATGCAATTTGTCACGTCATTGTCATCTCTGGTTCACAAAATCGAGTTTGGGTATCGCAGCACTCGTTACTCTCCCCCGCCATTTTTGCCACCACTCTCAAGGACAGATCATGACAAATCATTCACCCATCGGACGCCTGCCTGGTCGTATTGCCATCGGCCTTGCCGCGCTCACCTGCGCCGCATCCGCGCTCGTTTCCACCGCTGCCGATGCGCAACTAAATGTCTATATCGTGCGCCACGGTCAAACTGACTGGAACAAGGAAGGTCGCATTCAGGGCGCCACCGACAATCCGCTCAACGCGACCGGACGCGAGCAAGCCGCTGCGATGAGCCGCACGCTGGCTGAGGTGAAAGTGGACGCGGTCTATGTCAGCTCGCACCAGCGCGCACGTCAAACCGCCGAAGTATTTGAAGG
>JANMQR010000206.1:0-6783 GCA_031370625.1 Burkholderiales bacterium | reverse complement strand
GGGCCGTTCGATCCCTCGCTGGGGCAGGGCGGCTTTTTTTACGCGCAAAATTTGGTGAGGTGTGAATATGAGTCACGTAAATCATTCTTTATTTTTTTCTACGAGTGCTGCGAATTCGGCACGTCATGTTGCGCGAGGCGCGCAGAATAAGTCCAGAGCCGCTCACTCGCCAAGCAATCAGTCCACACAGCAGCAAAATCTGAATCAAGATCGTTCATCCGGATTTCAACTGGCTGCAGACACTGAATCGTCTGAGCAATATTTGTGGAGTGCGGCTTGGTTTGCGATGTTTCTGTTGTTTCTTTGTACTACTTGAGCCGCGTGAGCGACTTAAGTTTCCGTGTTGAATTTCTGTGACCCACGCGCTCAGTGTTGTTGAAAATGTAGTACCAGAGAACGAAGCCGATGAAGGCTTGTTCGGCCCGGAAGCGTTGCGCGCCGCCCGCGAAATGGGTGCGCCAAAGCCTGCAAATCGTGAACTCGTTTCCGCCGCACTACGATTGCTCGCGCGCCGCGACATGAGCCGCAAAGAGTTCACCAAAAAGATGGGCAAGGGCGAGTTTAGTGTTGATGAAATCGAATCCGTCACCGCATGGTGCGCAGCTGAAGGTTTTCTCAACGAGGCCCGCTACGCCGAAGGCAAAGCACGCGTGCTGGGAAATCGCTACGGCGCAAGACGAGTCGGTGCAACGTTGAAGCAAAAAGGTGTCGTTGAGGAGTTGGTGGAAACAGCTGTTACCGCGTTAAAAGAAACGGATTTTGCCCGTGCCCGCGAGATGTGGCTCCGTAAATTTGGTGAGCCCGCCGCCGATCAGAATAGTCGCAATAAACAAGTGCGTTATCTGCAATCGCGCGGGTTTGGTTTTGATGTGATCAAGCGCGTGATTAAAGGTGAAGAAGCAGAAGAATAGACGTACAGTGAATCGCCGATTTCTGGCTTCGTAGAATGGGCGGAGCGGCCGGATTTTAAATGCGCCGATACCCATCAAGCATTTCGACACCGATGGTGGGTATCGCACGGGTTTGTCAAACCCGGCTCCACTTGCCCTACGGAAAATTGAAACCCCTTATTCGGTGGGCATCTCCAAGCCTTTTTTGCTCATGATCCCCTGTGTTATTGACATGTTGTGGTTGTAGGGTGGGCAAAGCGCAGCGTGCCCACGTATATTTCGTGATGTATCCCGTGGGCACCCCCCGTCTTAAAGCCTGCCAGGCCTAAAGGCTGGTTTGTCTACACATCTGCTGTACGAGGGCAATTTTCACCGCGTCATCTCCAACAGAATTTGCCCCGCACGCGGATCAACGTTAAGCCAGATCAACGGCAGTGCCGCCAGAAAAGCACAAATCAAAAGTACCAACATGCGGCGCGTCATCGCGGTAACGCCTGCGGCCAGCCAGCGCGTGCAGCACGGCGCAGGCACGATTGCACAATCATGCGGTGAAACGGCGCGATAACAAATATGTAGGCACGCCCCAAGCGATTGTGGCAGTGCACCACCGTCGATAACACCAGATGCCGCTCGCCTGTATGCCCAATCGGAGCCGGACACAGAACGGAGAGTCTGAAATCAAGATGCTTGTCATCCTCTCCCAAGATTATTTCGTGTTCAGTCGTGTTGTAAATTTTGAAGATGCCAACGCGCTCGGCTTGGCGGTCCACACTATGCTCCGTCAGTTGAGCCGATGTCTTCAAGCCAAAGCCAGCCACCAACACATCACGGATTTTCATCAATCCCTTAATCCAGGACGCTTGCTGCGAAAAGACAAATCTCGCCAGTAGTTCTGGATTGGTAATGCTGCCAGCGGGCAGATTGACCGAATAAGCGTCAGCCAAATTCGTCAACTCGTAAAAACGAGCAATTGCTGATTCAGCAGGAATCTCGACAGGTGTCACAGAGAGGTATGTTGTTGGCATTGAGATGGAAAATATTGGGTCTCTGAGATTTAGAAGAGTTTGGCCTATTTTGATATTTCAGCAACATACTTTAAATACTCGCCCTCAGCTGCATTGATGATCGCCCACGCTCGCTTGTAATAGCCGCCTGGAAGCTCGCTATCGATGGTGATGACTTCCTTGAGTGCTTCCGGCTCGTTGAGTTTCAGAAGAACCGCCTTCTGCAGTGCCAGTAGATGAAGATGGTTGCGCACTCTGTCGGGCTCTGCGGCATGCGCCTTCAAAAGACTTGAATCAGTTATGGGATGTCTGGACAAGAAGATATGAAGTAACTCATGAAACAGCGTCGCAGCTTTGTAACGCATGGGCACGGGCGTCGGTGTAAAACTCTTGAGCGCATATCGCATATTGACCGAGACCCGATCCATTCCCGCAAAAGATTCCGATGGTGTATTACATAGTGTGAGCCGGGCGGTAATCTCCTGTGAAGGAAATGCCTTGCCAGAGATCGCCTCCGTTGCCGACAGAAGTCGTGATCGTTCACTCTCCCACAGCTTTTCAAACTCCGGCTGGCGGGATAGCAACTCGGCCTTCCATTCTTTCTTGATTGAACTACCAGGCAATATTGAACAAAAGAAATCCTGACGAGGGCTGTACTCAAGAGTTATCTGCGGTTGGCTTGCGTGAGACAAGTGCGCGAAGCAGAACAAGACTGCGATTGAAAGACCCGTTCGAACTTTGTATATAACAAAACGGCCTGGCATGAGCTGCGATTTACATTGCACGGTAGATTGCATCAGTGAATACCTTTGATTGGCATGTCGCGATCAGCGTTCGGAAACTTTCCAGATGCGACAGTGTTCTTTGCATCGCGAGAAACTCTTTGTCTGAACAACTTGAATTGCCGTAGTAGTCCACCACCGTTGTAATCTAGCTCGATTTAAGGAACATCGTAGCAATCTACATCACTAAGCCAGTTCGAGTAACGCACCAACAGATTGCTCAAGCTGCTCCACCAGTTCCGGATCCATGTATTTATATTCGTCCGGAATATCGAGGACATGAATGGCTTTAGTTTTAGTAAGGCTCGTAAATTCCGCGACCAATCTGGATTTGTGTTTTTCTTCCATCACAAAAATAACATCTGCCCAGCGGACATCATCCTCGGATACTTTACGACGCGCACTCGGGCTCGTTCCGGCTGACCTGACCGATAGCATTGGGTGTTTGCGCCATATTTGTTCTGCTGTGGGGCTGCGCCATTGGTTACGGCTGCAGATGAACAAAATATTGCGACGTTGATTCATTGATGATGCTTCACCCTCTATTTATTTATCACTCGCTGGCATGAGTTCATTTTCTTCCCACACATCAGGGTCGTTGACCCACGCAAGCAGCAGTTCGGCTCTTGATGCCAGCATGGGGGCCAGCTCCTCCACACGCTCTCCAGAACCGATAACAAAAGTTGGGTGTTGCTCTCCACGTGTCATGTATTGAGCCGCCTCTTTCCAGAGTGACGCAATAGCATTAGTCGCTTCCCGTGGGTTGCCGGCGTTGGTTGCTGAAACATAGTCGTTGGGCATGTCACCGGAAATGGCCCACCACCCAACCGAGCCAGGGTTCATCAGGCTTTCAATGGCCCAGATGGAGGCATAGGGGGCGAGATACCACGCAGGCTCTGCCCCAATTTGCCCATGCACAATGCCTTCTTCTCCCAAGTATCGGGACACTTCTGCGCGGCGCTCAGCAAACCATTGGGTTTCAATTTCGGGATCGTCGTAGTCGGGCATTGCATGTACTCCAACTTCAAACAAAGTCGAAAAAACTAGCGAGTGACAATTTCGAATCCGGGTATCTCGTGATGTAGAGCATCCGCACGCAACGAAATTACTGTAGCGAGAATTCTTCCCCTACCCCTTCAACCCGCCCTCCAACAACTCCTTAACCAAATCATTCATCGCCACTTTTTTCTTCTCCGCATGCGCTTGCAGTTTCGTTACCAAATCACCCGGCAGCTTGCATGCGAATGGCACGAGGCCTGCGGCTGAATCGAGTTTGCGTTGTTCTTTGCGGTCGGTGACGACATTGCCTTTGCCGAAGCGATCTGAAATGCCGGAGGCTTTCATCAGGTTGGCGGCTTTCAGCATTTTGTTTTTTTCTAGGTCGGTTTTTTTCATGCTCATGTTGATAGTCCTTGGGTTGTAATTACGTTATTGTCGGCGACCGCCGAAGATGAATGTATTGCGGCGTTCTTGTGGGCCTCGAACCAGATTGAAGTTCGTGAAATCGCCCGTGCGAATGGCTTCCAGAATGGTTTGGCGATAGCGCTCAACCAATTGCGCTTCGTGCGGTGACGCGTCGAAAAAATAGGTTTGATCCTGCAAGCTGGTCGAGCCACAGCGATTACGATACGCGCAATCGGCGAGCAATTGCTGATTGGATGGGCCACAGTTATTGCCCATGTCGCAGGCCGCAAGCGCCCACGCATTGTGAAACGCGCGATTCTCGATGGGTTCCTTATCTGGGCCTACGCGGAGGCTTGCGTCTGATAGCGTACTGGATAGAATATCGCGCAATTCCAACATCACCGATGGATCGCCTTTTGCCAATAATTCTCTCGATGCCGCCCACTGCTCGTCAGTCATCGACATGCCATCCATTCGTTGCGGCATCTTGCCGCTTGGGTCTGGCTTGGCATTGTTGCGCGCGTTGAAGTCGTCGTACGATGCTTTAAGAATGTCCGCATTCAATCGCCACGCGCGTGCGCGCGGATCGCCCGCCTCTGCGGCGGCCTTGGCCAGTCGCGTAATCTCATCCTTCGAATACTCAATCGATCTCAGCTCGCCACAGTTGTCGACATTAAGCGCGTCATACGCCGCGATGCGCGCCGTTTTTTGTTCTTCCTTGCCACTCAAACCTTGAACAAATTTTTCTCGTTTAATTTCGCGTGTGTCCTCAACTTTTTTCGTATCATCAGGCGGACGTTTCGCGCAGTTTTCCAATAACTCCGCTTGCAGATAAAGCGCCTCGCCGGTCTGTGGGCCATTCTTTGCGCGTTGATAAATTAACGGCCAATCTTTTTTATCGCGAAATAGTTGCATGTCGGCAGATAGCGTTGTTTTCGGCGCGATCAACTGCGCGCGCGGCGCGGAAGATACCTTCGGATCGATATTAAGCACGGACGACGCACCAAGCTTTAGCGCACTGGTCGATGCTGTTGCCGCGCTGGTTGTGCTCATTTCGGCCGATGGTGTTTCACCACGTTTCTGCTGCACAAAAAACGCGATGATTGCCACGATGATTAAAGCAATTATAAATTTCGGCTTCATAAAACGCTTTCCTTTCTGCAGATTTTGTGGCTTGATTTTACGCGATTAACTGTAGCGGCCCTTCTTCCATCGCCGCAATTTGCTCGCGTAATTCCAAAATGCGATCCTGCCAATAGCGCTGCGTATTAAAAAACGGAAACGCGTGCGGAAATGCCGGATCATCCCAACGTTGTGCAAGCCATGATGAATAGTGAATCAGCCTGAGCGTGCGCAGCGCTTCGATCAAATGTAATTCGCGCCGATTGAAATCACAAAACTCTTCGTAAGCTTCAACGACCTCACGCATCTGTATCGCCATCTCGTCGCGCGTACCAGAGAGCAACATCCACAAATCTTGTACGGCGGGCCCCATGCGACTGTCATCGAAATCCACAAAGTGCGGGCCACTGTCGGTGTAAAGGACATTGCCGCCGTGGCAATCACCGTGTAATCGAATATTCGTCACTTCACCTGCGCGCGCGTAGCAGGCGGCCACGCCTTCGAGTGCCAATGCCGCCACACTCGTCCACGCCTCGCGCAAATCTGTAGGAATAAAATCATGCGCCAACAGCCAATCGCGCGGCTCGGTGCCAAATGTCGTGATGTTGTGTGTGGGCCGATAGACGTAGCCTTCAATCGCGCCCACCGCATGAATGCGCCCTAAAAATCGCCCCATCCATTCCAGCACTTCAGGCCGATCCAGCTCCGGCGCGCGACCACCGCGTTTCGGAAAAACCGAGAAACGAAATCCCTTGAATTCGTGCAGGGTTTCGCCATTCAAAACGCTCGGTGCCACCACGGGAATTTCGCGCGCATCGAGTTCCAACACAAACGCATGCTCTTCCAAAATCTGCGCATTCGTCCAGCGATTCGGCCGATAAAATTTTGCGACCAGCGCTGGTTGCTCTTCAATGCCAATCTGATAAACGCGATTCTCATAGCTGTTCAAAGCGAGCAATCGCCCATCACAACGGTAGCCAATGCTTTCAACTGCATCGAGCATCAGGTCGGGTGTTAAGCCATCGTAAGGCGTGGTGGAATTCATCGTGCATTGTACGCGTTTGGGTATCGTCGACCCAAAGCCTATAACTGGTGGGGTTCTTGAACCAAAAATGCCGCAAACACCGCGCCAATGCTATATCTACGCTTTGGATTATAAAACTCCCTTCTCGTTGGAGGCGTGACTTTTAGGCCGCACAACGTTGCAAAATTGCAACATTGCCCAACTCTAAACACGATGATTTTTGCGCAGATACGATTTGAAATCTTGGTGAATATGATTTTTAGTCATATTCATTTATCAATATGTTTCTGTGTAACGTCAAATTTAAAAAAGTGCTCAGTTTCTTCGCGATGCCATTTTAACAACGCGATCAAACACAAACAGGTGCAATCCGTCGCTTGCAGGTAACTCATGATTCGTTTCGTTGATTAAGTTTCTTATTCGTAAACTTTGAACGGGACAAACATGAAAACAAGAAACAGGAAATTCGCCAGGAAACCGTTGTTGCTCGCAACGTTGAGCACATTGAGTACGAGCTGCTTCGCTGTGACACTCTTGGTCGCGCAATCCGCGCACGC
>JANMQR010000197.1:0-9336 GCA_031370625.1 Burkholderiales bacterium | reverse complement strand
CCGTTACCGCCGAAGACGTAATGTGCACGCTAGCAGCCTATCGGACTTAAAGAATCGATGCGAAAAATGAGCTGGGCGAGGGCAGATTTCCCCGCTTTTCAAGCCAATGGTTGTTCCCTTGGCGTAGAAAAGCGGGGAAATCTGCACCGTCCAGATCATTTTGCAGCCGATTTCCTTTAAGTCCGACAGGCTGCTAGGGCGACTTCCAGCAGTCGCGTGCCCGCTTGCGCGGCTAGGGCATACGCCGCACCTGACGGCACTACGAAGCTATCGTTCACATCAAGCCGATGCTCACGCCGATGTTCAGTGGAACTCATTTTGGTGAGCGTGAGGCTGCCCGACAGAACGAGATAGAACAGCAGTTCGCCGCGATGCGCATTCCGCTTCACGTCGATGTTACGCGCAGCGCGAAGCACCTGTACACGTGCGAGTCCCGCAGTGGCAGCAGCCAGCCCCAAATCGCACGCGTCAAAGTCATTTTTTGCAAGGCATGACCACCGCGCATTGGCCGCGATGTGATGCGTAAAACGCTGGCCGCCAAATTCACGAGCCGTGTTCACATGCGCATTCGGCAACGCCAGCGCATGATCCGCGACCGTATCGTGAACCGCGGGGCAGCCAAGCTCAATCACTTCAAGCCCTGCCGATGCCTCCAGCACGCGATGCCGAATCTGCGGCGGCTGCAACACACAATCGCCCGCATGCATCACAAACGGCTCACCCTGATCTTCATACACCACGCGCACCCAGCCCGCTTTGCAATAAATCATCTGAAATCGCACGCGATGAAAATGCACATAGTCCGGCACTTCACCACCGTCTGGAATGCGAATGTGCGATGCGACAAATCGTCCACCCAAGCGACCGGGAATGAGATCACGATATTGCATCCCCGCGCGGCCGGTGCCCCACGCATTTGCATCGTTATTGCGGCTGATGATCCATTCCTGCGTGCCGACAGGAATCGTGATTTTTGGCTCCGCATCAAGTAGCGCAATCACCACATCATCCGGCCCTGTCAACTCATGCGGCACAAAATTTGGCCACGCTGCAGTATCGATGCAGAGACCCAAACGCAGGGGTACCAATGGCTGCGCGGTGATCAGCCGCAGCCGCACCCCATAAGCCGAAATCACCGCCGTCGTCGGCTCATCCGCCGGAAATATCAGATCCACCCGAAAGCCTGCGCGCGTCGTAAAAAAATCGAGCGATGCGGTGAGATTGGTGCAAGGCACTTCGACTTCGGCGGTTTGGATGGCAGAGAGGAACATGTGGGCTAGGTGGAATGTGTGGAATTAGATTTCATCAGCATCTCGACAACTTCATCCAGATTCTTCACCACATAATCCGGCATCACACCCAGCCGCTCAACCGGCGCACCGCTGCGATTGATCCAAAAAACATTGAAGCCAAACGCCTTCGCCCCCGCAGCATCCCAACCGTTTGAAGATACGAAACCAATCTCATTTTTCGCAGCGCCAAGACGATCAACCGCGAGCTGATATACGCGCGGATCGGGCTTGAAAACGCCTACTTCCTCCACGCTCAATACTGCGTCGAGCAGCGAATCGAAGCCGTTATGTTTTACGACCGCATTCAACATATCAGGTGCGCCGTTGGAGAGGATCGCGAGCTTTGGCTTTTGTTGAGCGGCATTTAGTGTTGCGAATGCACTGCGCGCATCAGCGAATGGTTGCAGCGTGCGGTATGCAAGATTTAATTTATCGAGTACCGCATCGGTGTAGCCTAGCGCCAGCGCTTCGCATGCGACGCGCAATGCATCTTGCGTGACCTGATTAAAATCGACATGACGCTGCATACTGTTGCGCAGCCAGGTGTATTCAAGCTGCTTTACCCGCCACGTTTGCGAGAGTGTCGCACCCTTCCCTGGGAAAAGGCGTTCGCAGGTGGTGACAATCGAATGCACATCAAACAAGGTGCCGTAGGCATCAAAGACGAGTGCACGAATTTTCGGTGGTTGCAGCATGTTGCCTCCAAGCAAATTGATTTAATCTTTGCTGCAACGACGTTGCACTGCGTGCAGCGTGAGCAGCCATATCGAACCCGTCTTGCGTTTTTAACGCTGCCCATGCATGCTCGCACCATGATTCGCGGACTCGCCATTTTGCTCGTATTCCAGTCACTCGGTGAAGTGGCGACCAAGTTTATTCATGGCGTGATTCCGGGTCCGGTAATCGGCATGATTTTGCTGTTGTTGTTTTTGGTGTGGAAGAAAAAAATTGCACCATCCATCTCCATAGCTGCCGATGGATTGCTGGCGCATCTGGCGATATTTTTTATTCCAGCAGCCGTCGGCGTGATGCTATATGCGCGCGAACTAACCAGCGCGGGTGTCGCATGGTTACTGGCGATCATCTTGAGTACGGCGGTTTCAATGACGATCACCGCGTTGCTGTTGAAGTATTTTTTTCGCCACGATATTGATGCACCAAAACAATCAGATTCATCGCCATGAATCCGTCCGAACTTCTTCCCGTTGGCATCAACAATCTCGCCACGCTCGCCGATATTTGGGTCTATCTTTCGGCCACGCCGCTGTTCGGCCTCACCCTCACGTTGGTCGCGTATGTGCTCGCCGATATGGTGTATCAACGCACCAATCGACACCCGCTGGCGAATCCGGTGTTGATCGCGGTGACCTTTATTATTGCGGTATTAACACTAACCAAGATTGATTACAAAACCTATTTTGAAGGCGCGCAATTCGTGCATTTTTTACTCGGCACAGCGACGGTTGCGCTCGCGATTCCACTCGCGCGGTTATGGACTGAGCTTCGCGCGCGTGCGATTCCGTTGCTCGTCGCCGTATTCGCAGGCGGTGCGAGTTCAGTGCTGGTCGCGGTGGCTGTCGCCAAATTACTTACTGCGCCGCCAACGATTGTGGCCTCACTCATACCAAAATCGGTTACAGCACCGATTGCGATGGCAATCGCGGCGCAAATCGGCGGCTCACCCACGCTCGCGGCCGTGTTCGCGATCAGCACCGGCATCATCGGCGCGCTCATCGCCACGCCGCTGCTGAATTTACTCGGCGTGCGCGATTGGGCGGCGCGCGGCTTTGCGGTGGGCGTCGCGGCGCACGGCATCGGTACGGCGCGCGCCTACTCGGTGCATCCACGTGCGGGCGCGTATGCGAGCTTGGGCATGGGCTTGCACGCGCTGTTGGGGGCGATTGCGCTGCCGTGGCTGGCGAAGCTGATTGTTTAATCTCGCGCTACAATAAAAGCATGTGGCCAAAAAATTTAAGCGGGAATTATCTGCGTGAAACCCTTCCGGCGTTAGCCACGATACTGGAGAGAACCGTTGTGCCTCACGATCCCACCTCACTTTCACGCGCATCGTTAGTAAGTTTGCGCGAGATCAGCAAACAAGATGTGCGCGCCGTGTGCCTGCTCGATGTGGGGCCAAACCAAGCGCATCTGGTCGCGCCCAACGCCGTATCCATCGCGCAGGCTCACTTCCATCCGCAGGCCTGGTTCCGCGCTATTTACGCTGACGCGACACCCGTCGGTTTTGCGATGTTGGAAGACTGGACGCAATTGGCTAAGCAAACCCCTGAGTCAGCTCATGACATGCAGTCCGTCATGTTGTGGCGTTTCATGATCGATCATCGGTATCAAAAAATGGGTTTCGGCGAGCAGGCGCTACGGCTGATCATTGCTCACGCGCGCACGCGGCCAAATGTGACCAGCATGCTGCTATCGTTTGTGCCGGCAGAAAATAATCCGGAACCGTTTTATCAACGTTTCGGTTTTGTTCGCACGGGCGAAGAAGATGAAGGCGAGCTCATCATGCGTTTGATGCTGACATCATAAAAAAACACAAACCCCATCATTGGAGCGGATTTCAAAGCATAAATGCTTCAAACTGCTCGCCAATGCTAGTGTTTCATTTTTAAATTTCTCCGATTGTCGCAAAGTCAGCGAGCGGATTTGCTATAATTAAGTGCTGAACTTTTCATTCGCGGAAATGTTCCTCCGCGCCATCGTCAATCCCACTTCACCCCTTCCACTCCCTTCCGCAGGAAACCCCATGGCTAAAATCAAAGTTAAAAACCCCGTCGTTGAAATGGACGGCGATGAGATGACGCGCATTATCTGGCAGATGATTCGTGAAAAATTGATCCTGCCGTATCTGGATATCGATCTCAAATACTACGATTTGGGCATGGAGCATCGCGACGCAACCGACGATAAAGTGACGGTCGATTCTGCCATGGCAACCAAGCAATATGGTGTTGCCGTGAAGTGCGCGACGATCACGCCAGACGAAGCGCGCGTGAAAGAATTTAATTTAAAGCAAATGTGGAAATCGCCGAACGGTACGATCCGCAATATTCTCGATGGCACGATTTTCCGTGAGCCGATTATTTGTAAAAACGTGCCGCGCTTGGTGTCGCATTGGGATAAGCCAGTCGTGGTGGCGCGCCATGGTTTTGGCGATCAATATCGCGCGACCGATTTTCAGTTTCCGAGCGCGGGAACCTTGACGGTGAAATTCACACCCGCTGATGGCTCCGCAGCGATTGAACGCGAAGTATTCAAAGCGCCGGGCGCGGGTATTTCGCTATCGATGTACAACCTCGATGAATCAATTGCCGGTTTTGCGCGCGCTTGTTTTAACTACGGTTTGCAGCGCAATTACACCGTTTATTTATCGACCAAAAATACGATTTTGAAAGTCTATGACGGCCGCTTCAAAAACTTGTTTCAGGAAATTTTTGAGAAAGAATTCAAAGCCAAATTTGACGCAGCCAAGATTGAATACGAACATCGTTTGATCGACGATATGGTCGCATCGAATTTGAAGTGGAGCGGCGGCTATTTGTGGGCTTGCAAAAACTATGACGGCGATGTGCAATCCGATACCGTCGCGCAAGGCTACGGCTCGCTCGGCTTGATGACATCCGTGTTGATGTCGCCGGATGGTAAAACGGTCGAATCCGAAGCCGCACACGGCACCGTGACCCGCCATTACCGCATGCACCAGCAAGGCAAGCCAACGTCCACCAACCCGATTGCCTCGATCTACGCGTGGACACGCGGCCTGCAAGCACGTGGCCGCATGGATGGCACGCAAGACGTGGTGGACTTTGCGTTGAAGCTGGAAAAAGCCTGCGTGGATGTGGTCGAAGCAGGCAAGATGACGAAGGATCTGGCCACGCTTATTAGTGCTGATCATCCGTATTTGACCACCGAAGAATATATGCACGCGGTGGACGCGGAACTGAAAAAGCAAATGGCGTAACGCGCGGTTCAAAATAGCGTCGGTAAATGTCACGGAAAGGCCTTCGCGAGAAGGCCTTTTTTATTTCGGCGCAGCCAATGGACTGCCACAAAATTTTGCGCAAGCCCGACAGAAACTTTCTGATGGAGAAACGCTCAAACGGGTCTTGACTTAAAATTACGCTTCCGCTTTTTGTTATGTTTTTAACGCGCTTTATTAACCGATTGGAGATTTACCGATGAAAACCAAACTGATCGTTTCCGCAATTCTTGCCGCCTCGCTTTCAACCGGCGCATTCGCCGCCGCCACCGTCGGCCAAGCGGCACCGGATTTTGCGCTCACCGACGTGAATGGCAAGGCCGTGAAATTATCCGACTTCAAGGGCAAAAACGAGGTGATGGAATGGCACAACCCCGGCTGCCCGTTCGTGCAAAAGCACTATGACACGAACAACATGCAGAGCCTGCAAAACAAATATGATGCGAAAGAGACCGTATGGCTGACCGTCAATTCCACCGAGCCGGCGCATAAAGATTACATGAGCGGCGACAAATTAAAAGGCTATCTTGCTGAGAAAAAAGCGACGCCTGACGCCTATATAACCGATGCAGACGGCAAGGTTGGGAAGTCCTACGGCGCCAAGACTACGCCGCACATGTACATTATTAATCCCGCTGGCATGGTGGTCTACGCCGGTGCGATTGACGATAAGGCGGGCACCAAAGCCGAGGAAGTTAAAACCGCCAAGAACTATGTGGTCACGGCGCTGGATGATTTGAAGGCGGGCAAGCCAGTTGCAAATGCCAGCACACAACCTTACGGCTGCAGCGTCAAATACAAGAGCTAGTTCGTCGATTCACGTGCCACGAAAAAACAAAGCCCGCACATTGTGCGGGCTTTGTTTTCTCCTCCTGCCTATGCTTGCGCGCTACGACATGGAAGCTACGACATAGAAACAAGCCGATCATCGAGAATTGTGATCGATTTGCGCTGCACGGTGATGTAGCCGCCATCCTGTAAATCTTGCAGCGTGCGATTAACCATTTCGCGCGACGCGCCGACCATGCTGGCTAAATCCTTTTGTGTAAACGGCTCGCCGACCACGCGATGCCCGTTCGAGACAATCGCCAGCTCAAGCAGGGTTCGCGAGATGCGCGTAGAAATATCGGTCAGTGCGAGCGAATTTATTCTGCGATCAGCGTGACGCAGACGTGTGGCCAGTGTTTGCATGACGCGTGCGGCGATGTCGGGCGAATCTTCGATGGCGCGTTGAAACGCTTTGTACGTCAGCACCTGCAAATGGCAGCGATCCAGCGCCGCGACGTTGGCACTGCGGGGTGCCTGATCGAGCAGCGGCAACTCGCCAAAAAAATCGCCAGGCCCCAGCGTTTTCAGAATGACCTCTCGAGTCGGGTCAAACTCATCGAGGATGTAGACCTTCACCTGGCCTGCCACGATCACATAAAAAGACTCGGCGATGTCGCCTTCTTTCTGGATCACGCTACCTTTATCGTAAGCCTTCTGGTGGGCATGGGCACCAACACTTTCGAGTTGGGCTGCGGACAAATTACTAAACAGCGGAATTATTTTTAGCACAAGCTCTACCCCAATATTCGCACATCACAAGTCCAAGTATGCAGCGGCTGCGCGGGCGAAAAAATGACTTATTTCACAATTTTACGTATGTAAGAAAAAATTCCGGGGATTCAGCTCCCGCCGTCAGCCGTGCTGCCCTCAACGTCACCACGCACACCCGCGATATGCCGCGCCACAATACGCTTCAAAATATGTAATCGCTGATGAAAGAAATGCTCCGCGCCGGGTAGTACCGTCACCGGCAAATTGTGTGCTCGCGCCCATGCAAAGGATTCAATCAGCGGAACCGTTTCATCAAGTTCACCATGAACAATCAGCGTAGAGTCGGGCGGTGCCAAGGCGAGAATCGATTGGTCATGCAAGCGCGTTAGCGATGGTGCGACCAACACCATTTCGGTTGCCGCGATACCCGGTGCGACTTCCGCGAGGCGCATATTGGCCGCCAGTGTCACCGCGCCGCCGAACGAAAATCCAGCCAGCCATAGCGGTGCGCCTTGGTGTTTTGTGAACGCATGGGCGATCACGCGCAGCATGTCGTCACATTCACCGCGCGCCTCATCATGCACGCCTTCGCTGGCACCGACGCCGCGAAAGTTAAAGCGATACACCGCCGCCCCCGCATCAAATAGCGTTCGCGCAAGCGTCGTGACGACCTTGTTATCCATCGTTCCACCAAACAACGGATGTGGATGCGCCACGATGGCGACCGCAAGAGAGTGAACGTCAGGGCGAACATGTGACGCAACCTCAATTGCGCCCGCGTCACCCGCGATAAGTTCACGAAAATTAGGGAAGTTGGAAGAGGGCGTCGCCATCGTCGACAATTCAGATCTAAATTTTCAAGCGCTCAACCACGCGGCCATGTTGAATGTGCTCGCGAATAATTTCATCAACATCGTCTTTGTCGACATAGTGATACCACACGTTATCCGGGTAAATTACCATCACCGGCCCTTCTTCGCAGCGATCCAGACAGCCCGCGGTGTTAATACGCACCTTGCCCTGACCAGACAGGCCGAGCTTCTTGATTTGATCTTTCGCATACCCGCGCACACCTTCGGCATCGTGCTGATTGCAGCACTCGCGCCCCTCATCACGCTGATTTACGCAGAAAAAAACATGGTGCTGGTAATAACTTTTATTGCTGTTCATTTATCGCCCTCAAAATAATGGTGCAACCCATCCAATACAGCCGTTCGTTAATGGTTCAAACGATGTTTCACAAATAGCGTGGCAAGAAAAATAATTGCCAAGAGCGGCCAGACTTCGTGAATCCAGCGGGTCAAACTGGCAAAATTCAGTAGCTGTCCATACGGCCAATCGAACAATCGCAACGTATCACTCCACGAGCCATAAATACCCGACATTTTAGCCATCAACGCACCGGCAAATACCATCAACGTTCCCGAAAATGCGCGAACCCGAAACGTGCGCTGCGCAAAAAATGTGAACAGCAAAAATCCTGCGCTCAAGCCAATCACCGTGCCTGGCCCCATCCACGCGATTAGCAGCGGCGCCTTGAGCAGCAGTGCCGCCATCGTTACTTTCGCCACGAAGCCCAACACCACAATCAACACAACACTCATCCAGTGGCGATTCGCGGGATGCAATAGCAGCGATAAAAATAGCGCGAATCCACACACGTTGAACGTGATCGCGACCGCTTGCGGCAGCAGGAACAATGGATCATACGGATGCGGATGCTCATCAAACGCAAACGGCATCAATGGATTTTGACTGGCGACGGTATTGATCACCGTCCCGGCTTCGAAAAACGGGATCGCCGGATTAAGCTGTGCGAACAGCCACAACGCCAACAACAGCAAGCCCCATTCCGTTTCAGTGCCATAGGCAAAATGCCGATGCCGCCACAGCTCCACCGCAGCGAGTGCCGAGCGGCCGGGCGGGATCAGCACCGCGGTCGCACCAAAAATCGCTCCACACGAATTCGCCACCCAGTCGAGCATCGACGAAACCCGTCCGGGCAAAAACGATTGCAGATATTCGAGGCAGAACGATATTGCGACAGCGCCACCCACACCAATCATCCATGCCTGCACATCGACGGTCACGGGCACGCTACGCGAGCCCAGCCGCCGCCGCGCACGAAAGCGCCAGATGGCGGCGATTAGCGCACCGAGCGGTGCATAGGCCAGCGCGTTAATGCCGATGTCGAATATTGACCAATATTTGGGCCATGAAAACAAAGTGAACGCTTCGGCCGGACGCCACCCAAAAAACGGCGTGAGGCTCACGTACACGATCACGAGCACGTACACGACCAGCGCCGCCGGGCCTGCCCGCATCCGGCGCGTGATGCGCGTCTCCGATAGTGCGGCGGATGGCGGCCGCGGCGAAGAGTCGCGCAAAAACTTGAAATTCATTTGCAGCTTCGATGCGTCCACATGCAGTCATTGTCGCTGAAAATGGACGCGTTCACAAAGACGTGTTTGCGGCGTCTATAGCAGTGACTTAAATTTTATGCGATCAAAA
>JANMQR010000180.1:0-35220 GCA_031370625.1 Burkholderiales bacterium | reverse complement strand
TTCAAGTGCCGCCTAAATGAGTTCGATCAGTTCCATCGGTGCGTTGATCGATGCGGCGGCGTTCCAGGTGGCGGGATCGCTGCCGCCGAGATAGCCATAATGGGCAACCACGCCGCGCATATTGGCGGCATTGGCGGCTTGAATATCGCGCAGATCATCGCCAATATATAAACAATTTTCTGGTGCGATTTGGATGAGATTGGCGGCGTGCAGGAGTGGGTCGGGATGCGGCTTGGCGCGATCACACGTATCGCCGCAGACGATGCATTCGGCGGTGATATCGAAGCCTAGCGCCGCAGCCAACGGCAAGGTATAGCGTGTGGCCTTGTTGGTGACGATGCCCCATGCAATGCCGCGCTGTTCGAGGATCGAAACGAGTTGCGGGATGCCGTTGAATAGTATCGTCTCGATACAAATTGCGCGTTCGTAATGAACGAGAAATTGATCGCGAAGTGGCGCGAATTCTTTATCTTCAGGCGTAAATCCAAACGCTGCGCCAACCATGCCGCGTGCGCCCATGGATACATGCGGACGCAATTTTTCCAGCGGCACCTTGGCGAGATTTTTATCAGCACGAACTTGATTGATGGCGCGCGCCATGTCGGGCGCAGTGTCAGCGAAGGTACCGTCGAGATCGAACAGCACCGCTTTTACGTCCGCAAATTTCGCCATCAGGTTTTGAGGATGTCGATTGGTTTAAAGCGCTTGTTGAACACGCCATTCGCGCTGCCATCCCACCAGTTTTCAATCATGGTGGTGTATAGCGCGCGGTAATCAATGACAGGCGGTGGGCCATCGAGCGCGAACACATCCACGACCGGTGGAGCCTCACCCAGCAAGCCGCCTTTAACACGGCCACCGGCGACAAATTGTGAGCTGGCCCAGCCGTGATGCGTGCCGGATTTTTCGTTTTCTTTTGGTGAGCGGCCGAATTCATCGTAGGTCGCAATCAGCGTGTTATTCCACTGACCGATTTCGATCATCGCGTTGCGAAATGCGGCGATGCCCGAGGACAATCTTGCGAGAACGTTGCCGTGATATTTGAGCTGGTCAATATGCGTATCGAAGCCCGAATGTTGATCGCCGTCGAGCCCGTTTAGCGTGATGTGGATGACAGGCGGTGCCATGCCAGATTGCGCAAGCTGAACGGCCGCTTTGAGTGCATCGGCGAAGGGGTCGGCGGGAAATTGCGTTTTTAATGTGCTGATTTCTTTTTGCTGAAACGTGGCTTCGAGCGCGCGTGCGGGGGCGGTGGCGAGATGTTTGGTGCCCGCAAATTTACGTTGCGTCAACCATTCGGACGGATGCTGCATTTGCACGACTTTTAATTTTTGCCCACGAAACGGGCCCATTGGATCGGCTTCGCGAATATCCAGATCATCAAACGCAATTGCATCGAGACCCGAATTCGATTGCGGATTTTTCAGCATCGCGCGTGTAAGCCAGCCATCGTCGTAATAATCGCTCAAGCTCGCGCCGGTGAATTGTGTTTCCAGATCGCGATAGTGTTGATTCGTTATTTCCTGCTGGCCCATGCCTTGAATCAGCGCTAAATCTTTTGCTTCCCATGCTGGCATTAGCGCTTTGAGTGCGGGATGAAAACCATGCGTGTCGGTGACGTGGATCAGCGAATCGCCGCGCAGTGCGAGCGTGGGGCGCAGCTGTTTGTATTTCGCGTTGGTGTGCGGCACGAAGGTGTTGTAGCCGTCGTTGCCGCCTTTGAGATAGATGAGTACGAGCAGTTTGTTTGCTGACGTCGCGGCGAATGCATTACTGCACCACGGCATGCCAATGGCAGGAACAGCGGCAGCAAGTTGCAGGAAGTCGCGACGTTTCATGGATTATTCGAATTGGTTTACGAGTTTGGCTTACGACAGGCAACAATGTAATTTACCGACACATCATTATTTAACGCGTAATGTTTGGTGAATGGATTGTAGGTCATTCCGGTGAATTCTGACACGGTTAACCCCGCATCGCGCGCCATCGCGGATAGCTCGGCGGGCGTGATAAATCGTTTGTATTCGTGAGTGCCTTTCGGCAGTAAATTCAGCACATATTCTGCACCGACGATGGCGAATAAAAACGATTTTGGATTGCGATTCAGCGTGGAGAAAAATACCCAGCCGCCCGGTTTTACCAGCCTGGCTGCGGCACGAATTGTCGATGGTGGTTCGGGCACATGTTCGAGCATTTCCATGCAGCACACGCAGTCAAAACTTTCCGGTTGTTCATCGGCGATTTGTTCGGCGGCGATTAGGCGGTAATCCACTTTTTGCCCGCTTTCGAGCAAATGCAGTTGTGCGACCTTCAACGGTTTTTCGGAGAGATCAATACCCGTCACATCAGCGCCACGCACCGCCATGCTCTCCGCCAAAATGCCGCCGCCACAGCCGATGTCGATGACGCGTTTATCTTTCAATCCAACCAGCTTGTCGATGTAGTTCAAGCGCAGTGGATTAATATCGTGGAGCGGTTTGAATTCGCTATTCGGATCCCACCAACGAGCAGCAAGCGCGCCAAATTTTGCGAGCTCGGCGGGGTCAACGTTAGTATTAATTGCTTCGGCGGATGACATTGAAGTAGGTCCTGTATTTAGACTAAAACGCTAGACGGGGAGCGGTGTTTGGGCAAAAAATGCCTTGAAAAGCGCACCAGTACTAGAGTCTTGTGTGGGTTGTCAGCTATTTGTTTGCAGAGAATCGCTGTTGCCAAACTTTGCTTTTCGACTGGATTTCCGCAATATCCAGCTTACTCAAGACGCGATTATCCATGATGAGTTCCCCTGCCACCCACGAATGCGTGACCTGCTCGCGCCCGGCCGCGTGGAACAAATGCGAGACGGGGTCATAGCAAGGCTGGCATTCGATATCGGAAAAATCAATTGCCACCATGTCGGCCGCTTTGTTTGGCACCAGTGAGCCAATTTCATCATCCCAGCCTAGTGCACGCGCGCCATTGAGCGTCGCCATTTCGAGGGCCAAATGCGCGGGCAGCGCGGCGGCGTCGCCGGTCACGCCCTTCTGTAACAGCGAGGCCATGCGTGTTTCAGCGAGCATATCAAGCCGATTGTTACTCGCACAGCCATCAGTGCCGACGCCGACATTGATGCCAGCGTCCAACATCGCCTTGATCGGCGCAATCCCGCTACCGAGCTTAAGATTCGACACAGGGCAATGCGCCACATGCACACCGGAGCGTGCGAACAGATCGATCTCAGTCGGGTTCAGATGCACGCAGTGTATGGCGATCAGGCTCGGGCTTAACAGCCCCAGGCGGCTCAGGCGCTCAATCGGGCGCATGCCGTGCTGCTTCACGCCATCGGTGACTTCAAAATCTGTTTCGTGAATGTGCATCATGATTTGCACATCCATCTCACTGGCGATGGTCATGATGCGCTGGATGGTTTTATCGCTAACCGAGTAGGGCGCGTGCGGCGCGAGCATCAGTTTTAGCCGCGACTCGCCCAAAAACTCCTCGCGTGATGCAGTTGCGCGCGCGAGATAGGCTTCCGCATCGGCGGCGTAAGGCGTGGCGAATTCCAGAATCGCGCCGCTGACCGAGGCACGCATGCCGGATTTGAGCGCAGCGCGCGCGGCGACATCATGATAGAAATACATGTCGGCAAAGCAGGTGGTGCCGGAGCGAATCATTTCTGCGGTGGCAAGCTCAGTCCCGTCGTAAACATACTCTGTCGACAAATGCTTTGATTCTGCGGGCCAGATATGGTCGTTGAGCCATGTCATCAGCGGCTGATCGTCGGCAAGACCGCGCATCAGCGTCATGGCGGAATGGCAGTGAATATTGACGAGGCCGGGTATCAGGACATGGGTCGCTAACACCGTTTCAGATGCATCTGGATAACGTTTTTTTGCATCCGAGGTCGGCAAAATCGCGTCGATGCGACCTTTACTCATGACCAAGCTATGATGTTCGTATACAGTTGCGCGCGGCTCGACTGGGATAATCCAGCGAGCTGAAATAAGTTGGGTGTGGTTGTTCAAAGGCAAACGCTCAAAAAGGGTTGATGACTGAATTACAGACCATCATTATGGCAGGCAGAGATCGCTTCCATTAAGTCCAAGCAACAAAGAATTGCAGCAATACGTTGCAAAAAACTATTACACAAAAGAAAAACCCCGCTAGAGCGGGGTTTTTCAGTTTGCAACAAATTACTTGTTCAGTTTTACTTGTTCGAAACGCCTTTGAACTCAATGTCCACACGGCGATTCTTGGCGCGACCATCATCAGTTTTGTTGGTCGCAACAGGCTGTGTTTCGCCTTTGCCCAACGTGCTGATCTTGGCGGCTGGAATGCCTTTGGAGACCATGTAGTTCTTCACAGTCGTTGCGCGACGCTCAGAGAGCTTCTGGTTGTATGCATCGGTACCACGCGAATCGGTGTGACCGGTCGCGATGATGACTTCAACATCCAACTGACTCATTTTTGCAATTGCGTCATCGATAGATTTCTTGCCGGCGGGCTTCAGCACGGATTTATCGAAGTCAAACAATGCCTCGGCCTGGATCGTGATGGACTGCTTCACGGCAACCGGTGCTGGAGGCGCTGGGGGCGGTGTTACAGGAGCAGGTGGAGGCACTACCGGTGCTGGTGGCTCAACCGGCTTGGGTGGCTCAACTTTTTTGGCTACGCAATCAGGATGATCCACGCTGTTCAGTTCTTGAACGCAAGCGCCGGATCCATCACGGACAGCGTTGCCTTGTGAGTCGAGCAGGTTGGGGGTAACACCCGCTATTGCGGTAGCCATAAACACAACTGGGGCGGCTGCAAGTAGCTTAGTGATCAGCGAACTCTTCATTTCATACTCCCGAGATAAGTAAAGATTTTTGTCGTTGCCAGGGTTGCGGATAACAAAAGGAAAACAAAAAAGTAATGAAAAGCAAGGAGCCTGGAGACTCAAAGTAATCGTTAGTGCGAGAACAATTGGCGTTTGCGAGTTCACCATTAATGCAGTGAAATTCAAGCCCGAAAGTCTCAAATACTTGCAAAATGATACACGAATCGTTCTCTTGCGTACAACCAAGCCAAGGGTTTTAGCCGTCTGGCCGCACGATTAGTTGCAGATAAACAACACCTTTTTATCTAAAATCCTAAAACCACGCTAAACACTACAGGTAGTATATGTAGTTCATGTTTACCCCAAACAGATTGTGGTTTCTGATCACTTTTGCTTCCACATGATGGACATTTTGCGCTGAATGTGCTAAATTATAACGTTGATCGCAAGGTAATTCTTTTAATAATCAGGGGCTTACAAATATTTAAGTGGCGCGACGTTGGCGTAGGACAAGCAATTTCGCCACACGTTTCCAGCTCGCCCACGCACCAATCGCATACCGGCTCTTTTCAACAGGGTTTGTGCGAAGTAGTTTGTAGTGGCTTCCCAGTGGCTATCCGCGAGCCAATAGCAATACCAACATACCGACATAAGAAGGCATCATCGTGACTGAACCGCAATTGCCGCAATTTGCCAAAGAAACACATCCGATTTCGATTGAATCGGAGATGCGCACCAGCTACTTAGAGTATGCAATGAGCGTGATTGTTGGTCGCGCGCTGCCCGATGTGCGCGACGGCTTGAAGCCCGTACATCGCCGCTGCTTGTTCGCCATGTTTGAGCAATCAAACGAATGGAACAAGCCATTCAAAAAATCGGCGCGTATTGTTGGTGACGTGATGGGTAAATACCACCCGCACGGCGATACTGCGATTTACGACACGATTGTGCGTATGGCGCAGGATTTCTCACTGCGCTATCCCTTGGTGCAGGGCCAGGGTAATTTCGGCTCGGTCGACGGCGATAACGCGGCGGCGATGCGTTACACCGAAATTCGCATGTCCAAAATCGCAGCCGAGTTGCTGGAAGATCTGGATCGCGATACGGTTGATTTTGGCCCGAACTACGACGGTAGCGAGCGAGAGCCGTTGATTTTGCCCGCGAAATTCCCGAATTTGTTGGTGAATGGTTCTGGCGGTATTGCCGTCGGGATGGCGACCAACATTCCACCGCACAATTTGAACGACATTTGCGACGCATGTTTGGCCGTACTCGATAATCCGCAAATCGATATCGAAGCGCTGATTGATATTGTCAAAGCGCCCGATTTCCCTACCGCCGGCATTATTTATGGCACTGACGGTGTGCGCGATGGTTACCGCACCGGGCGTGGCCGCGTCATTATGCGCGCGCGAACCCACTTTGAACCGCTGGAAAAGGGCAGTCGTCAGGCGATCATTATTGATGAATTGCCGTATCAGGTAAACAAAGCGAATTTGCTGATCAAAATCGGCGAATTGGTACGCGATAAAAAACTCGAGGGCGTATCGGATTTGCGTGATGAATCCGATAAATCTGGCATGCGTGCTGTGATTGAGTTGAAGCGCGGTGAAGTGCCCGAAGTGGTGTTGAACAATCTCTACAAAATGACGCAAATGCAGGACACGTTCGGCATGAACATGGTCGCGATTTGCGACGGTCAGCCGAAGCTGTTGACGCTGAAACAATTCCTGGAGTTCTTCCTGCGCCATCGTCGTGAAGTCGTGACGCGTCGCACCGTATTTGAGCTGCGCAAGGCACGCGATCGCGGCCACATTCTGGAAGGTTTGGCGGTTGCCTTGTCGAACGTGGACGAGATTGTTGAGCTGATTAAATCGGCGCAAACACCGGCTGAAGCCAAAGTAAAGCTGATGGGCAAAGTATGGCGCTCGAAGCTGGTCGAGGAAATGCTCGCGCGAACCGCCGCCGATGCAGGTGTCGAAGCCTATCGCCCGGAAGGTTTGGCGAAAGAATTCGGCCTGCATAACAATGGCTATCGCTTGTCGGATGTGCAAGCGCAACGCATTCTCGAAATGCAATTACAGCGCTTGACGGGCCTTGAGCAAGACAAGATTGTCGCTGAGTACAAAGAGGTGATGGATCGTATTACTGATCTGCTCGATATTCTCTCGAAGCCAGAGCGTGTTAGCGCGATTATTGCGGAAGAATTGACCGCAATTAAGGAAAAATTTGGCGATAAACGTCGTTCTGAGATCGTCATCAACGGCCAGCAAATGTCGATGGAAGATTTGATCGCGAAAGAAGAAGTGATCGTCACCATGTCGCACACTGGTTACATCAAGTATCAGCCGGTGGACGACTATCGCGCGCAGAAGCGCGGCGGGCGTGGCAAGCAGGCGACAGCGATGAAAGAAGATGATTTCATCGAGACGCTATTTATCGCCAACACCCACGATTACGTTCTTTGTTTCTCCAACAAAGGCCGCGTGTATTGGGTGAAAGTGTATGAAATTCCGCAGGGCTCACGTGGCTCACGCGGCAAGCCGATTGTGAATTTGTTGCAGATGCAAGCGGATGAAAAAATCAGCGCAGTGCTACCTGTCAAAGCATTCGTTGAAGACAAGTTTGTATTCTTCGCAACCTCCGAAGGTGTGGTCAAGAAGACCGCGCTGTCTGATTTCAGCAACCCACGCAAAGCTGGCATTATCGCCATTGCCTTGGACGAAGGCGATAACCTCATCGGTGTCGCATTAACGGACGGCAAGCATGACGTGATGCTGTTCTCCAACGAAGGCAAAGCGGTGCGCTTCGAAGAATCCGACGTACGCTCAATGGGCCGCGATACCCGCGGGGTACGCGGGATGAATCTGAGCAAGGGCGGCAAAGTCATCTCAATGCTGGTCGCCGAGAACGAAGAAGATTCAGTGCTGACCGCCACCGAAAAAGGCTACGGCAAACGCACGGCAATCACCGAGTACACGCGTCATGGTCGCGGCACGCAGGGCATGATCGCCATCCAGACATCCGCACGCAATGGCAAAGTAGTGGCGGCCGTGTTGGTGCGGCCAGAAGACGAAATCATGATGATCACAACGGGTGGTGTGCTAATCCGCACCAAGGTAAAGCAAATCCGTGAAATGGGGCGCTCGACTCAAGGTGTAACGCTGATTAATTTGGACGAAGGATCGAAATTGTCCGGGTTGCAAAAAGTGGTTGAATCCGATGATGAGGAAAGCGCATGAAAGCAATTAAGCATGTTTTAGTGGCAGCTATGTTGTGTGCAAGCGTGGGTGCGTTTGCGCAGGCTCCGGCAACCGCTCCTGTAGTCGTTACGGCCGAGTAAAAAGCGGCGGTGAAGGAACTGCTTGAGGCGATGAACTTCAAAAAGATGATGTCGCAAACGGTGGCTGCGATGACGCAAAGCTTCCCGCAGATCATGGAGCAGATGACGGCTGGTGACATGACCTTAACTGCTGAACAAAAAGTTGAGGCGCGCAAGTTGTCGGCTAAGTCGGGCGAAGCAATGGTGAAATCCATGACCGATATATACAGCGATCCGCAAATCGTTCAGGGCATGGAAGATATCATGGCGAAGGCTTATGCCAGCAATTTTGCGGTCGATGAAATCAAAGCCATTACGGCGTTTTACGTTAGCCCTGCCGGCAAAAAAATGCTGGCAGCCCAGCCGCAACTGTTGCAGCAAACCATGCCTGAAATTATGACGCTGGTTACACCGCGTGTGAAAGAGCTGATGAGTAAGGTGGCGAAAGATATCACGGAGCAGGCCAAAGCACAGAGCAATACTGGTGCAGCTTCTGCGAAAAAATAGGCAGGTTTTCATACGCTTTTTGTGGCGCTTCGTTTTAACCTGACGTCAAATTTTCATGGAAACAATAACGGCATCAATCCGGAAAGGTTGATGCCGTTTTTTTGACGTGATTCGACAAATTGACAGTCAACCATACGCCGTGATATGGTTACCCATATGAAAACAACGCTTGAGATTTCCGACAATCTTTTCCGTCGCGCCAAGAAGCTTGCCGAGCGCGAAGGCAAGACATTCAAGACCGTGGTTGAGGAGGCGCTGGTCACGCGTCTGGAAGCGCGCGAGCAGGCTGCGGCACCATATCTATTGGAAATTCCTGTGGTATCCGGCGAAATAGCCCCTGAATTTTTAAACGCGCCGTGGGAAAAAATTCGTGATGAGCTTTATGTTTATCCGTTTGTAGCGTTGCCGCCTGATGTGCGAACGCAGAAGCAAAAAGCGCGCACGGCAAAAAAACGCGCTTCATGATCGCGCTTGACACGAATATTCTGGTTTATGCGACCCGTGCAGAGTATCCGTTTCATGCAGAAGCGCACCGTGCTCTGTCAGAACTCTCGGCAGGTGGCGGACGCTGGACAATTCCATGGCCGTGTGCACATGAATTTTTAGGTGTCGTCACCAATCAAAAATTTCATCGCCCGGCCACACCGCATAATATGGCCATGCAGTTTCTCAAGAATTGCGCAGCATTTCCCTCCTTCGGCTTTATCGGTGAAGGCCGCGGCTATCTGGATATTTTGGATAGCTTGCTTGCCTCATCGAAAGCGACGGGTGGCATGATTCATGATGCAAAAATTGCGGCAATTTGCATTCATCACGGTGTGTCAGAACTCTGGACGGCGGATCGTGATTTTTCGCGTTTCCCGAAACTAAAAACCCGCAACCCACTCGTCAAAAAATAATCATGCGTGCTCATAACTTCTCCGCTGGCCCCGCCGCAATTCCAACTGAAGTGCTTCTGCAAGCACAAGCCGAGTTGCTCGACTACAAGGGCACCGGCATGTCGGTGATGGAAATGAGTCATCGCGGCGGCGTATTCATGGATGTCGCGCGCGAGGTTGAGCGCGATTTTCGTGAGTTGCTGAATGTGCCTGCAAATTACAAAGTGTTGTTTTTGCAAGGTGGTGGCAAGGGCGAATTCTCCCTTGTGCCGTTAAATTTATTGCGCGGAAAAGCGCGTGCGGATTATGTAAATACCGGGCTGTGGTCAGGCGGAGCGATTAAAGAGGCGGCGAAGTATTGCGAAGTTGCCACGATCGCATCCAGTGAAGATAAAAACTTCACTTATGTGCCCACGCAAGATGCCTGGAAACCCAATAGGGGCGCGGCGTTTCGGCATATTTGCACGAATGAAACGGTGCATGGTGTCGAGTATTTTTGGACACCTGAAATTGATGATGATGTGCCGCTCGTCGCTGATATGTCATCCCATATTTTGTCACGCCCGATGGATGTTTCAAAGTACGGTTGCATCTATGCGGGTGCGCAAAAAAACATCGGGCCATCTGGTTTGACAATTGTGGTCGTGCGCGACGATTTATTGGGTCACGCTCATCCGATGACGCCATCAGTTTTTGATTACACGCAACAAGCCGCGAATGATTGGATGTTGAACACGCCGCCTACGTTTGCGGTTTATTTGGCGGGCCTTACGTTCAAATGGTTGAAAGCGCAGGGCGGCTTGACGGCGATGGAAACAAAAAATATCGCAAAAGCAAAAATGCTTTACGACTGCATTGATGGCTCTGGCGGATTTTATCGAAATGAGGTCGCCATCGAGAATCGTTCGCGCATGAATGTGCCTTTTTTCTTGCGTGATGAATCACTAAATGCAAAGTTTCTTGAGGCTTCACTTGCGGCCAATCTCGCGGGTTTAAAAGGTCACAAGGCTATAGGCGGCATGCGGGCGTCGATATACAACGCGATTTCAATTGATGCTGTGCAAGCGCTGACGCAATTCATGCGTGAGTTTCAGCAGCGCAACGGCTAAAATGAAGTTCTGAAATTTTTCCGTAGGATGGGTGGAGCGGTTTTGCGATACCCATCATCGGTTTCCAAATGCATGATGGGTATCGCTGTATTTGCCAAACCCGGCCGCTCCACCCATCCTACAGAACGCCCGAATGTCCAACTCCATGAATAACGATCTCTCGCAACTCCGCACTGAAATCGACACACTCGATGTCGATATTTTAAAGCTGCTCAACGCGCGCGCATCACTCGCCCGCAAAGTGGGCTCGCTCAAAGTAGGTCAAGCTTATCGTCCCGAGCGCGAAGCGGAAGTGTTACGCCGAATCAAATCGATCAATGAAGGCCCTCTGCCGGATGAAGTGGCGGCGCGATTGTTCCGCGAAATCATGTCGGCGTGTTTGGCGCTGGAGCGGCCGATAACGGTCGCGTATTTGGGGCCACAAGGCACGTTTAGCGAGCGCGCGGTAATCAAACATTTCGGCGAAGGCGCGGATCCACAGCCGACCGCGAGTATTGACGAAGTTTATCGCGCAGTGGAATCCGGCGCGGCCGATTTTGGCGTGGTGCCGGTGGAGAATTCTACTGAAGGCGCAGTCGGTCGTTCGCTCGATCTCATGCCGCAAACGCCGCTCAAAATTTGCGGTGAAGTCTTGATTCGTATCCACCATCATTTGATGGCAACGTCGGTTGTGGAAATGAGCAAAATCCAGCGTGTGTTCTCGCATGGGCAATCACTCGCGCAGTGTCATGAATGGCTGAACGCCAATCTGCCGCATGCTGAACGTGTGGCTGTGTCGTCAAATGCAGAAGCCGCACGCAGAGCCGGGCTCGAGCCATTTTCGGCTGCGGTGGCCGGTGAAATGGCGGCCTCGCATTACAAGCTCGCTATTCTTGCCTCAAATATTGAAGATGAACCGAATAACACCACGCGCTTTTTGGTGCTGGGTAATTACGAGCCAAAGCAATCCGGTTTTGATAAAACGTCACTCGTGCTCTCTGCGACGAATCGTGCTGGCGCGGTGTACGAAATGCTCACACCGTTTGCGCAGCGCGGCGTATCAATGAGCAAATTCGAATCGCGGCCATCGAAAGTGGCGCTCTGGGATTATTTATTTTTCGTCGATATCGAAGGCCATTTGGCGGATGCAAATGTGGCCGAAGCGCTGGTCGAAATCAAGAAAATCGCGGGCTATGTGAAAGTGCTGGGATCGTACCCAACAGCAGTCTTATAAATTACTTTGTGAAAGTAGCAACATGAATCTCTCTGACCTAGCTCCCCAACACATCCGCGACATTGCACCCTATCAGCCGGGCAAGCCGACTTCTGAACTCGCGCGAGAATTGGGTTTGAATGAGGCCGATATTGTGAAGCTGGCATCGAACGAAAACCCGCTTGGTGTGAGCCCAAAAGCAATGGCGGCGATTCAAAAAGCGTTGCCGGAATTAGCACTTTATCCGGATGGAAATGGCTTCGAATTGAAGACGACTATCGCTAAGAATCGTGGCGTAGCAATGGCGCAAATTGTTCTCGGCAATGGCTCGAACGATATTCTCGAACTCGCCGCGCGAACCTTTCTGGTGCCGGGTGATGCGGCTGTTTATTCGCAGCACGCGTTTGCGGTGTATCCGCTGGCGGTGAAAGCGGTCGGTGGTCGCGGCATTGAAGTGCCCGCGGTTAACTTTGGCCATGATCTTGATGCAATGTTTGCGGCCATCACCAACGAGGTAAAACTCGTCTTTATCGCCAACCCGAATAATCCGACTGGAACGTTTATCGATGCCGCACGCGTTCATGCGTTTTTGTCGAAAGTACCGCGTCGCGTTATTGTTGTTCTCGATGAAGCGTACACGGAATATTTGCCGCTGGCAGTGCGAAATAAAACGGAATCGTGGCTTGCAGAGTTTCCTAATCTCATTATTTCGCGCACGTTTTCCAAAGCCTATGGACTCGCCGGGTTACGCGTCGGTTATGGCTTGGCGCATCCTGATGTGATCCAGTTATTCAATCGTGTGCGCCAGCCGTTTAATGTCAACCAACTCGCGCAAGTTGCTGCTGCGGCTGCACTAAATGATGATGAATTTATTCAGGCGAGCTTCGATGTCAACACGCGCGGTATGACGCAACTAACCGATGCATTCAAAAAAATGAGCCTGGAATATATTCCTTCGTTTGGTAATTTTGTCTGCGTGAAAGTTGGCGATGCCGGCCCGATATTTCAAAAACTGTTGAAGCAAGGCGTGATCGTGCGACCCGTCGCAAGTTATGGCATGCCCGAATATTTGCGCATCTCGATTGGCACTGAAAGCCAAAACGCGCGGTTTTTGGATGCGCTTGCTGTGGCATTAGGGCGATAGTGTTTTTTGCGGCGATAGTTAACCAAACCCAAGCAGCGACCGGCATCTACAGCAGGCATGCCTCAAACCCTAATACGGGCGGGGCGTTTGAAGGCATATGCTTGGAAACGCGCGCCGCTATTGGCTCTTCAGTCTATGCGGCTTTGAATGTTGTAACTTATGGTTAAGTTCAAACGTCTTGTTATTATCGGCGTCGGCTTGATCGGCGGCTCTTTTGCGCTCGCATTGAAACGCGCAGGAATTGTTGGCGAGGTTATTGGCGTTGATCGCAATCGCGCCGCACTTGATGATGCAATTCGATTAAAAGTCATCGATGCTGCCGCCAATATTTCAGACGCACTTGAAGGCGCAGATTTGGTGTTGCTCGCTGTGCCGGTGCGACAAATGTCCGCGACATTCGCACTCGTCGCGCGTGACATTGAAGCCCACGCAATCGTCATGGATTGTGGCAGCACCAAACAGGATGTGATCGCCGCCGCGCGCGCAAAACTTGGCGAAAAAATTTCGCAATTCGTGCCCGCGCATCCGATTGCCGGGCGCGAAACTTCAGGCGTTGGCTCTGCTGATGCAACGCTTTTTGCAGGTAAAAATGTAGTGTTTACATCAGTTGAAGAAAACTCTGCCGAGACTATCGCACGCGCCAGCGATGCATGGCGCGCCTGCGACGCAAACGTGGTTGCAATGACCGCATTCGCACATGACGCTATATTCGCCGCCGTAAGCCACCTGCCACACATGCTTGCGTTCGCACTCGTGGATGAATTCGCAGCCCGCCCGAATGCAAAATCACTATTTTCATTTGCCGCGTCCGGCTTTCGCGACTTCACGCGCATCGCCGGATCGAGCCCTGAAATGTGGCGCGATATTGCGTTGAACAATCGCGAAGCGTTGCTGGCCGAAATGGACGCGTATCTCGCGAAGACACAGCAATTGCGAACGCTGATCGCTAATGCAGATGCGGCAGCGTTGGAGCAGTTGATGCAACGTTCCCGTGAAGTGCGGGCAAAATGGCTGGCAGGTGAGTTGGATAGTTTTCGTGACGAATCGGCTTGAAATAAAATGAAAAAACTTGAATCAATAAATGTTGGCCCATTTACAAAAGCGCAAGGCATCATCGTGCTGCCCGGGTCGAAAAGTATTTCAAATCGCACACTCCTATTAGCAGCAATGTGCGAGGGTGAAACAATCGTTCGTAACCTGTTGAAATCGGATGATACCGAGGTGATGCTGGCCGCGTTGGCCAAGCTGGGTGTGTCGGTCACGTCTCTCGAAAATGGTGATTTTCGCATCGCGGGTTGCGGCGGAATTTTCCCCAATAAGCAGGCTGATTTGTTTTTGGGCAATGCAGGTACCGCGTTTCGTCCACTCACGGCCGCGCTGGCGTTTCAATCCGGACATTACAAATTATCAGGCGTTCCGCGCATGCACGAGCGGCCGATTGGCGATTTAGTGGATGCGCTCAACAGCGTTGGTGCGCAAATAAAATGCACACAAAACGCCGGTTTTCCGCCGCTTGAAATTGCACCGTTTAAATCCAGCAACGCCGCGCGCGTAAAAGTGCGCGGCGATGTTTCGAGTCAATTTCTTACCGCATTGTTGATGGCATTGCCGTTGCTGAAAAAGCAAGTCACGGTAGAGGTTGTTGGCGAATTAATTTCGAAACCATATATCGAAATCACACTTAATTTAATGGCGCGATTTGGTGTACACGTGCAGCGCAATGAGTGGCGTGAATTTGTGATTCCCGCTGATGTGGCGTACAAATCGCCTCGCGAAATTCATGTGGAGGGCGATGCATCGAGCGCATCCTATTTCCTCGCGGCGGGCGCAATTGCCGGTGGCCCTGTGCGGGTGAAGGGTGTCGGCAAAACCAGTATTCAAGGCGATGTGCGATTCGCCGAAGCGTTAGCGCTGATGGGTGCGACGATCACGATGGGTGACGACTGGATTGACGCTGCTGCTCCAGCGTCTGGCAAATTAAAAGCCATCGATGCAGATCTAAATCACATCCCTGATGCAGCGATGACTATTGCGATTTGCGCGTTATTTGCCAATGGTACAACCACGATTCGCAACATCGCCAGCTGGCGCGTGAAAGAAACGGATCGCATTAGCGCGATGGCAAATGAGCTGCGAAAAGTGGGGGCGACGGTCGAAGAAGGCGCTGATTTTATTTCAGTCACGCCACCTGAAAAAGTGATCGCAAATGCCAAGATCGACACCTACGACGATCATCGCATGGCCATGTGTTTTTCGTTGGTTGCACTCGGTGGCGTGCCGATCACGATCAATGATCCAGGCTGTGTGGCGAAAACGTTTCCGGACTATTTTTCGGTGTTTTCAACTATTGCGCGTTGATTTTATTTAAGCGCTTTCGCATGAAAAGCAATGTGCTTTTCGATAAACGACGCGATGAAATAGTAGCCATGATCATAGCCAGCATGACGATCCAGCGTTAGCGATTGGTTAGCAATTTTGCACGCAGATTCGAATTCATGCGGATGCAATTGTTCCGCTAAAAATTTATCGCCCAAGCCTTGATCGATCAAAATACCGGTGGGGAAGGGCGTTTTCATTTCGCGCATGATCATGCTGGCATCATGCCGCGCCCATTCATTTTTATCGTCCCCCAAATAGCGCGAAAATGCCTTCTCACCCCACGCGCATTTCATCGGCGCAGCAATCGGCGCTAATGCTGATACCGATTTAAAAATATGGCGATGACGAAGTGCCAACGTCAGCGCGCCGTGGCCGCCCATCGAGTGTCCAAAGATTCCGATACGATTTTTGTCTGCTGCGAAATTCGAAAAGATGATTTCACGCAATTCATCAACGATATAGCTTTCCATCCGAAAATATTTCGACCACGGCGCTGCGGTGGCGTCCAGATAAAATCCCGCACCTTCGCCAAAATCCCAGTCCTTGGTCGCACCTTCAATACCCGTTTCGCGCGGGCTGGTGTCAGGTGCGATTAACATCACGCCGTGCTCCGCCGCAAATTTTTGTGCGCCTGATTTGATCGGAAATGTTTCTTCATTGCAGGTCAAACCGGCGAGATAAAACAGTGCGGGAACTTTGCCGAGCTTAGCTTGAGGCGGCACGTAAACCGAGAATTTCATCGGCAAACCAATCACACCGGATTGATGCCGATAAAAACCTTGTGTACCGCCGAAGGAGGCGTGTTCGCTGATGGTTTCCATTGCTATTTCATTTCCAATTTATCAATTGCCTTGGCTATTTCACTAAGCTGCTCCTTCCCCTGGGTTCAGGGGAAGGTTGCGATGGGGTTGCCTGCAATCTAGATGCGTTAGCCACGTGCGCGTTAAACGACGCGTTTTTTTTGGCGCAACCTCTTTGTAGAGACCCCCATCTTGCAGAAAGCGTATGCGCTGGTAGCGCATACCGTTCGCTTGGCGTGAAGCATGCTTCACGGAACCCCAAGCAAACTCCCAACCTTCCCCCGCGAGCGGGGGAAGGAGTCGTCACTAATGAGCGTTGATTAAAAATCAATACAACACCACCGAACGAATCGATTCGCCGCGTTTCATCAAATCAAATCCTTCATTTATTTTTTCAAGCGGCATCGTGTGCGTAATCAAATCATCGATATTCAATTTGCCTTCCATATACCAATCAACAATCTTTGGCACATCGGTGCGCCCACGTGCACCACCGAACGCGGAACCACTCCAAATGCGGCCGGTGACGAGCTGAAATGGTCGCGTGGAAATTTCCGCACCGGCCTCTGCCACGCCGATGATGACCGAGCGGCCCCATCCTTTATGGCAGCATTCGAGCGCCTGGCGCATGGTTTTCGTGTTGCCGATACATTCGAAGCTGTAATCCGCGCCGCCGTCGGTTAATTGAATAATCGAATCGACCACATTCTCGTGATCTTTCGGATTGATGAAGTGTGTCATGCCGAATTTGCGCGCCATCGCTTCGCGTGCGGGATTCAAATCCACACCGATAATTTTGTCAGCACCGACCATCTTGGCACCTTGAATCACGTTTAGTCCAATACCGCCCAAACCGAACACCACCACGTTCGCACCCGCCTCAACCTTCGCTGTAAAAATCACGGCACCGACACCCGTGGTCACGCCGCAGCCGATGTAGCAAACCTTGTCGAACGGCGCATCTTCGCGAATTTTTGCCAACGCAATTTCGGGGGCGACGATGTAATTGGAAAACGTGGATGTGCCCATGTAGTGAAAAATCGGTTTGCCATCGATTGAGAAACGGCTGGTGCCATTCGGCATTAACCCTTTGCCTTGCGTGGAACGAATCGCTTGGCAAAGATTGGTTTTGCGTGACAGGCAAAATTTGCACTGACGACATTCCGGCGTGTAAAGCGGAATGACGTGATCGCCTTTTTTGAGTGAGGTCACACCGGAGCCCACGTCCACGACAATACCCGCCCCTTCATGGCCGAGAATCGACGGAAAAATACCCTCTGGATCAGCGCCCGAGAGGGTGTAGTAATCGGTATGGCAAATGCCGGTCGCCTTAATTTCGACTAGCACCTCACCCGCTTGCGGGCCTTGCAAATCCACTTCTTCAATGGTCAACGGTGCGCCCGATTTCCAGGCGATAGCGGCTTTGGTTTTCATGAGATGGGTCCTTCGATGTTTGTGGATTTTAAAGAGAGCTGTCAGAGAAATCGAGAATATAAACGCGAGCACTAGCGCGCTGTTTGAAGCATTTTTGGCTCAAGATGCACGCCCGTGCTGGAGTTATATTTGCGATGCGTATTCGTTGCGTATTTGTGATGTCGATTTTAGCCGCAAGTGCGTCATGCCGACGGCACTAGATTCAAGTTATGCAAGTGGTACAAGCTTTTAGCTTTTATTTGCATGTGCGGAAGTGCATGGCCAGATGGGTTTGGTAACATCGCTTTGGCAACATCGCAGTGCTGTGCTGTTCCTCTCACTTCTCTCATTTCATGACATCAAACTCTTCTGTTCCCCGCGCGACAAATTGGCCCGTTATCGCCATTGATGGCCCCACCGCATCTGGCAAAGGCACGGTGGCACACCGCGTGGCGGATGCGTTAGGGTTCCACTACCTCGATAGCGGTGCGTTGTATCGCTTGACAGCGCTTGCCGCCACGCGAGCAGGCGCAGCACTTAACGATGAAGCTGCTATAGCTGAAATTGCGCGGAATCTTGAAACGCGTTTTATTGGCGAAACGGTTTTACTATCGGGCATCGATGTGACCGACGATATTCGCACCGAAATCGCGGGCCAGAATGCATCGCTTGTCGCCGCAATGCCCAGCGTTCGAGCCGCACTTTTGGAACGCCAGCGGGCATTTGCTGAGGCACCTGGGTTAGTGGCCGATGGTCGTGACATGGGCTCGGTGGTTTTCCCGAACGCAGTGTTGAAAATTTTCCTCACCGCAAGCGTGGAAACGCGCGCGACAAGACGACTTAACCAGTTGATCCAAAAAGGAAACCCTGCTATATTGCAAGACGTTGTGAAGGAATTACGCATCCGTGACGAACGCGATACAAATCGTCCAGTAGCGCCCCTGAAGCGTTTAGAAGACGCGCAACTACTTGATACGACTGAGATTTCTGCAAATGAAGCGGTTAAGCAGATTCTAAATTGGTATAAAAACAGTAAGTAATCAAGTAGGTGTTTGATCGAAAAGCGTTTTTTGCTTTTTGATTGGTTTTAGGAATTAATCCCCCCGCAGCTTTTTTAGGTCCGGTTTTTTGTGAAATTACCGGTTTTATCCCACCGTCGCCGCAAGTTGTTTTGTATTTTTTGCCAAGCGATTTAACCCGAAAGTGCAGTTTTCCCTATGTCCGCAACCCAACAGTCTCTCGCAGCTGCAAGTAAAACGATGCCCCCGATGGAAAGTTTCGCCGCGCTTTTTGAAGAAAGCTTAACCCGCCAGGAAATGCGGATCGGTGAACTGATTACCGCCGAGGTAGTGCTCGTTGACCAAAATATCGTCGTGGTAAACGCCGGCCTCAAATCCGAGAGCGTGATTCCCGTCGAAGAATTCAAAAATGACAAGGGCGAACTTGAAGTTAAAGTTGGCGATTTTGTCACTGTCGCAATCGAGCAGCTGGAAGACGGCTTCGGTGCCACCAAGCTGTCGCGTGATCGAGCGAAAAAGCTCTCCGCATGGCATGACCTCGATGTTGCGCTCGACAAGGGCACGATCATTACCGGTATGGTTTCCGGCAAAGTTAAAGGCGGTTTGACCGTCATGATCAACGGTATCCGCGCGTTCTTGCCGGGTTCGTTGGTTGATACGCGTCCGATCAAAGACACGTCTGCATTTGAAAATAAAGAACTCGAATTCAAAGTTATCAAGCTCGACAAAAAGCGCAACAACGTGGTGGTTTCACGTCGCGCGGTCATGGAAGCTTCGGCTGGTGTTGAGCGTCAGGCATTGATGTCGACATTGAAAGAAGGCGCAATCGTCAAGGGTATCGTCAAGAACATCACTGACTACGGCGCGTTCGTTGACTTGGGCGGTATCGATGGTCTGTTGCACATCACCGATCTGGCATGGCGTCGTGTGAAGCATCCATCCGAAGTATTGACAGTCGGCGATGAAGTTGAAGCCAAGATCCTGAAATTTGATCAAGAGAAAAATCGCGTATCACTTGGCATGAAGCAATTGGGCGATGATCCTTGGATGGGTCTTGCACGTCGCTACCCCCAGGGCACGCGGTTGTTCGGCAAAGTCACCAACCTGACCGACTACGGCTCATTCATTGAGATCGAAGCCGGTATTGAAGGCCTGGTACACGTTTCTGAAATGGATTGGACAAACAAGAACGTTCATCCCGCCAAAGTTGTTTCTTTGGGTGACGAAGTTGAAGTGATGATTCTGGAAATTGATGAAGAGCGTCGCCGTATTTCGCTCGGCATGAAACAGTGCAAGCAAAATCCGTGGGACGAATTCTCGATGTCGCACAAGAAGGGCGAGCGCGTCAAAGGCACGATCAAATCGATCACTGACTTCGGCGTGTTTATTGGCTTGCCAGGCAATATCGACGGCCTTGTACACTTGTCCGATCTTTCCTGGAACGTGGCTGGTGAAGAAGCGGTCAAGAATTTCAAAAAGGGCGATGAGTTGGAAGCAATTGTGTTGGCCATTGACGTCGAGCGCGAGCGTATTTCGCTAGGCTTGAAGCAAATGGACGATGATCCTTTCAATAGCTACGTTGCGTTGAACGACAAGGGCGCGCTGGTTAAAGGCACCGTCAAGTCAATCGATGCTAAAGGTGCAACCATTACCCTGATGGGCGACATCGAGGGCTATCTGCGTGCATCTGAAGTCTCACGTGAGCGTGTGGAAGACATTCGCACCCATCTTAAAGAAGGTGATGAAGTCGAAGCCGTAATCGTCAACGTTGACCGTAAACTGCGCAGCATCAATCTGTCGATCAAGGCACGCGATGCCGCTGATGAAAAAGATGCGATGAAAAAGATGGCTGATGATGGCCAAAATAATGCCGGTACGACCAACCTCGGCGCGCTGTTGAAAGCGAAGCTCAAGCAAGGCGAATAAATTCAGATTACATTTACTCGGGCAGTATTTTTTCTGCCCGGGTAAATGGTTTGTCTGGAATTAATACTTCGTCAGCTTTCGTTGCCACTGCCTTTGCTGGTTCTCTAAACGAAGAAAACAACAATAATTTGAATACTGGGTTACCCACGTGAAATCCATGACAAAGTCAGAGCTGATTGAAATTTTGTCTGCTCGACATAGCCAATTGGCACCCAAAGACGCTGAGCTCGCTGTAAAGACCATGCTCGACGCGATGTCAGAAACACTCGCGACGGGTGATCGAATCGAGATTCGTGGTTTTGGCAGTTTCGGTTTGAACTATCGCCCCCCGCGCACCGGTCGCAACCCAAAGACGGGCGAAAAGGTGCAAGTACCCAAGAAATATGTGCCGCATTTTAAAGCGGGTAAGGAATTGCGCGAGCGGGTTGATTCGCTTGAGCTGCCTGATGATCCGGTGATGCAAGTAAAGCCACGGCTGTCGCAAGCGTCCGGGGACTGATTGTAGAGTCGAATAAAAAGCCAGATGTGGTGACGCATCTGGTTTTTTTTTGACTTTTGTTTAGCGCGCAATAGATAAGCAGCCGCTACGCGCCATGATGCCAACGCCAGCTAAATATGCGCGCGAAATAGTTTTGTGTTTTGAACACCTTTACAATGTTGCTTAGCCAGTTTCATTGCGCCAAATATTTGTAACGCCGACCAACATCACATCATTAGGATCTTCACACCCATGCGAATTTTGATCTGGATAATCCGAATAATTGTGGTGCTGTTATTCGTGTGGTTCGCCGCGAAAAATGCCGATCCCATTACGCTGCGCGGCTATCTGGATTCAACTTTGACTGCACCGCTCGCACTGGTGTTGCTCGCATTTTTCGGTGGCGGATTGGTGCTGGGCCTGATGGCGTCCCTGACGACGATGTTTCGTTTAAAACGCGAAATCCGCAAGCTGAATCGCGCGCTGCAACACAAAACGCGTGATGAAATTGCCACGCTGCCGCCATCATCGCCCGCACCTCATAGCACCATGCCAAAGCTTTGATGTGGCACAACAAGTCACCAGCATTCTCATTTATTGCCGCGTATGAATATTGAATTCGCTTGGCTACCGTGGGCATTGATGGGTGCGCTGGCATTTTTTGTGGCGGGCTGGCTGGTGGCGCGCCTCGATTTGAAACAGCTTTTGATTGAATCGCGCGCGATGCCGCAATCGTATTTCAAAGGCCTCAATTTTTTGCTTAACGAGCAGCAAGATAAAGCGATTGAAGCCTTCATCGAAGTCACCAAGGCAAACCCGGAAGCGGTGGAGCTACAGTTCGCCCTCGGCAGTTTGTTTCGCAAGCGCGGTGAGGTGGATCGTGCGATTCACGTCCATCAAAACCTTTCTGAGCGCGGTGAGTTGTCAGTTGAGCAGCGGACCACTGCGTTGATTGAACTGGCGATTGATTACCAAAAATCGGGTCTGCTGGATCACAGCGAAAAAATTCTTGCTGACTTGGCCGTAAAAGGCGCGGGCACCGCAGCGCAGCAGGCGCTAACGCTGCGACTTTTGCTCGATGTTCATGTTCAGGAAAAAAATTGGTTGAAGGCCATCGATGCTGCATCGCGTCTGGATGCCGGCGCGCCTGAGGAGCACGGCGGCACGAAACTCGCGCAATCAAAGCGGCGGCGCTATCAGAAAGAAATTGCACATTTTTATTGTGAGCTGGCGAGCGAAATTGCCGCTGCCGCCGTTACGACCACCGGCACTGCGTCTGAATCGACGGTGGACTCGATAGAGCGCATGCAGCAGGCTAATGATTATTTGGATGCCGCATTGATAGCAGACCCAGCGTGCGTGCGCGCAAACCTCATGCGCGGGGAGTGGCATGCAAAAGCAGGGAACCACGCAGATGCCATCACCGCGTGGCATAAAATTGAGCAGCAAGACCCCGCGTTCCTAGGGCTCGCGGCTGATCGATTGTTGGAAAGTCATCGCGCGTTGGGCGATGGCCAAAAAGGCTTGGCTGATTTACGCGCTTTGCAGCAGCACCATCCGGCGCTGGATTTACTCAACGCGATTTTTGATGCGACGCTCGCGAGCGATGGTCCACAGGCGGCATATGAATTGGTGAAGGCCGATTTGCGCAATAATCCAACGTTGGTCGGATTGGATAGATTGTTGGAAGCGCAGATATTGGCCGCCCCCGAAGATCGAAAGCATGATCTGCAAATGCTCAAGGAATTGGTTCACAGCCACTCGAGCAGACTTGCGGTTTATTTGTGCAAGCAGTGCGGATTCAAGGCGAAGCAATTCTATTGGCAGTGTCCCGCGTGTGGCGGCTGGGAAACCTTTTCGCCGCGACGCACAGCAGAATATGACACCGCCAATCGTCATTTGGCGCGCTCGCAAATTGAAGGTTAAAGCTTCACCAAAATTTGAATGACAGAGCAGGCTCACCGATAGAATGGGCTCCGGAAAATGAAAAATAAAACTGACCAGAAAATGGAAACGCAAACAGAGAAAAAGCCCATCATCGTCGTGCTTGATTTCGACAGCGCGAGTGATGCATTGGCGCTCGCGGGTCGGCTTGATCCGAATATGTGTCGCGTAAAAGTCGGCAAAGAATTGCATACGGCGGCGGGTCCGCAAGTTGTCGAAGCTTTGATGGCGCGCGGCTTTGACGTGTTCCTCGATTTGAAATTTCACGACATTCCCAATACGGTCGCGAACGCCTGCAAGGTCGCGGCGAGCCAAGGCGTGTGGATGATGAATGTGCATGCGTGCGGCGGCAAGAAAATGCTTGATGCCGCGCGCAATGCAGTTGATTCACTAAACGGGAAAGCGCCGTTGCTGATTGGTGTCACTGTGCTCACCAGCTTTTTGCAATCTGACCTTCCGGAGATCGGGTTGGAGTTGAACCTCCCCGCCGCGGTTTTGCGCTATGCCGAGCTGACGCGTGAAGCAGGATTGGATGGAGTGGTGTGTTCTGCACTCGAGGCAACTTGGCTTCGAGATCATTTCGGTAAAAAATTCAAGTTGGTGACACCCGGAATTCGTCTCGCAGACGATGCCAAAGGTGATCAAGCCCGTGTGGTGACGCCGGTTGACGCGATTAAAATGGGATCACATTATTTGGTGATCGGCCGCAGCATCACTGGCTCGGCTGACCCTATCGCGACGCTCCACAAGATCAATGATGACCTGAAGGCAATGGAAGCTAACGTATGAAGTTAACGATTATCGGCACCGGTTATGTGGGCCTTGTGTCTGGCGCTTGCTTGGCGGATGTAGGCAACAGCGTTTTGTGTCTCGATCTCGATCCGCGCAAGGTGGATATTCTGAACTCTGGCAGCATTCCGATTTACGAACCGGGTTTGAAAGAAATCGTTGCGAATAACGTCGCGGCGGGACGTTTGCGCTTTACCACTGATGTCGCCGAGGGTGTGGCGTGGGGTGACGTGCAAATGATCGCGGTCGGCACGCCACCGGGCGAAGATGGCTCGGCCGATTTGCAATATGTGTTGTCGGCGGCGCGCAATATCGGCAAGCATATGACGTCCAAAAAAATCATCGTCGATAAATCCACGGTGCCGGTCGGGACGGCCGATAAAGTTCGTGCCGCGATTGCAGAAGAATTGAAGACGCGAAAAATTGATACGCCTTTTTCGGTTGTGTCAAACCCGGAATTCTTGAAAGAGGGCGCGGCGGTTGAAGATTTTATGCGGCCTGATCGTATCGTGGTTGGTGCTGAAGACGCCGAAACAATTTCCACCATGCGCCAGCTCTACGCGCCGTTCCAGCGCAATCATGATCGCATTATGGTGATGGATATTCGTTCAGCGGAGCTCACCAAATATGCGGCGAACGCAATGCTGGCGACACGAATTTCATTCATGAATGAATTAGCATTGTTAGCGGAAAAATTGGGCGCTGATATCGAATCGGTGCGTCGCGGTATCGGCTCCGATCCGCGCATCGGCTATCAATTTTTATACCCAGGGATTGGTTACGGCGGATCGTGTTTTCCGAAAGATGTGCAAGCGCTGCAGCGGACGGGACAAGAAGTGGGCATCGCGATGAAATTGCTCGATGCGGTTGAGCGCGTCAACTATGCGCAAAAACATGTGCTGACCGAAAAAATCGTGGCGCGATTTGGCGCGGATTTGAAAGGCAAAACCTTTGCGATGTGGGGCTTGGCGTTCAAGCCAAACACGGACGATATGCGCGAGGCACCGAGCTTGGTATTGATCGATGATTTAACGAAACGCGGTGCGAAGGTCGTGGCGTTTGATCCGGTCGCGATTGCGGAAGCGAAACACATGTTGGGTAGCAATGAAAACGTGAGTTTTGCCGATAGCCCGATGAGCGCGCTTAAAGATTGCGATGCGTTGCTGATCGTGACGGAGTGGAAAACATTTCGCGCGCCGGATTTTGCCGCCATGAAAGCGCAATTAAAATCACCGATTGTGTTTGACGGCCGCAATTTATATGAGCCCACCGCGATGCGTGAGTTGGGTTTTTCATACTACCCAATTGGTCGCGCGCAGGCCGAATGAGCGTGGCCAATTTGACTCTTCCCGATTGCAAAAACGCCCGCGTGTTGGTGGTGGGAGACGTGATGCTGGATCGCTATTGGTTTGGCAATGTGGAGCGCATCTCACCTGAAGCACCGGTGCCGATTGTGCATGTGCAGCGCACCGAAGAGCGTCCCGGTGGTGCCGCCAACGTGGCGCGCAATGTCGCGGCGCTCGGCGGGCAGGCGACGTTGTTATCCGTGGTGGGCGACGACGAAGCCGGGCGCTCGCTACTGGCGCTGCTGGAAAAAGAACACGTCAAAACTATTTTTCATCAAGACGCGCAATTGCCCACGACGGTGAAGCTGCGTGTGATTGGTCGTCAGCAGCAATTAATGCGCATCGATTTTGAAACGCCACCGTCTCGCGAAGTGTTGGAAGACAAGTTGGGCGATTTTGAATCCTTGGTCGATAGCGTGGATGTGGTGATACTTTCCGACTACGGCAAGGGCAGCTTGACGCATGTGACCAAGATGATTGAAGCCGCAAAACGTCATGGCAAGCGCGTGCTGATTGATCCGAAAGGCGACGATTTTTCAAAGTATCGCGGTGCCACCATGCTGACGCCGAATCGTGTTGAATTTCGTGAGGTGGCCGGGCGCTGGGCGAATGAAGCTGAGCTGGCAAAAAAAGCGGCGGCGGTACGCGAGCAATATAATTTTGAAGCGTTGCTGGTAACTCGTTCGGAAGAAGGCATGTCGCTATTCACGCAGAACGAAGCCGTTCACGAGCCCACACAAGCTCGCGAGGTTTATGATGTTTCTGGTGCGGGCGATACCGTGATCGCGACGATTGGTTTGATGCTGGCAGCCGGTGCATCAACGACGGACGCGATGCGAATTGCCAATCGTGCAGCGGGCGTGGTGGTGGGAAAACTGGGAACGGCTACGGTTACGCAGCACGAGCTAATCGCAGCGTTGTAGTTTTTTACGAAAGTGAAAGCCTAGCATGGGCGGGCAGTTTGAGGCAAAAATGCTCAAAGATGCATGCCAATGCTAGTGTTTGTTAAATTTACCTATGAAGAGCTAACATGACTTATATCGTCACCGGCGCAGCCGGATTCGTCGGCAGCAATATCGTTAAAGCCCTCAACGCACGCGGAATCACCGATATTGTGGCGGTCGATAACCTCACGCATGCGGACAAATTCAACAATATTGTTGATTGCGAAATCAGCGAGTACGTCGATAAAAAAGACTTTCTGGAAGTCGTTGAAAGCGGCGAATTGAATGGCGATATCGACGCAATTTTTCATCAGGGCGCATGTTCAAACACGATGGAAACCGATGGTCGCTACATGATGGAAAACAATTATCGGTATTCACTTTCGTTGCTTGATTTCTGCGTGGAAGAAGGCGTGCCACTGATCTACGCATCGAGCGCATCGGTCTACGGCGGTGGCGCTACGTTCAAGGAAGATCGCTCTTTCGAAGCGCCGTTGAATGTTTACGGCTACTCGAAATTTTTGTTCGATCAAGCCGTGCGCACGCGCATCGATGATGCGTCATCGCAGATCGTCGGCTTCCGCTATTTCAATGTCTACGGCCCGCGCGAATCGCAAAAAGGTCGCATGGCCTCGATGGCGTTTCATTTCTTCAATCAATATCGCGCCACCGGAAAAGTGAAGCTGTTTGAAGGCAGCGGTGGCTTCGGCCACGGCGAGCAAAGCCGCGATTTCGTGAGCGTTGAAGATGTGGTGAAAGTGAATTTATTTTTTCTTGATAACAACAATGTCTCCGGCATTTTCAATCTTGGCACCGGTCGCTCGCAGCCATTCAACGATCTCGCTGTCGCCACGGTCAACGCGATTCGCCACATCGACGGCACACCCGCATCAGATCTCGCCGCGCTAAAAAAAGAAGGCGTGATTGAATACGTGCCATTTCCTGATGCGCTTAAGGGCAAATATCAGAGTTTCACGCAAGCCGATATTTCCTTGCTGCGCGAAGCAGGCTACACGGATGAGTTCTTGACGGTGGAGCAGGGTGTGGCAAGGTATGTGCCGTGGTTGGCCGGGCAGGCTTAATTGTCAACAGCCGCCGGCGCATATCTTATTTTTTGCGTTAAAACCTCCTTGTGGGGAATACCCTAATCAGGGGATGCAGAAATAGCCTCAATGCAGGTCACATCAGCTAATATCTTGCTGTAGATGTAATCACGAGCTCGACCACATCTGCGGCAGATAAGATCCAAACGTAGCGCCGATATATTCAAACCAACAAGAAGCGCGGATTAGCAAGGGGAGTGTGACTGTGATGTTGTGCAAAGATAGTCTTGTCTGCTGCCTGTGGCGCTCGTCCGAACGTGCAGCCTGTCTTAGAACACGTTTTCTTTCAGTGCGCTTATTCTTGGCGAAAGCGCTACTCGCGCTCATCGCTGTTCTTGCAGCTGCCGCAAGTTTCGGTGCGTACGCGACTTTGGCAAATTTTCGTAGCGATTGTGGCAGTAGCGGTTGTCATCTGAATGGTCTGCCAGCAGGAACAGCGGTAGCAAATGGACCGGTTTTTAATACTGCCGGCTCGAGCGCGGTCTTTACCCAGGCGAACGCTGCGGGAATGGGGGCATCGAGCGCGAATATTGCCGCTATCGTCGCCTATATCGAGTCGGTGCGCCCCCGTATTACCAATGACCCCGTGGCGTTTAACACTGCAAAAAACATCACGATCCCTGATCTTTACTTCGGCTCCGTGTACAACATTATTACTGATGTCCAAGTGACTTCTGGGCCGCGGGTCGGTGCCACCGTCACGCGAACCATCGCTGGCACTACCGGCACATTTCGATACACGCCGCCTACAAATTTTTGCGGTAGCGACTCGTGGACCTACACCGGCATTGGTGGTGCCACCACCACCACCCGTACCGCAACTGTCACCATCGCTTGCCCACCATCACCTGTCATCACAAGCGGCACGACCGCCAGCGGCACAGTGAACGTGGTGTTCGGGGGTTACACGGTCACCGCCACTAACAGCCCCACTTCATTTAGCGCAAGCGGGCTGCCACCGGGCTTGGGCATCAACACTTCATCGGGTTTAATTTCGGGAACACCGACTACAGGTGGCACCTTTAATGCAACGGTGACTGCGTCGAATGCCAACCCGACTGCCGGTACACTCGGTGTCACCTTCACCATCATCCCTGCCTCACCCGTCATCACCAGCGGGGGTACAGCAACAGGAACAATTGGCACGGCATTTGGCGCAGGCTACACCATCACCGCGACCAATACGCCGACCAGCTTCAGCGCGACCGGCTTGCCGCCGGGACTTAGCGTAATTGCGGGCACTGGCGTCATTACAGGAACCCCAACTTCAGTCGGCACTTTTAACGCGACTGTGACCGCCACCAATGCGAATCCCACGCCGGGAACGAGAGGCGTAACGTTCACGATTTTTCCGGCCATTCCGGTCATTACAAGCGGCGGTGCCGTGAGCGGTACAGTCGGTACCGCGATCACGCCATATCAAATCGCAGCCACAAATTCGCCCACCACTTTTGCGGCTCCCGGTTTACCAGGCGGGCTCAGTGTTAGTGCATCCGGTTTGATTTCTGGCACGCCCACCGTAGCGGGCACTTTTAATGTGACGGTGAGTGCGGCGAACACCAACCCGACTGCGGGCACGCGGACGGTGGTGTTCACGATCGTACCGCCAATCCCTGTTATTAGCAGTGCCGCTACCGCGAGCGGGCAGACCGGTGTGTTGCTGAGTCCGACTTACACCATCACTGCCAGCAACAGCCCCACCGTTTTCGGTGCGACTGGATTACCGCCTGGGCTCACGCTCAACACCAGCAGTGGTGTGATCTCTGGTACACCCACTGCGCTCGGTGTGTTCAATGTGGCCTTGACTGCACAAAATGCCAACCCCACAGCAGGCAGCTTGGCGCTCGTCTTCACCATCACGCTTGGGCCACCCGTCATCACCAGCGGTGCCACGGCAAGCGGTGCGGTCGCGTCTGTGTTTGTGGGCTATCAAATCACCGCAACCAACGGGCCCTTGACGTCAGGCGGCTACGGCGCAACGGGTCTACCGGCTGGGCTCAGCGTGAACGCGAGCGGGCTTATTTCCGGCACGCCGACCGCCAGCGGCACCTTCAATGTGCAAGTTACTGCCAGCAACGCAACGGCCACGTCGGTGGCCAAAACAGTGGTCTTCACGATTTCGCAATTTCCTCCTGTCATCACCAGCCCGACTACCGCCAGTGGTCAAACCGGCGTGGCGTTCTCGTATCAAATCACCGCCAATAACGGCACCAGCAACGGTTTCAGTTTCACCGGAGCGCTGCCGCCGGGCGTGACTCTTAACCCTACCACAGGTCTGATTTCCGGCACGCCTACGGCAGTGGGCTCGTTTGCACCGACGCTAACCGCCAGCAATGGTGCAGGTAATGGCAGTCAAGTTGTGACATTCACAATTGGCCTGGGGCCGCCGGTGATCACCAGTGCGGCGACCGCAGCTGGCTCGCTCGGCATTGCCTTCAGTTATCAAATCGCGGCAACCAATAATCCGACGAGCTTTAACGCAACAGGCCTTCCTGGCGGCTTGACCGTAAACGCGGCCGGCCTCATTTCGGGCACGCCAACGTCGCAGGGTACTTTCTCGGCCAATGTCACCGCGCAAAACGGCACGGGCACAGGTAGCCAGAACGTTACGATCACGATTGGCCTCCTCGCGCCGGTAATTTCCAGCGCAGCGACGGCAACCGGTACCATCGGTCTTGCCTTCAGCTATCAAGTGACGGCATCGAACAACCCCACGAGTTATGGCGCAACCGGCCTTCCCGCCGGGCTGAGCATTAATACCGCCACGGGTTTGATTTCCGGCACACCAACCGTTATTGGCAGTTTTAACGCGACCGTAAGCGCAACTAACGCAACCGGCACGGGCAGTCAGCCGATAACAATTTCCATCGCGCTGGCCGCGCCGATTATTTCCAGCGCCAGTACAGCCAGTGGCGGGCTTTCACAACCGTTTAGTTATCAGATTACCGCGAATAATTTTCCCACCAGCTTTGGTGCGACTGGCCTGCCGCCGGGGTTGTCGGTCAGTGCCACCAGTGGTTTGATCTCGGGTGCGCCGACCGCGGTGGGTGTGTTCAACGTCACCGTGAACGCAACCAATTCAATCGGCACGGGCAGTCGTGCACTAACGCTGTCAGTTTCCAATGCGCCACCGCCCACTAGCAATGATCGTAGTGTGAATGTTGCGTTCAATACCGCAACGCAGATTGATTTGACGAACGCGCTTACCGGGCTCGTGACGAGCATTGCATTGGCCTCGCAACCGGCAAACGGAACCGCGGTAATTGTCGGCAATGTTGTGACCTACACGCCCACACCCGGATATTTTGGGTCTGATCGCTTTACGTTTGTTGGCACCGGCCCCGGCGGCTCGTCCGCACCCGCAACCGTGTCGATTGTGGTCGCGACGCCGCCTGCGCCGACGATATCCACCATCAGTGTTGCGGCCACCTTCAATACCGCTACCGTGATTGATCTTAGTCGAGCGGTGAGCGGCGTGTATACCAGCGTCACCATTGTTGCGCCGCCTGCAAATGGGGTTGTCGTTATCAGAGGCCAGCAAGTTGTCTACACACCAAATCCCGGCTTTTTCGGTGCCGATATTTTCACTTTCACGGTAACCGGGCCAGGCGGAACATCAAGCGTTGCTGAAGCTGCCATCACCGTCAGTACCCTCGCGCCGACGGCAAATGGGCTCAATTTCATTTTGCCTTTGAACGTGCCCACCACGCTTGATCTACTTCCATTTATCTCCGGGTCAGCGATCTCTGGCATTGTGGTAATCACGTCGCCTGCGCATGGTGTCGCAGCGGTCAACGGCACCAAAGTTACCTACACACCCGCAACAGATTATTTTGGCAGCGACTCGTTCACCTATGCAGCCTTCGGAAACGCCGGCACTTCGCCACCCGCCACCGTAAAAGTCACCGTCACCGGTCGCCCTGATCCCACCAAGCAAGCGGCAGTAGCGGGGCTCGCGGCTGCGCAAGCAGAAACAGCGGAGCGATTTGCCAAAGCGCAAATTTCCAATTTCCAATCGCGGATGGAATCGCGCCATCGTGGGGATGATTTGGTCAAGACGGCCAAGTCAGGCGGCAAAGATGGCGTAACTTCCGTGGCAGTTTTAGATCAGCCGGACAAGCCGCGAGCAGGTACTTTCCTCAGCAATTCTTTTGCGTCGGCATCGGCAAAAGATATTGATCCGATTGGCGTCAACGCCGCAACCGGTTCATTTCCGTTCTCAAGCGAATTGGCATCATTGCTCGCATCCGGCTCGCTCAATGTAGCTTCGCTGGCGGCGAGTGCGTCTGGTGTTAATGCGGCGGCAGGTAGCGCGTCTGGCAAATCATTACCCAATTTCTGGATTGCAGGCACCGCCAACTTTGGTTTACGTCAAGCCAATTCGCAGCGCTCATCGCTCGATTTCAGCACCAGTGGAATCAGTCTCGGCGCCGACCAACGATTCAGCGATCAATTGCTGTTGGGCGTGGGTGCAGGTTTTGCGCGCGACAAAACCGAGATCGGCAACGATGGCTCCAACAGCCGTGCGACCGGGTATTCAGGTGTTGTCTATGCGAGCTTCCAACCGACACCCCAAACATTCATCGATAGTCTTATCGGCGTAGGCTCGCTCGATTTTAAAACCAGGCGTTATGTTTCCGTGATGGATCAGTTCGCGACTGGCAAACGTAGTGGTGTGCAGATATTCGGCTCGATTGCAGCGGGCTATGAATATCGCAATAACGGTGTTCTGCTTTCACCATACGGCCGGTTTGATTTTTCGTCGAACAAGCTGCGCGAAAGTGCCGAGAACGGCGCAGGTCAATACGCGTTAACGTACTTCGGACAGACCGCCACATCATTGCAAGGCGTTGCCGGTGTTCGAGTTGAGAGTTCGCATGACGTAAGTTTTGGCACCGCCGCGCCACGCTTGCGCCTCGAATATCGGCGCGAGTTCAACGGCAGTAGTGACGGCTCGGTTGGCTATGTTGATCTGGCTGGCGGGACACGTTATGGATTCTCGACTGGACCAGTCGCACGCAATGCATTGGCGTTCGGTTTTGGCGCGGACTTCATTCGCCGCGGAGGGCTAAAAATTGGCTTGGATTACGAGCTCCTCCACACCTTCAATCGCGACACCAATCAATCGATTCGCCTAAGTTTCACGCAAGATCTAGACGGGCGCGGCGGCCCGCTCGCCTGGCTTGCCACCAAACCAACAGATGTTCAGGTGGACGCGGGCTACACGTTCGATGGCAACGTCACTCGTGCAAAAGAATCAGACGATAAACGTGTTGATCGCGCCGTAAGCGTGAATGCGAGTCGTGTTCTGACCTACAAATCCGACAACTATCCCAATTTCCGCGTGTTGGTAACTTACTCAGCGGGGGGCGAAAAATTCCAGAACTTCGATGGCTTGAGCCGCGCCAGTGCTGGGCTACAGGGCGAGTTGCAATATCGTCCTTCAGCTGATTTTGAAGCTGCCACGTTCTCGCTGACCGCGCAAACAACGGGCGAATATTTCCAGTCGGTATTGCGTCGCGGTGTGCGCTCGTCCATCGCGGGCTCAGTGCGTGTGCCGGTAACGGATCGCGTCAGCGTATCCGCTGCGCTCGCGCATAACGAACGCCAAGCGCGCAGCGACGTCTTCACCAGCCGCGATAACGCGGTACGGTTTGGCGTTGACTATGCGTTTAATGCGACCGATACGATTTATCTAAGTGGCGAATTCAGGAAAGGCCATTTCGTATCGACAGGCAAAGCGTCGCTTGAAAACTTGGCAATTGCGGACGTGTTTGTATTCGATGATGCCTTCCTTGGCGCTGACTTCCTCACCTATCGCACGCGCGGCAAAACTGCACTTTCCACGCTCGGCTACAACCGTGGTTTGGGTGAACGCCATTCCGTGGATTTATCGTGGCGCCGCATTCTATCGACGCCTGATTTTCGGCCTGATTTTGTCACCTCACCGCGCAGTTACGTGGTGGACCAATATTCGCTTGTTTACCTGATGCGATTCTGAAGGAGTTGATCGTGTTGACTGTGTTTTGTAATCGTTGTTTTGATCGTTTAATTTCGATAGCTTCGCTGTCAATCATTGCCTTTTCTGTAGCGGGCTGCGGCGGTGGCGGCGGTGGCAGCAGCCCCGCTGATACCGTGCCCGGACCATCACCAGTCGCAGCAGCAGCCTCGACCCAGCCAGATGCATTCTTGCTGTTTCCGAATCCGCAGGTGCAGGCCGATGGCAGCAAACAAACTGATACGCGCGCCTACGCCGATGCATATTACGCGGCGATTGATCCGACCAATGCCAAAGACACATTGGCGAAATGGAAGGCCGCCAATAATTTCGACTCAGGTGCGGGCACGCAAGTTTCGGTGGTGTTTGGAGATAAACGCGATTTAGGCTATGGTCGGCGCATGACGGTGCGGCAAAATCCAGATGGCACGTCAGCCTATTTAGTCGAAAATTATTTGATTCAGGCTGGGCCCGCTTATGTTTATTCGCCGCTAAATTTGGAAGCAGCAATTGTGCGCGATCAACGCTGGCTGCTCGGTTACAACACGATTGAATTCAGCCCCGGCCCGAATGGTGGCGTGAGCTTCGCCAAGTTTTTTAATTTCAACGCAAAAACGGGCCAGCGCGACATTACGGTTGATCTGGATGGTCGTGGTGAAAAAGCGATGCCCGGCCCGTGCATTACCTGCCACGGCGGACGCGGTGACGCGTTAACCCCACCGGACGCGACCGGCAAACCACGTTTTAATCTGATTAGCAACGGCCCAAGCAACACGCGCGGTGACGTTCGTGCCCAGCTTCATCCGTTTGAAGCGGATGCATTTGATTATTCGACGAGTGCTGGATTTAGCCGTGCAGAGCAAGAAGCTGCGCTTAAAACAATCAATAAAATTGTGCTGTGTTCTTATCCGCTTGCCGCACCTTCCACCGCGCCCGAGGATGCATGTCGCCGCGTAGCGCAGGCGGGCGAATGGCAGGGCACAGCCGCGACGGTGATTAAGGCAGCTTACGGCGGTGATGGATTGCCGAGCGCCGTGTTTGCGGACAATTTTGTGCCGCCGTCATGGGAAGTTGCAGGACAAACCACGCTATATAAAAATGTTTACGCGCCAGCGTGTCGCACCTGCCATCTGCTGCGCGGCACCGGACTGCAATCGGACATAGATCTTTCAACGTTCGAAAAATTCAGCGCTTATTCAGATCGCACCAAAGCGCATATTGTTGATCGCGGCAATATGCCCTTGGCGAAAATTGTTTATGACGCATTCTATGGCTCAAGCAGCCCCGAAACGCTGGCCACATTCTTGCAAGATCGTGGCTTCGCGGCAAAGGATTCGGCCGGTCGTGCGTTGAGACCCGGTCGTCCTCTCGCGGATGCGGGCCCGGACCGTGTGGTGCGCCAAGGCGCGACGCTGCTGTCAGCATCGAAAAGTTTGTTTGCGAATGGCTATCAGTGGTCGGTGATTTCCGGCCCTGCGGGTGGTGCCGCGCTCAGCAACGCAACTTCCGTTGAAGCGACTTTCAATGCGACTGTTGACGGAGCTTACGTTGTGCAGCTGATCGCTTCTAACGGAACGACGGCTGGCGTGCCCGCGCAGTTGCGAATTGTTGTCGATAGCCAACTCCCGCTGGCACCGGCAAACATACGTTTTGCTGACATCAAAACGGTCTTGCAATCGGCGAGTGGTGGATGCACCGCTGCGGGCTGTCATGCGATCGCCAGTGCCAGTGGCGCGGCGGCACCGGTGGTGTTCGCCAACATTGATCGAAATGGTGATGGCAGTGTCGGCGATGCGACTGATGACGCGTGGCTGTACGCCGAGGTACGCAGCCGGATCAACTTCACCGAGGTTGTTGCCAGCCCACTTTTGCGCAAGCCGTCCGGCAATCATCACAACGGTGCCCTGCGCCCTGGGTTTAATACTAGCGTGGCACCTGGGCAGTCAGCCCGCGCAAGCTACGACTTGTTTGTGAACTGGATTGCGAACGGCGCGCCGCGCTGATATTGCGGTGTCCCTATAGATATTGCAGGTTGGGGTGGGTTCAAAAGGCCCCACAACCGCAACAACGCAAACACCCAATTTTGGGGTTTTTTAGCCAGCCCAACCACCAAGCCATCGGCGCGGATAAA
>JANMQR010000408.1:0-37971 GCA_031370625.1 Burkholderiales bacterium | reverse complement strand
AGATCGAGCTGCGCATCATGGCCCATATCAGTGGTGATGCGGCGTTGCTGGATACCTTGATCGGGCGGTTAGCACCCGGTGGTGAGATTGTGCTCGCCGGTTTTTATGATGAGCCGCTGTCGTTCAAATTCGCGCCTGCATTTATGCGTGAAGCGCGTATTCGCATCGCGGCGCAATGGCAGCCGGGTGATTTAATTGCCGTAAAAAATTTGGCAGAGACAAAGCGTTTATCGTTGGATGGACTTATCACCCATCGCGTTGAAGCGCACAATGCAGATGCCGCTTATCGAACCGCATTTAGCGATCCGAATTGCTTGAAAATGATTTTAGACTGGAGAAATGTCGCATGAACAATACTGCTGGTAGTACAACGTCCCCCGTAAAATTCGACATGAAAACCCGTCTGCGCGAAGAAGCCGCAATTGCGCCTGACGCGGTCGCAACCGGGCCGGTCACGAAAGAAACGCAGATTATTGCGATCTACGGCAAAGGCGGGATCGGCAAAAGTTTTACGCTCGCCAATCTCTCATACATGATGGCGCAGCAGGGCAAAAAAGTGTTGCTCATTGGCTGCGACCCGAAGAGCGATACCACGTCGCTTTTATTTGGCGGCAGAGCATGCCCCACCATTATTGAAACCTCGTCGAAGAAAAAATTGGCCGGTGAAGCGGTAAAAATCGGCGACGTTTGCTTCAAGCGCGATGGTGTTTATGCAATGGAACTGGGCGGTCCGGAAGTGGGTCGCGGCTGCGGTGGGCGCGGCATCATTCACGGCTTTGAATTGCTCGAAAAATTGGGCTTTCATGAGTGGGGCTTTGATTATGTATTGCTCGACTTTTTGGGCGACGTGGTCTGTGGCGGATTCGGCTTGCCAATTGCGCGCGACATGTGCCAGAAAGTGATTGTGGTCGGCTCGAATGATTTGCAATCGCTTTATGTGGCGAATAATGTTTGCTCAGCGGTTGAATATTTCCGCAAACTCGGCGGCAATGTTGGCGTTGCCGGCATGGTGATTAACAAAGATGATGGCACCGGTGAAGCCGCGGCGTTTGCGGAGAAGGTGGGCATTCCAGTGCTGGCCGCGATTCCGGCACACGATGATATTCGCAAGAAAAGCGCCAGCTATGAAATCATTGGCAGACCTGGCACGCAATGGGCATCGCTGTTTGAACAGCTCGGCGAGAATGTCGGCTCTGCACCGCCCGTGCGCCCCACACCGTTGACGCAAGATGAATTGCTCGGCTTATTCTCTGCTGACATCACCGGTCGCAATGTGGTGCTGGAACCGGCCACGCAATTCGATATGTGCGGCAAGACCGAGAATGTTAAAGAGACGCTCGAAGTGGTTTACGATACTGTTTAGCAATAGCTTGCCGTAGGATGGGTGGAGCGATTTTGCGATACCCATCATCGATGTTCAAATGCTTGATGGGTATCGCAAAAAGCCGCTCCACCCATCCTACAATTAGGACAGTTTAAGCAATCGCGCAAAGAAATCAGGTCACGCCATGTCAGAAAAAATTATCCCCATCATCGCCGACCCTAATACCTTAAAGACCGATGGCTTGGGCTGTCACTCCGGCAAAGAACAATTGCTCGAGGCCGCCAAGAGTGCAGGTAAATCAGAAACACTTGATCAGTACGCGCGCGATTATCCGAAAGGCCCGCACGATCAGCCGCAGTCGATGTGCCCGGCGTTTGGCTCGCTACGCGTGGGCTTGCGCATGCGTCGCACCGCGACTGTGTTGAGCGGCTCAGCGTGCTGCGTTTATGGCTTGACATTCACCTCACATTTTTACGGCGCACGTCGCACGGTGGGGTATGTGCCGTTTAATTCGGAATCGCTGGTGACGGGTAAATTGTTTGAGGACATTCGCGAATCCGTTTTCGCGCTCGCTGATCCCGCACTTTATGATGCGATTGTGATTATCAATTTATGCGTACCGACGGCGAGTGGCGTGCCACTGCAATTGCTGCCGAAAGAAATCAAGGGCGTGCGTATTATCGGTATTGATGTGCCAGGCTTTGGTGTGCCCACGCATGCGGAAGCGAAAGATGTGCTGGCCGGTGCGATGCTGAAATACGCGCGCACCGAAGCCGAACAAGGCCCCGTGCAAGCACCGCGCGGCGGCAAGAGTGACAAGCCCACCATCGCGCTAATTGGTGAAATGTTTCCGGTTGATCCGGTCACCATCGGCATGATGTTGGAGCCGCTTGGGTTAGCCGCAGGGCCGGTCGTGCCGACGCGTGAATGGCGCGAACTTTATGGCGCGCTTGATTGCATCGCCGCCGCAGCAATCCATCCTTTCTACACCGCCAGCCTGCGTGAATTCGCGGCAGCGGGTCGCCCGATTGTCGGCTCGGCACCAGTCGGCTATGACGGCACCGAGGTGTGGCTGCAAGCGATTGGTGGCGTGGCCAATGTGTCACAGGAAAAAATTGACGCGGCAAAAAATAAAATTTTGCCCGCGATTAAAGCCGCACTTTCTGCCATGCCAATCGAAGGCCGCATCACCATGAGCGGCTACGAAGGTTCGGAACTTTTGGTTGCGCGCTTGCTGGTGGAAAGTGGCGCTGACGTTCGTTATGTCGGCACTGCGTGTCCGAAAACACAGTGGAGCGACCCTGATTTTGAGTGGCTGACCGCGAAAGGCGTGCATGTGCAATATCGCGCTTCGCTTGAGCAAGATTTGGCGGCGATGCATGAGTTCAAACCTGATCTAGCGATTGGCACCACGCCCGTTGTGCAGGCGGCGAAGGAAGCGACTATTCCTGCGCTGTATTTTACGAATCTGATTTCGGCGCGTCCTCTGATGGGCCCAGCAGGTGCGGGCTCGTTAGCCACCGTGGTAAATGCTGCGCTGAATAATAAAGGCCGCTTCGAAGAGATGCGCGAATTTTTTGCGGGTGTTGGCGAAGGCCATACCGCTGGTGTGTGGGAGCCAAGCCAAGGTGTGCCGGTGGATCGTCCTGAGTTCAAGGAACACACTAAACGACAAGTGATTAAGCTGATGAAAAAAGCCAAAGCTGAGGAAATGATATGAGTACGCCGACAAAAGTGAAAACCTACTTTTGCCGGCTCAATCAGCAAAAAAGTCAGCAAGAAATCGCTGGCGGAGCCAGACGATTTCTTTTTGAAACAGCGACGCAAAAACGTTGGAGCGCATCATGCTAGTCCTTGACCATGACCGAGCGGGCGGCTACTGGGGGGCGGTGTATGTGTTCACCGCGATCAAAGGCATGCAGGTCGTTATCGATGGCCCGGTGGGTTGCGAAAATTTACCGGTGACATCCGTGTTGCATTACACCGATGCGCTGCCGCCACACGAATTACCGATTGTGGTGACAGGTCTTGCGGAAGAAAATTTAGGCCGCGAAGGCACCGAAGGCGCGATGAAACGCGCTTACACCACGCTTGACCCGGATTTACCTGCCGTGGTCGTAACCGGTTCCATTGCTGAAATGATCGGTGGCGGCGTCACACCGGAAGGCACCAACATCGCACGATTTTTACCGCGCACCATCGATGAAGACCAATGGCAATGCGCGAATCGCGCCATGTATTGGTTGTGGACGGAATATGGTTCGAAGCGCGGGCCCACGCCTGAGGCCAAGCCGCGTGCGGCGGACGCTGATGGTGTCGTGCGACCGTTGGTGAACATCATTGGGCCTTGCTATGGCACGTTCAACATGCCGAGTGATCTCGCGGAAATTCGCCGCTTGATTGAAGGCATTGGCGCGAAAGTGAATATGACTTTTCCGCTTGGCAGTCATCTCGCCGATGTGAGAAGTTTGGCGGATGCGGAGGTGAACGTTTGCATGTATCGCGAATTCGGTCGTATGTTGTGCGAAGCGCTAGATCGTCCTTACCTGCAAGCACCGATTGGCCTGCACAGCACCACGAAATTTTTGCGCAGCCTCGGCGAATTGTTGGGGCTTGATCCCGAGCCATTTATTGAGCGTGAAAAACACACCACGATTAAACCAATCTGGGATTTGTGGCGCTCGGTCACACAAGATTTTTTTGGCACCGCCAGCTTTGCGGTCGTGGCCAATGAAACTTACGCGCGCGGCCTAAAACATTTTCTCGAAACTGAAATGGGCTTGCCGTGTAACTTCGCGATCTCGCGCAAACCGGGCGAGAAAACCGATAACGCCACGGTGCGCGGATTGATCCGTGATAAAGCGCCGCTGGTCATGTACGGCAGCTATAACGAACGCATGTACATGGCCGAATTTGGCGCGCGTGCGGCCTATATTCCAGCATCATTTCCCGGCGCAATTATTCGCCGACATACCGGCACGCCCTTCATGGGTTATGGCGGTGCGACTTACATCATTCAGGAATATTGCAACGCTTTGTTCGACGCGCTGTTCCACATTTTGCCGCTGGCAGCACAGATGGACAAGGTTGACCCCACACCATCGCGCATGCACAAAGAATTGCCGTGGCTAAATGACGCCAAGCAGGCGCTGGACGAAATGGTCGATGCGCAGCCGGTGTTAATTCGCATTTCGGTTGCGAAGCGCTTGCGTGATCGCGCGGAGCGTGAAGCGCGCAGCGCAGGCGCGGAGCAAGTGGGGGCGCAACACGTGACGCGAGCGCGCGATGCCTTGCTCGAAGGTGCGACTGCATAACGCATGTGGCACTTGTGATAAGTACAGCTGAAAACTTGTGTGACTTGCGTAACCGTAGGCAGCATCAGGAAAGTCGTAAAACGGGCTACGTGTTATTCTTTAACTCTGCTAGCATTCAGCGCCGACGCTCAGATTAACCCACCGCTCATGTCCACGCCTTCAACCGATACCAGCTCGCATCAATTTCAGGATTTTTCTTCATGTGAGGAATTGATGCGCGGCGGTTCGAAATCTTTTTTTGCCGCCTCACGTGTGCTCCCGCAGCGCGTGCGCTCGCCTGCAATTGCGCTGTATGCGTTTTGTCGTTTGGCTGACGACGCCATTGATCTAAATGCGGACAAACACGGCGCCATGATTGAATTGCGCTCCCGTCTGGATCACATTTACGCGGGCAATCCCTATTCAGTGGCCGCTGATCGCGCGTTGTCGGAAGTGGTGTCGCAATTCAATATTCCCATCACCTTACCCTTGGCGCTGCTCGAAGGTTTTGAGTGGGACGCACATGCGCGCCGCTATGAAACGATTGATGATTTATACGGCTACGGCGCGCGTGTCGCTGGCACGGTGGGCGCGATGATGGCACTAATCATGGGCACCCGCAATGCTGATGCACTCGCGCGTGCATGCGAGTTGGGCGTGGCGATGCAGCTAACCAATATTGCTCGCGATGTCGGTGAAGACGCAGCAGCTGGAAGACTCTACTTGCCTCTCGCATGGCTGCGCGAAGCAGGTATTGATCCGGAGGCATGGTTGCAGCGGCCTGAATTTAATTCAGGTGTTGCAACTGTTGTCGCGCGCCTGCTAAAAGCCGCAGATGAGTTGTATACGCGCGCTGGCCAAGGCATCGCCGCGCTGCCACGCGATTGTCGCCCCGCGATTCAGGCCGCACGTTTAATCTACGCCGAAATCGGTCGACAAGTTGAGCGCATGGGCATGGATTCTGTTTCAAAACGTGCCGTCGTGTCGTCGCGTCGAAAATCGCTGCTGATGCTTGCTGCATGCGGTGTAGCCATTCAAAGCCCCGCCAGAAGTAGAGCGGTGTTAAAGCCACTTCCAGAAGTACAGTTTTTGCTGGATGCCATTCATGAAGCCCCGTTTGCACACGCTACTGCACCACAGAAGCGCAGCCTGTTCGGCAGAGTGGTCTGGGTCGCCGATTTGTTTGATCGCATGGCCGAACGTGATCGCGAAATCTCGTTGCAAAATCAGCGTGGTTCGCGTGGTGCGGCGAACATTCAGGCGCGATGAAGGTAACCGCAGAGGCAATCCTCTCGATCGCCGCCACAGACGCCATTGCGTCCTGACAGTCCGCAGTGCAAATGCCAAACTCTAGTATAGGCGGGGAGTTTCGAGCATTTTTGGCTGAAAATGCCCGTGGATATTGGTGTTTGTTTGTAAATGTCTCTGCCGCCACCAATGGCATACAGCATCACTACATCACGGTCAGGAGTTTAATTTGCCGCCATCATGCCGCTGACTCCTGACCAAGTTCTCGCACTGGCACCGGATGCTGCTTCGGCCAAAGCTGCGCGCGGGCTAGTGACACCTTCTCAATGGCCGACACTCGGTGCCAATGAAAAAGCAGTATGGGGAGAGTGTCAGGGCAGTGGTGCAAAGCCTTATCAGACACAAGTCGATCAGGACGGCCCGACCTTTAAATGCAGCTGCCCGAGCCGAAAATTTCCCTGCAAACACGGCCTCGCGTTGTTGCTGATGTATGCCGACAATGCTGCGCGATTCAACAACACGGAAGCGCCATTATGGGTGAGCGAATGGCTCAACACGCGCTCTGAAAAAGCCCAAAAGAAAGAGGAAAAGCAGCGAACTGACGCCGCCAAACCGGTTGATCCTGAGGCGGTGGAGCGCTCTGCCGCGCAGCGTTGGTCGCGCATTGAAAATGCCGCTGCCGATTTGCAGCGCTGGCTATGCGACCAAATTGATCGCGGCCTCGGTGGGCTGACCGCACAACATCGCCCGGAATGGGAAACCATTGCCGCTCGACTGGTCGATGCGCAGGCGCCGGGGCTGGCGTCGCGCGTGCGTGAAGCCGCCGGCGATCTTGGCAATCGCGCGTTACCTGCTGAAACTCTGCTGCGACAACTCGGCACCTTGCAATTGGTTTGTGATGCCATCGCGCAACGCGCGCATATTCCGACCGATGCGTTGGCCGATCTGCGAACCTTTGTGGGCTGGCCGTTTGAAAGGGCGGATGTGATCGCTGTCGCCGTGCCGGTGATGGATCGGTGGCTTGTGATTGGTCAGATCAGCGAAGAGCGAGACGGTAAATTAACTGAGCGCCGCGTATGGCTGCACGGTGAACGTACCAAGCGTCGCGCGCTGTTGCTGGATCACAGTTTTGGCGGCAAGGGGTTTGAACGTGCCTGGGTGAACGGCACAGCGGTTGAAACCGCACTCGCCTTTTTTCCCGGTGCGGCGGCATTGCGCGCGTTGGCGGTATCTACCGAATATCAAATCAGTCCGGCTACCTTTCCCATTACCGATTTGCCGTCTGAGTGGCAATGTGTTGCACAACGCGTTGCGGCGTGCCCGTGGGTGCCACTACATCCCATGTTGTGCTGCGATGCTATTGCGATGCAAATTGATGGTGGACTTTACTTGTACGCAGCAGGCGAACGGCTTCCACTCAGCGTGGGTGAAGCTAATCTATGGCCACTGCTGACACTCAGTGGTGGACACCCCATTAACGTTATGGGCGAATGGGATGGGCAAGCGCTGCGCGCACTTGCTGCCGAAGGGCGTGACGGTACTTGGCAGCGGAACGACCTATGACCATGGCAAACGTATGGAACCAATTGTTGCCCGCCGCATTGGTGGGCGTTGAGCGGCAATCGTTTATGCCCCCAATTGTGGACGGTGATATTGGTACGCTTATTCGCACGATTGAAAGCGAAGACGCGGTTGCCGCAAAAAAATTATTGCGTATCGCGGGCGTGCTGTCGATATGCCTGGAAGCTGGAGCACATGGTGTTGCTGCGGTGGCGAATGCATCAACACTCGCGGGTGCAGAATCGCGTCCGAGCGTGATCGATACCGCCGACATCGCACTTGTTGATTGGGCATTGCGCGATGGCCCGCTGCGCTTGCAGCATGAAGTGTTTGCCACACTTGCCGCGATTGGCTTCAGATTGCCTTATGCGTGTTTGCCGCTCGCGCTGGATGTCGCAAGTCGTAGCGTCGCATTGAGGCCAGCGTTACAGAGTGTGCTGGGTGAACGTGGGCACTGGTTGGCGCAGCAAAACGAAGCGTGGCGTTTCGCATCGGGTAGTGCCGAGACCCTTGATGTTGATTCGCAATGGATGGAGGGCAATCTTGAACAGCGCGTCAAACTGTTGCTAGATGAACGCGCAATAAATCCTGCGCATGCGCGTGAACGGTTGATGAAAATTCTGCCGGAATTGCCCGCACGCGAACGGCTGGAACTTGTGCAAACACTGGCTACTAATTTATCTGCCGCCGACGCGGCGCTGCTGGAAACGCTGCTCACTGACCGCAGCCGCGATGTGCGTCAATTGGCCGTGATGCTGTTGGTGCGCCTGCCAGACTGTGCGCATACTGTGCGCGCCATTGTCCGCATCAAACCTCTCCTACGGCAGGAGCGCAAATTATTGCGATCACGTTGGATGATCGATGCACCTGCCGCCGCAGGTGACGACTGGAAAGCGGCTGGCATTGAAGGTGAGCGCGCAAAGAATGAATCGCTGGGTGAGCGTGGCTGGTGGCTGTATCAGCTTGTCCGCCAGATTCCGCTTAATTGGTGGAATAGCGAAACGGGGATGGATGCGAACGCGCTGATCAAATGGGCACTGGACAGCGACTGGGCTGAGGCGCTGATTCGTGCGTGGCGCGATATATTGATGGCCGAAATTAATATCGCCTGGGCCGATGCGCTGATCGAGCAATGGCCGACAAAATTATTACACGATGCACCGGCAACGCTGTTGGCAAAAATGCCGTTTGCCAAGCGCGAGCATTTTTTGCAACACGATCTCGAACAGCGTGGCGCCGCTACCCTATCATCGGTGCTTTCGCAAACACTGATCGCGTGTCCGTTAAACGAATATTTTTCTGAAAAGTTCTCGGCCTCGCTGATGAAAACAGCACTGGAAGCATTGCGCGATAAAAAACTACAGTCCGATTATTGGTTACGTGGCCAATTGCCCGAATTATTTTGTGCAGTCAATTCAGCCGCGCTGTCCGCAGCCATCAACATGCAATCGACTGAGGATGATCCGACTGCTGTTGTCGAAACGTTTTATAGCATTGAAAAAATTGTGCGTGCGCGTTTAGCACTTCGCACGCTTAAAGCCCGTCATGCGAATGCCGCAGACAGCAACCTTTCCAGGAGTAATCCAACATGAGCACCAACACCGTCATGAGCACTAACACCGTCATACGCGAACACGTGGAACAGCAATTTGCGGAAGAGCTCGCCGTCATCGCCAAAAACGATACGCGTGAACGTCCGGCCAACTGGCTTATTTCGCCGTGGGGCGTGGTGACTTATTTGATGGGTGGCAAACTTGATAATGGGTTTGAGGTGTCCGCAAAATACATCGGCAATCGTCGCCTGATGGAAATAGCGGTGGCAACGCTCGCCACAGATCGCGCACTGTTGCTGTATGGTGTGCCGGGCACCGCAAAATCGTGGGTGTCGGAACATCTCGCTGCTGCCATTAGCGGCGATTCAACCATGCTGATTCAGGGCACAGCGGGCACCAGCGAAGAACAACTGCGTTACGGCTGGAACTACGCCGAGCTGCTCGCGCATGGCCCATCTGATAAAGCATTGGTGCCGAGCCCTTTGATGCAAGCAATGCGCGCCGGAAAAATCGCGCGCGTGGAAGAGTTGACGCGCATTCCCGCCGATGTGCAGGATTCGCTAATCACGATACTGTCTGAAAAAATGTTGCCAATCCCCGAGCTTGCCAGTGAAGTGCAGGCTACCCGCGGGTTTAGCGTTATTGCCACCGCAAACAATCGCGATAAAGGCGTCAACGAACTCTCGGCAGCGTTGAAGCGTCGCTTCAATACGGTGGTGCTGCCAGTGCCCGCCACCGAGGACGAGGAGGTGTCAATTGTGGTCAAGCGTGTGGGTGAAATGGGCCGCGCGTTGCAATTGCCCGCGGAGCCGCCAGCGCTCAAGGAAGTGAGGCGCGTGGTACAGATTTTTCGCGAACTCAGAAATGGTAAAACCGAGGATGGCAAAACTCAGGTGAAGTCGCCCACGTCAACGCTGTCAACCGCAGAAGCCATATCGGTTATCAACAGCGGCATGGCACTGGCAGGGCATTTCGGCGACGGCGTGTTGCGCCCGCACGATATGGCGTCTGGTTTACTTGGCGCGATCATTAAAGATCCGGTGCAGGATGCGGTGGTCTGGAATGAGTATCTTGAAACAGTGGTCAAAGAACGCAGCGATTGGAAAGACCTCTACCGCGCCTGCCGCGAGCATGGCTGATTCACCTACAGGCACAATGGCACCGCACCTGTTTGGCATTCGCCATCACGGGCCCGGCTCGGCGCGCAGTCTTGTTGCCGCGTTTGAAACGCTTCAACCCGACTGTGTATTGATTGAAGGTCCGCCGGAAGGCGATGCGCTGATCGCTGCCGTGACGGCGGCGACGATGAACCCGCCGGTGGCATTGCTCAGTTATTGCCCGGACGATTTGAAGCTGGCAACGTATCATCCCTTCGCCGTGTTTTCGCCGGAGTGGCAGGCGTTGACGTGGGCACAACAGCATCAGGTGCCAGTGCGCTTTATTGATCTCGCCATGGGCCATCGCTTCGCGCTTGAAAAGGCGCGCCGTGATGAGCGTGAAAATATTGATGCTGCAGAAATCACGCATGAGGCGTCGCCTGACACCGCCTTAAACGTGGAGGTCGCGACCGAGACAATAACCGATCAAGCCACTGACGCGACCTGCGATCCTCTCGATTGGCTGGCCAAAGCCGCAGGCTATGCCGATGGTGAAAGTTGGTGGAATCATATGGTCGAGGAGCGTGGCGATGGCGAGGAGTTGTTTGCGGCCATTGCTGAGGCGATGGCGGTCATTCGTGAGGAAGCGCCGGTTCGTGCAAAGGATGCTTTTGATGTGCGGCTGGAAAATTTGCGCGAGGCCACCATGCGCCAGCAGATTGGTCTCGCTACCAAGGAAAATTTTCAGCGCATTGCAGTCGTTTGCGGCGCGTGGCATGTCAGTGCGCTACAGGCAAAAGTGGCGGCCAAAGATGATGCCGCGCTATTGAAAGGGCTCGCTAAATTGAAGGTGGCAGCAACCTGGGTGCCGTGGACGTATCGGCTCTTAACCCAAAGCAGCGGCTATGGTGCTGGCGTGCATTCGCCGGGCTGGTATCAACATATTTGGGATTTTGCATCGTCAAGCGTGAATGCGAATGTGAGCAAGCGTGCAGTGAACACACGTGCAGTGAACACACGTGCGGTGAACACACGTGCGGTGGGCTGGCTCGCGCGCGTTGCTGCGGCCATGCGGGCGCGTGAGCTGGATTGTTCTTCCGCACATTTGATCGAAGCGGTGCGGCTTGCCGACACGCTCGCGGCCATGCGGGCACGTCCGCAGCCTGGCCTGGATGAGTTACATGAAGCCACACGCACCGTCATGATGATGGGTGATGAATCAGTTTTGCAGTTCATCAATAATGGCTTGCTGGTGGGCAACGTGATGGGCAGTGTGCCGAGTGATGTTCCCACGGTGCCTTTACAGCGTGATCTTGAACAGTTGCAAAAAACGTTACGATTAAAAGCGGAGGCCACGCAACGCACACTTGATCTCGATTTGCGTCAGCCCAATGATCTTGCCCGCAGCCACTTGCTGCATCGCCTCAGATTGCTTGGCATTGCCTGGGGTGAAATTTCTCGCGTGGGTCGTTCAGCGCGCGGCACATTTCACGAGATATGGACGCTGCAGTGGGAGCCCGCGTTTGCTATTAATATCATTGAAGCAAGTCGCTGGGGGCAGACCGTGGTGGAAGCTGCTTCGATGGTGGCCATCGATCAAGCACGTGAAGCGGTAAGCCTCGCCGCGCTATCGGAATTAACTGATCAGGTGCTGCTCGCCGATCTGGAGATCGCCATCCCTGTCGTGACCGATGCGCTCAAAAATCGCGCTGCACTCAGTGGCGATGCGTTGCAGTTACTGGCCGCACTTCCAGCACTTGCGAACGTATATCGCTATGGCAATGTGCGTCAGACAGCTTCGGCGTTAGTGGTGCACGTGCTGGATAGTTTGATTACGCGTGCGGCAATCGCCCTGCCTTTGGCGGCGTGCGGCATTGCCGACGATGCAGCTGAGGCGCTGCGCGAAAAAATTCTCGCGGCGCATGCCGCGATTGGCTTGCGTCGTGACGACGAAAAATCCGCCGACTGGCAACAGGCGTTGGCGCAACTAACGGCCACCGCCAGCACACATGAACTCATCAACGGTCTTGCCTCACGGCTCTTGCTGGATGCAGGTGTGCGCAGCGCGGATGATATTGCGGTGGCGCTTTCACTACATCTTTCACAAGGTGCGGAACCGGCAAAAGCGGCGGCGTGGCTGGAAGGTTTTTTGAATCGCAACGCGCAAGTGTTGTTGCATGATGCCGTTGTGTGGCAACTCGTTAACGACTGGCTCGCCCAATTGTCGGATCAACATTTCAACAGTGTTTTGCCACTGGTGCGGCGCACGTTCTCAGCATTTGCTGCGAATGACCGGCAGGATCTGGGCCAGCGCGCACGGCGCACGATTTCAGGCGCTGCAACAAGTACTGCTGCAATGACGGCACCGACTTGGGACCCCGTTCGTGCCGCACTGCCGGTGCCGTTCTTGCAGCAAATATTGGGATTGAAAAAATGACCGCTGATGCCATCAATCCTGTTGAGAAAAATGATCAAAACGCGCTATTGAAACGCTGGCGCATGGTACTCGGTGCAGACGCTGATGCCACCTGCGGCAAGCCCGACGGCGTGATGCTCGAAATGGATCAGGCGCTTACTGCACTCTACGACGCCGATGGTGCGGGTGGTTTGAACAGCAAGGAACGTCGCGGTGGTCGTGGTGGATCAGCGCCCAATGTCGCGCGCTGGTTGGGTGATATTCGCAAATATTTCCCGTCGTCCGTTGTGCAGGTAATGCAGCGCGATGCGCTCACCCGGCTCAATATGCGCGAAATGCTATTGCAACCGGAGATGCTGCAAAGCGTGACGCCAGATGTGCACCTGGTTGCCAATCTGATTTCGCTCTCTCGTGTGATCCCGGCGGGTACTAAAGAAACCGCGCGCATGGTGGTCAGACGTGTTGTTGATGAGCTGATGAAACACTTGGATGAGCCGCTGCGATCAGCGATTAGCGGCGCACTGGATCGCAGTCAGCGTAATCGTCGTCCGCGCCACGCCGAAATTGACTGGCAGCGCACGATTCAAGCCAACCTGAAACACTGGCAGCCACAATATCGCACCATCATTGCTGAACGCCTGATTGGCTTTGGTCGCAAAGCGCGCCGCCCACAACGCGAAGTAGTGCTGTGTATCGATCAAAGCGGTTCGATGGCGGCGTCAGTGGTGTATGCGAGTATTTTTGGTGCCGTCATGGCTTCACTGCCTGCCGTGAGCACCAAGCTCGTGGTGTTTGATACGGCTGTGGTTGATATGACTGATCAGCTGGATGATCCGGTGGAGCTTTTGTTCGGCGTGCAACTCGGCGGCGGCACCGATATCAATCGTGCCATCGGTTATTGCCAATCCATCATTCGTGAACCGCGCAATACGATTTTGGTATTGATTTCTGACCTGTATGAAGGCGGTGTCGAAACCAATCTTTTGCAGCGTGCGACTGAGCTGATTGAATCTGGCGTGCAAGTGATCACGTTACTCGCGTTGAGTGACGAAGGTGCGCCATCCTACGATCATGAGCTCGCAGCAAAACTCGCTGCGTTAGGTGTGTCCTCGTTTGCATGTACGCCCGATATATTTCCCGCATTGATGGCGGCAGCGATTCGTAAAGAAGATGTTGCCACATGGGCAGCAGGACGCGGATTGGTGACCACGCGCGGAAGTAGACTCTAATACTGGCGAGCATTTCAGAGCATAAATGCTGCAAAAGGCGCGCTCAGCATAGGGTTTTATCTGCGTGCCAATACAAATTATTGTTAAACAACGGAAGAACACGGCAAACATGCAGCCACAAAATCCACTCATCAATTTTTATTCTTTACGCCGCATTCGAATATTTGCGATGTTCTCGACGCTTGTTGCATCACTGTTGCTCGTGGTTCACATCGACGCACACGCCCAAGCAATCGCCTTCACATTCGATGATGGCCCACACTTGGCGGCCACACCGAAGCTCTCTCCTCAAGCCCGCAATCAAGCCATGCTCGATCATCTTGCGAAACATCGAGTGAAAGCCACACTCTTTGTTACCGTTGATAATGGCGCGAATCGGCCGGAAGGTTTAGCCCTTGCCCGGGCATGGGGAGAAGCGGGGCACACGATTGGCAATCACACCATGACCCACCTTGATCTCGATAGCAAAAAAATTACGCTCGCCGATTACCAAAAAGAATTGCTCGATTGCGACGCCGTCATTCGCACGCTGGCTGGATATCGAAAATGGTTTCGCTTCACTTATCTGCGTGAAGGCAATACGCCCGAAAAACGCGACGGCATGCGCACATTTCTTAGCGCACAAAATTATCGCAATGCCTATGTGAGTCTGGATACCAGCGATTGGCGACTCAATGACAAATTGGTTGAAGTGCTAACCAAAGACGCAAATGCCGACATCACCCCGATCAAGCGTGCCTACCTCGCACATGTGTGGCAGCGTGCAGAAGCGTATCGCGCGCTCTCGCAAAAATTGCAGGGCCGCGATATTGCACAAGTTATTTTGCTGCACCACAATCTTATTAACGCGCTGTGGCTGGGTGATGTGATTGCGATGTTCAAAGAAAAAGGCTGGACGATTGTCACACCCGAAGCTGCCTTCGCCGATCCTGTTTATCAGCTCCAACCCGAAGTTGCTGCCGCTGGTCAAAGCCTGCTGCTGTCACTCGCGAAATCGCTGGGGCTGTGGAAATTAAACGGCGCGAAATTTGAAGGTTGGGAACGGCTGCATGACGATGGTGATGCTGAGATTGAGGGGTTGAAGGTGCAGGGGTTTTGATTGAGTATTTTTTTCGTCAACTCGTTTACCAATGTTGGACTCAATGAATTCAACCCAACTGGCGAGTAAGCCACTAGACATAAGATAATCGCGCCGGATTATGAATGATCGGATAACTTTTTTCATCGAGCAAATCAAAAAACTGATTCAGCCCATCGTTAGTTTTGACCAGCGCGTACTCCGCAGGTGAAATGAGATTGACGGTGAGCATTTCAACGTCATGCTCGCCATTCTGAAATTCGCTCAATAAATATTTGTCTGTATCGCTAATCGGCGACATGAAAAAGAAAGTTTTGAATTCGCATCCTGCCAACGGCGCTTCGGGCATTGGCACGGTGTGACCGCTGCCGAACCAGGTCTCATCAATCTGTGGCAGTTTTGCAAGCCAACGCAAATAGTGAATGTAATCAGGCGTCACTTCTCTTACATACCAAATCAATTCGACCGCGAGTGATTCGTCAGCCTCTGAGTCCGCGCGGCGATGCATTAATTTATCGCTCATGCCGTTGGTCACGAGAACATAGCCTTCATCATGGTCGTCATCGTCATCACAATCCCCGAAATCTCTCCCGAATGCATAGATGTCAACGGGAAAATCTTTGTCATCATCAAGCAATTCATGATCCGGTTCACCTAGTTCTTCAATCATTGCTGCGAGGCGCGCATCACGCGGGCTTGGAATGGTTTCTGTCGCTGCATCTACAGGCGCTGTGAAGAGGTTCTTTAATTTGTTGAACATGATGAGAAAAATCCTTATCGCTAATAGGGGCGTGCTTCTTGAAGCAAAAACCATTGAAGACGCCCGTTAAATGGCGATCTTCGTTCTTTATTTACTTCCGTCGCGGCATCCGAAACGGCAACATCATCCGCACCATTAACGACGTGAGCCGTGGCACGTTAAGCGTTTCGTGCATCGAAATTACTTTCTCGCCGAGTAATCCTGATGACAGCATCGAGCGTGCATAAAATGGTGCATCTTCCAAGGTTTCTTGCACGCGAACTTGTTCATTTTCATCACTGCGCATGTGCCGATTGACGCGCCAGAATGTGCGGGGTAATTTTTGTCGAGGTGGCGCTTCGAATGTTTCTACCGCGCCGGATGTTGTGAAACGCAATGCGATTAGATGATCTGCTCGCTGCTTTTGGCGCACATCGTAAATCACGGCCGTGCTGCCATCGCGCATTTTGGAACGCGACCAATCCCATTCTACAAACGGCTTTTCAATCGGCTCATCCCCCTCGTTTGAATCCCAATAAGCATGGCCACTCCACTTGGTACCGGGCTGATCAAATTCGACTTCCACGCGCGCGCTCGGTGCGAGTGGGCCCCAGCGATGATGGTTGTCATCATCCAGTGGCGTGACGAAATTAAATAATGTTTGCGGGTAGACGCGCACTGTGCCGCGCACGCGGGACAACAGCGGCACATTGATTTCATCCACGTTGATGGTGAGACAATCTCCATCCCACACCAAGCTGCTCGGGCCGATTGTAAATTGATTGGGTGTGCGCTCAATGCTGTCGCGACCACGCTCAGTCATCGTCCAGCGTTTGCCACTGCCGCCATACAGGGCAACATTGAGTGAGCAAAAATTTTCAGGATCAGCCACGCCTTTTTTACCGCGTGCCAAAGCGTAGTACGGCGAAAACACGCTGCCCACAAACGCGATGATGCTTAATCCGTGCTGCCCGTCGTCGCTGATTGCGTCGACATACCACCAGAGATAACCACCCGGCGGGACCGGCTGGTCGAATCGAGGTGATCCATCAGCGTGACGGCCGCCAGTTGTCCCGACATCGCCGCCATCGGCACGCCCGGGCCCGGATGTACGCTGCCCCCCGCCAGATAAAGTCCGGGGATTCGACTCGTTGATGCCCCCCGTTTGAACGACGTCATCCAGCCGTGCGACGCCATCCCGTACAGCGCTCCGCCCGTCCCCGGAAACAGACGATTGAATTCCTGTGGTGTGGTCAGTTGCGTGTTGCCCGGTTGTTGATCTATCGTCAACCCGCAACGTGCCAACTGCCGAATCATGTTCTGCTCGCATTGCTCAATCTCCGCTGCGTCGAAACTTCTTTCATCCCCGATGGCCGGGGCATTTACCAAACACAGTAGCCGTTCTGATTCTGCGCTACCAGTTATTTTTTTGCTGTCCCGATCCTGCGCGCAAACATACACGGTCGCTTTACGCGGCAGTCGTTTGTGTTCAAAAATATCGCGAAATTCTGACGCGTAATCGTCATCAAAAAAAACATTGTGCCGTGAAAGCGGAAAGCCGTTGGTCTTCGCGTTGATTGACCAGGTCATCGCGGAAAGAGATCGTGCTGATGTTGGCATTGGTGCGACTGCGCCGCTGATTGATGCACCAAGTAAACCTTGTGCGAGGGCACTTGCATCGCCGTTAAAAATGATTGAATCAGCGTGAATCACTTCGCCATTTTTTAATCGCACTCCTGCTGCACGACCGTTGCTCACAATGATTTCTTCGCAATGCGCGCCGTAACGAATTTCTGCACCACGTTTGATCGCCAAATCAGCAATTGATTTCGCCACTGCGTGCATGCCGCCATCGACGCTCCACACGCCATCCATTTCCACTTGCGCGATCAACATCAATGTTGCCGGTGCTTGAAATGGTGATGAGCCAGTGTACGTGGCGTAGCGGCCATAAAGCTGCTGCAAACGCGGATCGCGAAAGTGACGAGCCAGCGCGCGCCACAACGATGAGAATGGCCCCAGCCGCGCTAACACCGCCAATCCACGCGGCCCCAACCCCATGCCTAAACTCGTGAGCGTGGGCCGCTCTGAGCGAATGTATGGGCCTTCCAAAGCGTTATAAACGCGCTTGGCCTCACGACAGAATCCCAAGAAACGTTTCGCCTCCAGTGACCCTGAAAACGCGCCAATCGCATCGGCGGAACGTGGCACGTCAGTGAACAGATCAAGTGTTTGTGGGCTGTTCCATGCGTGGCGCGCGAGCACATCCAGCGGTGTCATGTTGAGCTCGGCTTTCAGCGTGGTACCGGCTGCTGCAAAAATATGTTCCAGAATCCAGCGCATCGTAAACACGGTGGGCCCGGAATCAATCGCAGCACCATTCACGATCAACTGCCGCATCTTGCCGCCCGGCGTTTCTGCACGCTCCAGCACCGTGACGCGCAAGCCCTGACACGCGAGCAGCAACGCACTCGTGAGCCCGCCCATGCCCGCGCCGATCACCACCACATGATGATCAGGCGTGCTCAATGCTTACCTCGCTTGATGATTTTGTGGGCACAATTGATTCCGCAGACTGCGATTTCCACACGCCGCGTGCGTCGTACGGAATGAAGCGGGTAAACATCGATTCAGAAAAAAAATCACCGGCGTGCGCCGCGCGAATCGCCTCCAGATGCGCACCAGTTCGTGCATATGCATCCATCGCAGCGACACTTTCCCAAATCGTAAATGTTGCTTGTCGCAGCAACGGCGCTTCGCCCAAGCCCACGGCAAGTAAACATCCGCTTGCGTTTTGAAGAGATAACTCAGCAGGTGGCGCGCGCCGCCAAAATTTTGCGGCAATAGAAGGGCGGATGGATGCGCGTGTGAGTGCAGCGATGCGCGAATCATTAGGCGAAGTTGCGACAATAGTCAGTGGCGATTCACTCGCCCAAGTTCCGCGACTGGAAAAAGCCTTCAACTTCACGCAAAAAAATTCACGTGCATGTTCGCGATAAGCGCTCACTACTCTTGAATGTGCAATAAAATTTTCCGCAGCAGTGTCATCGACAAAAGCACAAAAGAGCCCTTGATGAGAAGGGCTGGGCCGCAGACCAAATCCCGCGTTCTCACCACTGCCGAGCACTTTGACGAATGTGATTCCCGCTTCACGTTTGAGCGCGAAACGGCAAAAAAGAAAATGCCAAAATCCCCACAGCCGGGAACGCGATGAAATATCGATCAACACAACTACCGCTACGCTACCTGTCGCCAATACGCCCTCAATTTAAAAGTCGTTGTTAAAAATCCTCTCTTCACTGCGCCGTTGTTTAATGTGCGGAATGTTGGTTTTCGCCAAAGCAGGAAGTCTCACTTATATTACTGGACAAACATCGTTAATGGTTATGGATGCGGCGACTAAATATGTTGAACGTTGATCCAGGTACCACCCCCTCTCCCTCAGTCCCTCTCCCGCGAGGGGAGAGGGAGGCATAGCCTCTCTCCCTCGACGGGAGAGAGGTTGGAGAGAGGGTGTTCGTCAAATCGTCAACATATTAATTGCTGGACCAATAGAACTTCCATCAACAAATCCTCACATGATAAAAATACACAGGCAAAACAAGATGAACCACTTCTTTCCAGCGCAGCGTACATGAGCGCCACCTCAACACCAAACGATGTGCGTCTAAGTCTGCTTGATCGCATCCTCGCCAAGCGCGACAGCCTGATTGCCAGCGATCATTTCCGCCGCTGGGCGAGCGCATTCCCGCTCACGCGCCCCATCGCGCAACGTCGTGCGCGCGAACTTTTTGATATTTGCGCAGGTTTTGTTTATTCGCAGGTTTTACTGACGTGCGTTCGCCTTGATTTGTTTGAAATTCTCGCTCAGGGTCCGAAATCGCTAACCGAACTTTCGCCGCGTTTGGGGCTGACACTCGATGCCACCGAGCGTTTGATTCGCGCTGCAATTTCGCTCGGGCTCGTCGCCAAACGTTCTCATGACCGTTTTGGTTTGGGTCAACTCGGCGCGGCCATGGTCGGCAATGAGGGCGTGAAATCGATGGTGGAACATCACAGCATTTTTTATAAGGATCTTGAAGATCCGGTCGCGTTACTCAAAACGCCACCCGGCACCCAGATCACCGAACTCTCGCGCTATTGGCCGTATGCGGGTGCCGCCCAACCCGCCGAAATCGACAACGCACAAGTGATTGCCTACAGCAAACTCATGAGTGAATCGCAAGCGTTGATCGCGAGCGAAATACTGGATGCTTATCCCATGCAACATCATCAGTGTTTATTGGACGTGGGCGGTGGGGCGGGAACGTTTTTGGTTGCAGCGGCTACACGTCATCCGCATCTCAATGTGAAATTATTTGATTTGCCAGCGGTCGCTTCAATTGCAAAAGTGCGATTTGAAGATGCAGGAATCGAAGCCCGTGCCGAAACATTTGGCGGCGATTTTGTCGCGACACCGCTGCCGTCAGGCGCGGATGTGATTTCCCTCATTCGTGTCGCGTTCGATCATCCCGATGAAAAAGTGCTGAACATCCTGCGATCGATCCGCAAAATCATTCCGGAGAACGGCACCTTGCTCATTGCTGAACCAATGGCTGGCACGATAGGTGCCGAAGCAATGGGCGATGCCTACTTCGGTTTCTATCTGCTCGCGATGGGGCGCGGGCGTTCACGTACCGCAGACGAGTTGACGGCGTTGTTACGCGAGGCAGGATTTCGTAACGTCAAAATTGCGCGAACGCGGATGCCGTTGCAAACTAAGTTGTTGATTGCGAGGCCGTAGTGTGCAAATGATCTTTTACCACACGCCGTGTAAACGTAGTTTTACGTGATGGGGCTTCGCAAATCATCGTTGCTTCCTAATCGCGCCGCTTTTGGATCATAGACCACCTCGGTAATCGATCCGTCTCGAATGCGCTGAACCGCTTCGTCGATCACATGGAGCGGCACCAAAAACCACTCTCTCGGTTTAACTGGATGTCCGAATCGATCCAGGATGGTTAAATCAAGCTGGGCGGCGCTGAACAGGCGATGAAAGATACTTTCCAACCTGATGCGATTGATATTGTGGAGCGTGTAGGTGGCGACCACCTCAACATCAGCCAGCAAGTAAGTCGCATCCTTATCCGCACCCGCAATTCGGGTCTCTACCTTGCCGCTGGTCACGCCAATTTTGTGGATCAGCTCGCGATGCTCGCTAACAAATGGATGGCTGGACTTGCTGCGTAACACATAGATGGTTCCGGTTTCAATGTCGTCTGGCTCAGAAGCATTGCCAAATAGCGGCCCTATGTCGGGGTCAGTCAGGCGGCGGCCAGTCTCATCCTTGTAGAGTGCCCGTTGTAGCGAGCGGCGCAGCAAGTTGCTTTCAGTGCCGTTGGCGTAGATGAGGCGCAGCCGTGCATCGTTATGGCCATTTGGAGCCTTAACGGTATCGCCGACTTCGGCCACATAAGTTAGCTGCCCGCCAACGATGAAGTAGCTGCCATCGACAATACTGGCATCGCGCCCGAAGCGCAGTGTCTTGCGCACGCCTGACTTCAAATCCTGCTCCACCTGTTTAAACAGCGGCTTAAACCTCGCAAAATCCGCACACGGTGTGCGGTCAGCAATTTCCTCGGCGGCACGCTTTTGAACGCTTGAGCGCACATGGCGCAGCGCGGTAATGTCGTCCTGATCGTTGGCACCTTCACCCATGCCTAGCTCTGCTAACAACGCATCTTCGTCCATGTCCTCCGCATTTGTTTGAACCGCCGCACCCGATAAGAGTCCCGCATTGTCTAATCCAGCAAGTAACGTTTGCGCTTCGGGCAATCCGCGAAGCTGCTCCAATCGCGCGGCGTACAGACGCTCAAAAATGTCGCGCCCCTCGCCGTGCAGCGGCGCGCGACCATGCGCTTGATGAAATCGCAGGATGTCTTCAAAGCCCGCGATGATGCGTTCTTCGCGCGGGGTGCGGCTGGCGGTCTTGAGTGGCGCGACTTCAAGGCCAAGATCGGCCAGCAACTCGTCTTCATCAATTTCAGCCATCGCGTGCCCCGTTTTGTTTAGCGGCCAATTCTTGCGCCTTGTAGCGGGCAAAGGCCGCTACGCCCTCAGCCATCCGCTTCTCCCAGGCGTCGGCTGAATTGATGTCTGGCAGGCGGCCTCGTTCTTTTTTGAAAGTTCTCGCTCGGTCGGCAAGGTCAACCGCTTCATCACGCGAAATGCTCACCTTCTTGGCAGCAATACTGGCCTGCACCTGGCGCAGCGATTTCTCATCCATCGCTTTCGCCAGCACGGCATAGGCGGCATCGAAGGGATTGATGCGATCAATAAGATCAATGTCCAGATCGCGCACATTGACGAACTTGCGCACTCCATCGAGCAATGCCGTGCCGCCACCGGTGCTTTCCCCATTTGCGTCGGCGAATGCCAATGCCAATTTTGCCTGCTGGGTAATGTTCATGGCGGCGATGGCGTGTTGTCGGATGGCCTCTTGATCGGTATTGCTTAAATCGGGATAACGCTCGCGCACGATCTTGCCCATCCGCAGTTGCGTCAGCTCTTCGGGCAGCGTGTTTTCCTTGTCGAACAGGCCGCGCTCCAGTGCGATTTTGTCCTGCAAAAAACTGGTTACGACTTCGTTCAAGTCTTCCTTGCAGATGCGCGTAGCTTCTGGGCTTTGCGGCGTGGTCAGCCCGTTGATCTCCACATGAATCTGACCAGTGTCCGCGTTCACTCCGATGTTATGACCATCGACCTTGTAGCCATCTTCGCCGTAATCAAAGCCATCCTTCTCGCCCATGTTTTTAGGGGTGAACTCATAGCGCGGTGCCAGCACCTGCTCCATCAGCAAGCTGGCGGAAATGGCCTTGAGCATATCGTTCACCGCCTCGGCCACGGCGGACTGTTCCGCTGTGGGCTCGGCGATCAGATTGGTGAAGCGTGATCGTTCCTTGCCCTCTGCGTCCCGGGTGGCGCGGCCAATGATTTGCACGATTTCGGTCAGGCTGCTGCGGTAACCAATGGTCAGCGCGTGTTCGCACCAGATCCAGTCAAAGCCTTCCTTCGCCATGCCGAGCGCTATGATCACATCCACGTTATCGCGGTTGTTTTTTTGCAGCGGGTCTTTGAGCGCGCCTAATACGCGAGTGCGCCTCGCCGGATCACTGTCATCCACCAAGTCCGCCACTTTCAGGATGCGACCATCTGTGCTTTGAATCAGATGAAAGCCGGTGACAGCATCGACCCCTTTCCACTCGCCCAAGCCATTCATGATTTCATCCACCTCGCGCTGTTTGTCTTTCAAGCTTTCGCGGGCATTCACATTCGGTATATGTACGATGGTTTTCAGTGCCGGGTCCAACACCTTGGCAATAGCATTCACATAAGGGCCCGTGTAGAAAAAATAACCGATGTCTAGCGACTTCAGCCATTGATAGCCGTTAAGTTGTTCGTAGTAGGTGTAAGTGACAGTCTCAAATTTCGCTTCATCGGCGGGCATCAACACCGCTTCACTATCGCCACGAAAGTAAGAGCCGGTCATCGCGACCAGATGCACCTTATCGCGGTTGATGAATGCGCCTAACTGGCTGCCCAGCTTATTGTCGGGATTACTTGATACGTGATGGAACTCGTCAACAGCAATCAGGCGATTGTCAAACGCTTCAATCCCCAGTTCCTCCACTGTAAAGCGAAACGTCGCATGCGTGCAGACTAATATCTTATCGTCGCTGGCAAGGAACTCGCCGACGGCCTTGACCTTCGACTTCGCGACCTTCACATCGTCCACGCCGGGAGCGTTGCACAAGTTCCATTGCGGCGCGACTTGCCAATCTGCAAAAAAGCCGTGTTGACTCAGGGCCTCATCAGCAAAGCTTGAGCCAATGGAGCGCTCAGGCACCACGACAATCGCCTGCCGCAAACCTTGGTTGATAAGCTTATCCAGCGCAATAAACATTAGCGCGCGAGACTTGCCCGAGGCCGGTGGTGATTTGATGAGCAGATATTGCTCACCGCGCTTGGCATACGCGCGCTCCTGCATGGCGCGCATGCCGAGCTCGTTAGCCTTGCTGGATGCACCCGTGCGTGCGGTGGCGATGGATACCGACGGTACGGTGTAGGCATTGGTTGGATTATTCAATGGGCTATTCATTCGGCTTCTTTCGTTGAAGACGTATCATCGCCTCCTAATTCGCGCTCAATCTGCTCAATGCTGGGCAGAGAAGTTTGTAGCTCGGCAGGCAAGGATTCCACTAGCTTGTACTCCGCAACACCCAACGGCTGCGCCTGACCGCGCAGCGCGTATTCGGCAACCACCTTATTTTTGCTTTTGCAAAGCAGCAAGCCGATGGTGGGCTCGTCTTGTGGGTGCTTGACCTGCGCGTCTACTGCGCTCAAGTAAAAGCTCAGTTGGCCCAAATGCTCGGGCTTGAATTTGCCGCCCTTGAGCTCCACCACGACATAACAACGCAATTTCAAGTGATAAAACAACAAATCAATAAAAAACTCATCGCCTGCCACGTCCAGCAAAATCTGCCGCCCGACAAAGGCAAAGCCCGCGCCCAGCTCAAGCAAAAATTCAGTCACATGCTTGACCAAAGCGGTTTCAATCGCGCGCTCTTGTGCCTCCTCGGTCAAGCCCAGAAAATCGAATTTGTAAGGGTCCTTCAGCGATTCCCGCGCAAGATCTGATTGCGGTTTGGGTAGCGTGAGGGCAAAATTGGTGTCTGCTTTGCCGCTGCGCTCCAGCAGCTTCAATTCGATCTGCATCACCAGCACATTTCGCGACCAGTTGTGCTCAATGGCCTTGGCTGCATACCATTTGCGGGTTCCCAGGCCAGGCAACTTGTCTAAAAGCGCCAAATGATGATACCAAGGCAATTTGTGCAAGACCGCTTGCACAAATGCCTCATCAGGCCAAGCAAACGCAAAGGCACGCATGTATTTCAGGTTGCGCACGGAAAAGCCTTGCATATCGGGAAATGCCACCCGCAAATCATGCGACAAGCGATCCACAACCTTCGCGCCCCAGCCTTGAGTCTCTTGCCTGGTCAAAATTGCATGGCCGATTTTCCAGTACAGGCTGACCAGCTCAAGGTTAACCGCTTGCGCCGCGCGCTGCTGCGCGTCATGAATTTGCCCCTTGAGTTCAGTTAACCAATCGGCATAGCCTTCAGGCACAGGTAAAAGTTTTACAGGTTTGTTGTCGTTCATGATGTTTTGTCTCCAGGCGCGGACTTTGCGAGCTTTTTGCTTGTAGATGCCCTACTGGCGGACACTTTGGTTTTTATATTCGCAGTCATTTTCGTATAAAGCTCAAACAGCTTTTCCAGCCGCTCGGTGTCGTTTTTGAAGCGGCGGCCGATGTAGATGCGCTCCAGCACTTCGTCGTTGCGCTCGTGGGCGTGGCGCAGGTTGCCGGGCATGGTGTCGGGGTCGTACAAGTCGGCAATGGTCAAGGGGAAATGCGCTTCACGGGCCAGCAAAATGTTTTCAGCACAGGTGGTTAAATCGGCTTTGTTTTGCTCGGTGAGCAGGGGAACGGGGAAGGTGTTCCAGCCTAGGGTGTTGGAGTAGGAAAAATCGGTTCGCATCCGCACGCAGACCGTGCCAATCCAGACCCAATGTAGGCGTGAGGCGATGAGGGCCATGTTCCAGAGGGGGGCGTCGTAGAGGGCAAAGTTTCGGTCGCCGATGATGGTTTCGCCATCTTCAATGCCAATCGGAAGATATTCGCGGTTTTCTGAACTAACCCGTGCAACTACTAGCGAATAATATTTTGCAACAGACTGAATTTGACGGAACCGATGCGGAAATGCCGATGCAGGTCGTGTTTCTGCCGCCTTGCTTTCTAATCGCATCTTGGCAACTGAATCAATGCGTCTCTTTAATTCAGGTATTAACTCTGCATTTGTACGTTCGTTATCTTCAATCCAGAGGCAATATCGCTGCTCACCACGAATAAATTCCTGCGCGCCAAGAAATCGCTTGACGAAGCGGTCGGCATCAGGCGACTCACGTAGCAATACAGACCGTTCATCGGGCGTGAGAAACAAATTACCGCCATCTGTTGGCTTGTTTCCCCACTCCATCAAACCTCGTCCATCAACTGGTTTAGACAGCGGCGCAACAATGACATCAATCCCACTTACAAGGTATGCATTGATGAAGTCGGTTTGTTTCTCAAGTGTTGTGCCGTCGTCGGCAACGGAAAACAAGCGACACAACGTACTGGCTTGATTGCTAATCGCCACAATGGCGACGGTCACACCTGCATTATGGCTGGCTAGATTCGCCCACTTGAAAGAAGTATGTGCAAAAGCAATTTTGCTGCCTGTACTAAAAATCAACGGCCATAAAATTGGTACTTGCTGCCCTTGGCAAATCGAGTTAGTCGAAACAAAGGCAGCAGCGGTTGGTGTGTGTGTGCCGTAGTCAGCCGCCTTCATGAACCACCCAGCAACGTAGTCCAATGACTTCCAGGTCTTGCAGCGGTGGTCAAAAATCGCTTTCAGGTCGTTCTTTTGTTCTGCTGATTGCCAAGTACTGCCCAAATACGGCGGATTCCCACAAATAAAGGTTTCGCCACCATCGTTCTCGAAATCAATCTGCGCTTGAACATCCACGTCATCAAACAAACCAGTTTTACGAAATACAACCGCTTTGCCTGTGGGCGGGCAAATGCTTAACCAATCCCTTTGCAAGGCGTTGTCGCAAACAATCCAGTTTTCTTTATCGAGCGGCAAAAACTCCAGCAGCGCATCCTTCTGCCCGCGATACAGCACATCGCACTGGAACTCGGCAATGATGAGTGCTAAGCGTGCAATCTCGGCCGGGAAGTCGCGCAGCTCAATGCCCCTAAAGTTGGTCAACGGAATCTCGCTGCCGAGATGTGACTCACCGCGACGGCGATTGATTTCCGCCTCAATCTCGCGCATCTGCTTGTAGGCGATCACCAAGAAATTACCGGAGCCGCAGGCGGGATCGAATACGCGGATGCGCGCCATGCGTTTGCGCAGGTTTGAAAGCTTCGCATTGTTATCACCGGCTGTTTCAAGCTGGGCACGCATGTCATCCAAAAACAAGGGATTCAATACCTTGAGGATATTGGGCACGCTGGTGTAGTGCATGCCGAGTGCGCCGCGCTCTTCGTCGTCGGCCACGGCCTGGATCATGCTACCGAAAATATCCGGATTGATCTGGCGCCAGTTCAGCGTGCCTGTGTGCAGCAGGTAGGTGCGGGCCATGCGGGAGAAGCGCGGCACATCCGTGGCCCCGCCGAATAATCCGCCGTTCACATAGGGAAAATGATCTGCCCAATGTGGAATGCGCGGCTCTAGGGTTTGAATTAAAGCGCGGTCTGCCACTTTGGTATTCATTGCGCGGAAGATGTGGCTGAGCACTTCATGGGTGTTAGCACCATCGCGCTCACTCATGCGCTCGACGGTTCGTGTAAACAAACCCTCGCCATTGAAAATATCGGTGTCTTCAGCAAAAAAACAGAATACGAGCCGCGCCATAAAGTGGTTCATGTCGGCGCGGCGCTCGTTCGTGGCCCAGTCGGGGTTGTCCTTTAGCAGCTCGACATAGAGTTTATTCAGTCGCCCCGTCGCACGGATGTCGATGGGATTGTCTTTGATCTCCTTGATGGTGGAGATGCCCGCCAGCGGCAGGAAGAAGCCGAAATGGTTGGGGAAATCTTGATAATCGGGCGCGATAGATTCGCCACTGATTAAGTCTTCGGCCTCCAGCGTGTGTCCATCGGTAGCGAGAATGAATTTGGCCTTGGCTTTTAGGGTGGCTGCACTGGCGCGTAACGCCTTGAGCGTCTCGCCTACCTTGCTGCGCTCACCCCCAGCTTCGCACACGGCCATGTGGATGTTGTTGCGCATGAGCACGCCACCAGGCACGTCCGAGGCGTTGTTGTTGCCGGTTCGCAAGCGCTTGAGGGTGGTGTCCTTATTTCCAAAAGCGGCGAGAAACGCGAACGGGAATTCCGCAGCGTCGAAGGGCTGAAGGGCGAGATCCGAGATGGCGGCTTCTATTTCTACGGCGTTCATAGGCTTCTTGTTAAATTAATTTTCCGTAGATTACTAGCGGTGATTTCATGGCGGCGCGGCACTGCGGGAGCATCATTGTAAATGTTTGTCCATGAGCTTTCGCGGTGTTTCGCTAGCTGAGTAACAGGTATTGCCGTGTGCGACTTTGACGGCGCCGGTAATTGAAATCCAAAGGTCGTTGGGACTTACTGCATTGTTGAGTACTTATCTGAAACGGCTTCTGACAAAATAAATTGTGCGCCGCAACATCGAAAACCCACCAAAAGTGTACATATTTGTTGACAACTCAAACAGTCAGAGTAAATTGACAGTATTCCGCGCGGTGTTACAAAGCTGTATCGCGGAGCCAAGGTCAAAACTACAAGTCGGAGTACTTGGATGTCGTGTTTCGGTAGCGCAGCGATCAATAAAAACGGGCTTGGCACAGGCATGAGCCCTGATTTTCCGCCAGTACATAATCTGGCGATACACGGTTTTGCGCCGCAATCAGGCCGCGTCACCAAACCGCATCCGAACGCCTGCCGCTTAAGCAATATGCCTGCTTTCAAGCGTGGTGCCCCCTCTTTCGAATCGAATCAATTTGCTTGGTTACGCCAAGCCAAGAATCTGTCGGGACTATTTATGTCACGGCGATACCCGGCCGCGCGGGATTTGTGCGGTAACGGCTGTGTGCAAAAACATGTGGCCAAAACAGGAGGTGTTTATGAGTGAAAGACAACTTCACGGGGGCTCGAATTCGGGGCTCACTGAGGCAGAGGCTCGAGAATTTCATGGTTATTACATGACCGGGCTAATCGGGTTCACCGCCATCGCGGTCGTTGCACACATTCTCACATGGGTGTGGCGTCCTTGGTTCGGCGGCTGATCGTTAATTGATCCTGATGTTGAACGGCGATCGTTTCAACACTAACAATTTTTGATGTGTTGAAGCAATTGTCAAATAAGAGGTGAAGCAAATGAATATTGACCAAGCAAACAATTCTTTATCAACGGTAGCGCACCAGGAAAAACTGTGGTTCCGGTTTCTTTTTGTGGCGGCTTTTGGTGTGCTGTTAATGATTGCCTTGTCGGCGAGTGTGGTTGGGCTCAAGTGGCGGTCATGGTTTCCCGGCGCACAGGAAGTCACTCCGTTATTGGGAAGTGTAAAGGCAGCGGTGAATTCATCTCTTCCCCTCATGTGGATTGAATAGGAGAAATAAAAATGTGGCGAATTTGGTTATTGGTGGATCCACGAAGAGTATTCGTGATTCAGGGAATTTTCTTGGCATTCCTCGCAATCATGATTCACTTTGTGTTGTTGAGTACAGAGCGGTACAACTGGTTCAATGATCCAAGCTTCGGTAAGCCAGTTGCGAAGATGAAAACGGCTGCGATGCAACAGAACGTAGCCATGCCCCCCGTGCAGGGCTCGGCCGGTAAGTAGGCCGGTATGTGCATGGGGAAGCGGATAAGGCACTGGCAGCATCGTGCCCTGCATGATGCAAGTTAGCGTCTTATCCGCCGCCCCGATTAGTTTCTTTACCCGCAGCACAAACTATCAACACAAACTAGCAGCACAAGTGGCACCTGTTGCATCCATCTTGTGGAGGAGTTGGCGATGTCGTTACTGAGCTTTGAAAGAAAATACCGTGTCCGTGGCGGAACCTTACTAGGCGGGGATCTATTCGATTTCTGGGTCGGGCCGTTTTACGTCGGCTTCTTCGGGGTCACCACTATTTTTTGTACGTTGTTGGGCGTGGCACTCATCTTATGGGGTGCGTCAATCGGGCCAACCTGGAATGTCTGGCAGATCAATATTGCGCCGCCGGATCTTTCCTACGGATTAAAGTTTGCGCCGCTGCGAGAGGGTGGGCTCTGGCAGCTCATCACGATCTGTGCAACGGGTGCATTCATTTCATGGGCGTTGCGCGAAGTGGAAATTTGCCGAAAGCTCGGTATTGGTTATCACGTGCCGTTCGCGTTTGCTTTCGCAATTTTGGCTTATGTCACGCTGGTGATTGTGCGGCCGATTTTGATGGGCGCATGGGGTCATGGTTTTCCGTACGGCATTTTGAGTCACCTTGATTGGGTGTCGAACACCGGCTATCAATATCTTCATTTTCACTACAATCCTGCGCACATGATTGCGGTGACATTTTTCTTTACCACCGCGCTCGCGCTGGCGATGCACGGCGGCTTGGTGCTGTCAGCAGTGAATCCGCTCAAGGGCGAGCCCGTCAAATCGCCTGAGCATGAGAACACTTGGGTGCGCGACACGATTGGCTATTCCATCGGCACACTTGGTATTCATCGGCTTGGTTTGTTCCTAGCACTCTCAGCCGTTTTCTGGAGCGCAGTTTGTATCGTGATTAGCGGCCCGTTTTGGACGCGCGGTTGGCCTGAATGGTGGACATGGTGGTTGAGTCTTCCCATCTGGCGTTAAAGATGCAGCGCTAAAAAACCAGACAAGAATTCGGAGATCGAGATGGCTGAACATAAAGAATATCAAAACATTTTTACGCAGGTGCAAGTGCGTGCGCCCGCCTACATGGGCACGCCGCTGCCGCCGGGGATCTGGCAACGTCAGTGGGGCATCATTGCTGAAGAAAAGCCGTGGTTCATTCATCTGTTCGGTCGCTTCGGTGATGCGCAAGTTGGCCCGGTCTATCTGGGCAGTTTGGGTATCGCTTCGTTGCTATGCGGCATCATCGCGATCCAAATCATGGGCTGGAATATGTTTGCGCAGGTTGATTTCAACGTGCTGCAATTTATTCGCCAGTTGCCGTGGCTGGCCCTTGAGCCACCTTCTCCCGCATATGGACTACGGATGCCGCCTCTCAATGAAGGTGGTTGGTGGCTAATGGCGGGCTTCTTTCTGACAGTATCGATTTTATTGTGGTGGGCCAGAACTTATCGTCGCGCAGTCGCTCTAGGGATGGGAACGCATGTGGCGTGGGCATTTGCGGCAGCGATCTGGCTGTACTTGGTGCTCGGTTTTATTCGTCCGTTGTTGATGGGTAGCTGGGGTGAAGCGGTGCCATTCGGGATATTCCCGCATCTGGATTGGACAGCGGCGTTTTCAATTCGCTACGGCAATCTTTTTTATAACCCGTTCCACATGCTTTCAATTGCGTTCTTGTACGGCTCCGCGCTATTGTTTGCGATGCACGGCGCAACAATTCTCGCGGTCAGCCGATTCGGTGGCGAACGTGAGATTGAGCAGATTGTGGATCGTGGCACTGCATCAGAACGCGCCGCACTATTCTGGCGCTGGACGATGGGCTTTAATGCATCGATGGAATCGATCCATCGCTGGGCCTGGTGGTTTGCGGTGTTGACCACACTCACCGGCGGCATCGGCATTTTGTTAACAGGTACCGTGGTGGATAACTGGTACCTCTGGGCAGTAAAGCATGGCGTGGCACCGATGTATCCAAATTCTTGGCCCACCGTGATTGATCCCGCAACGCTTCCAGGAGCACCGCGATGAAATCGTTTCAACTAACTTCAAAATCATGGCTGCTGGCGACGGTCGCTGCGGCAACTTTGTTGGCCGGTTGTGAGCGCCCGCCCATCGATTCAGTGCAGAACGGCTATCGTGGTGTCGCCATGGGCACCGTGGGCAACCCGCGCACCTATGATGCGAAGTACGAAGCCAATAAACTTCCCGTGCCCATTCCCGCTGTGCCCGCGCCAGCCGATGGCGAGCCGCGAGCAGGCACGATTTATAAAAACGTGCAGGTGCTCGGTGATTTGGGTGCTGCTGAATTCACGCGCACCATGTTGGCGATGAATCAGTGGGTCGCACCTGGGCAAGGCTGCACCTATTGCCATGCTGCGGGTGAGGATATGTCATCGGATTCGATGTACACCAAAGTTGTCGCGCGCAAAATGTTGACGATGACCAAGAAAGTGAATGCCGAATGGGGAACACACGTTGGTAAAACCGGCGTGACTTGCTACACCTGCCATCGCGGCAATAATATCCCCGTGAACTACTGGTTTAAACAAGACCAACCAAAGCAATCGCCAAGCATGATGACGGCTGGTAATGGACAAAATAAAGCCAGCAAGACAGTCGGCCTAGCTTCGCTACCGAACGATATTTTTCAGCCTTATTTGAGCGAAGCGCAGGACATCCGTGTGATCGGCACGACCGCGTTGCCAACGGGCAATCGCCACTCCACCAAACAAGCAGAATGGACTTACGGTTTGATGGTGCATATGTCCGAAGGCTTGGGCGTTAATTGCACCTACTGCCATAACAGCCGCTCATTCGGCTCGTGGGAAACCAGCCCGCCACAACGCGCAACGGCGTGGTACGGCATTCGCATGGTTCGCGATTTGAACAACAACTACATGGAACCTCTTACCGCGACGTTCCCCGCGCATCGCAAAGGCACGCTCGGTGATGTTGCCAAGGTCAATTGCACAACCTGCCATCAGGCCGCTTACAAGCCGCACTTGGGTGCGAGCATGCTGACAGACTATCCTGAGCTTAACAAAGCCAAATTAGTGGCGGCCGCCTATACGCCAGCGGCGGCAGCGCCTGCGACACCTGCCATGACACTCACGCCTGGTGGTGTTTTAGGCAAGATACTTTTTGCGGTTGGCAAAAAAGAAATTGATGCTGATGGAAAAAACGCTATCGCCACCGCCGCCAAAATGTTGGCAGAGAAAAAGGATGCAAAAGTTGATCTATCCGGTTTCGCGGACAAAACCGGCAATCCCACATCGAACTTGGCACTGGCCAAAGATCGTGCCTTCGCGGTGCGTGATGCGCTGAAAGCCGCTGGTGTAGCCGAGAATCGTATCTCACTCAAGAAGCCAGAATTCATCGTTGGTGGTGCAGAAGCTGATTCGAGAAGAGTGGATATTGTTGCGGCACCTTGATGTAAAAAACTTCGCTGCGAACTGAGATTCTTACTGCATTTTTTAAGGGGCGGCAACTGAAAAGTTGCCGCCCAGATTTTTCTGAGCAGTGATTTTTCGCGGTGATCACGTTCAATCTGCTCACGAAAGACGCCCGGAACAGGTTTTTCAACACGACCACGTGCCCTGATCTTCATGACGTGAGAACAATCAAAAAAAATACGAACGCGGCGTAAATGCGGAATAGATCCAAAGCATAAATATCGAAACTCGGCGCGCCAGAAACGGGATTCCGCTTCGACCATACGTCAGCAATTATCGGCGTGCGAAATGCGGTGTTGCGTGACCTGGCCTTGCCTTGCACGCGCTTTAGCAGCCTGTCTCCGTATTGATCTCCTGCAAACTTGCGCGGTTACTGCCTGCTTTCAAATTTGTTAAAAGCTAGCATTGGCGAAGCTTTCAAGAGATTTTTGTCTTAAACACCGCGCCAATGCTAGCGTTTTATCGTTAGTAGGCGTATTTACCGACCGCTTCGCGAATTTGTTAATGCGAGATTTCGGTATTGCCTAATCAGGCCTGATCTTTTTGAATGCAATTTCGCGCGCGAAAATCATCGCCCAAGATTTTTATCGGATGGTTACGTTTTTGTAAATTTCGGGCTGGTTGCCTCGATGTTGCGGTGCATGATTGACAAGAACAAACCCTGCGCCTAGAGTCGTGGAAACGTTTACATGAGCGCTTCCATGGATGTAAAGTATTTTCGATCACAGAATAGTTTCGACCAACGAGTCGCGGATGTGGGCGAGGTGGTGGTGCAAAGCGCGATTTTTTTACGCACCCGTGGAAACGTTTACATGGCAACGCTGCATAGCCATCCACGTCATTTTTCAAGATCGAATCGCACTCCTACGGTGCAGCAATCCTGCGCGTATCATGCAACCGAACTCGGGCAACTCTGATGCCGGTGACTATTAAAGATGTTGCCCTTGCGGCGGGCGTGTCGGTGGCTACGGTGTCGCGTGCGGTGAATGGCGCGAGCAATGTGTTGCCTGAAACCCGCCAGCGTATTCTCGACGCGGTACGGACGCTGCGCTTCACGCCATCGGGCGCAGCGCGCAGCCTCATCACCCGCCGCACCGACACCATTGGCGCGATTTTGCCCGACCTGCATGGCGAATACTTTTCCGAGTTAATTCGCGGCCTGGATCAAGCCGCGCGCGCACGGGGATTGCATTTGCTGGTATCAAGCTCGCATGGCGGAAGCGACGAAACGGCGGCCGCATTACGCGCCATGAATGGACGCGTGGACGGGCTCATCGTCATGTCGCCGCATGCGGACGCAGCTTTCCTCGCGCACAATCTGCCCACAAACCTGCCTGCGGTGCTCGTCAATACGGGCGTTGATTTGCCGGGACATATCCAGTTCGTGGTGGACAATTTTGGCGGTGCCGCTGAGATGACGCGGCATCTACTTGCTTCCGGTCGCAGCCGCGTCGCCTTTATTCGTGGGCCAGAGGGTAACCACGAGTCGCTTGAGCGGCTGCGCGGCTACCGCGCCGGACTGCAACAAAGGCAGCAAGAGATCATTTTTGATGGCGATTTCACGCAGGAAGCAGGCTGGGCCACGGGGCAGCAAATTGCAATGTTGGCGCTGCAACCGGACGCGATTTTTGCGAGCAATGACATGATGGCGATCGGCTGCATGGCCGCGTTAAGTGCGGCGGGTGTGCGGGTGCCCGAAAACATCGCAGTGGTCGGCTTTGACGACATTCCGATGGCGCGATATCTCACTCCCGCTTTAACCAGTGTGCGCGTGCCGATTGCTGCGCTCGGTGCCAATGCGCTTAACGCGCTGGTAGATATTGTCGAAATGCCGGCTATCGATGTGGCGCACCCGAATAAGCCACAGCCGATGATCGTGATGCCGGTCGAATTAGTGGTTCGGCAATCCTGCGGGGCTAAACCCCCGCCGCTCCAGACTTCAATGCAACGTGTTAACAGTACCCGCAGAAAATACTAAAACATCAATATATCGGACAGGAGAAATTCATGAATCGCATCGAGAAGATACTTCGTCGTCACGTTATCACCAGCGCCGTTCTGCTTGCATTAGCTGGCGCGGCACACGGGCAGATCAGCACCTCAACCATTAAAGGTCAGGTGACTGGTACAACCGGCACTTCAATCGAGACGGGCCTCACCGTGACCGCTGTTAACCGCGCCAATGGCAACATTTACCGCACCACCACGCTGGCAAACGGTGCCTATGTTCTTACTGGATTAGCACCAGGCGATTACGAAATTCGCATCACCGCCGCCGGTGGAACTGTCAAGACCGAGGTCATCACGGTTAGGGTTGGCGAAACCGCCACGCTAAATCTGGCGCTGGCCGGTAGCGTAACCAAGCTTGATACGATTACCGTCACCAGTTCGTCGCAGCGTCAAGGAGTCCGCGATTCGCAAGTCGGCACGAGCGTTTCGCAAAAACTGATTGAAACTCTGCCGCAATCGACACGCAACTTTTTAAGCTCCGCTGATCTTGCCCCCGGCGTCGCGTTTTCCGTTGATGGCGGCGGTAACGCGCGCGTTCAGTCGGGTGCGCAAAATTTTGACCACATCAACGTCTTTATCGATGGCGTGAGTCAAAAAAATAATATCTTGCGCGGCGGCCTGACCGGCCAGGATTCTTCACGCGGCAATCCGTTTCCACAGTCGGCAATTGCCGAATACAAAGTGTTAACGCAAAACTACAAAGCTGAATATGACCAGGTGAGCAGCGCGGCAATAACCGCAATCACGAAATCGGGCGGTAACGAGTTTCATGGCGAAGTGTATGCCGACTACACCGGAACCAAAGTTCGCGAAAAATCGAAGTTTGAAAAGGAGCGTGAAGAGCAAGGCGTACCGTTGCCACCATCCACCAAGAACGAGCTTGGTTTCAGCATCGGTGGGCCGATCAAGCAGGATCAACTGCACTTTTTCTTCGCCTACGATGGCAAGCAAATTGACGACTCGCGTCAGGTGATACCGAGAAACATTGAGCTTCTGCCCGCTGGGCGCGGCGTAGTGCCGTCCGTTATTGCCGCAAAGGGGAGTAGGGTAGATTCGTTCAGGGAAGATTTGTTTTTTGGCAAAATCGATGCGCAGATTAACGCTGAGCAAAAAATCAGCGCCAGTGTGAAGGTGCGAAAAGAAGAAGATCGCCTTGCTGAAAATCGCGACTTAAGCGCACCGGGCAACGACAAAACGCGCAGCAATGATGAAACCCGCCTCGATGTTAAACATGAATGGACGCGCGGTGCATTCTTTAACGAGGCGCGACTCGGATATGAAGACGCGGTGTGGAATCCGCGCTCAACATCAAACTCGCCGTTTCTGATTTATCGCGTCTCCACCGCAGCCCCACAAGTGCTGAGCAATTCACAGGAAGTATTGTTTACCGGCGGCTCGCCCGATGCGCAAAAGCGCGGCCAGAAGGGCACATTTTTTTCTGAAGACTTAACCTTTAGCGGCTTGCAAAATCACGTGATCAAAGGCGGCGTCAAAATAAAATCAATCAAGTACGACTTATCAGGCACCTCGTCCAGTGTTGACCGGGTCGAAACCTTGATTGATAACGTCACCGGCCAGCTCTATTACGACGGCAGATTCTGTACCGGCACCACCGTATCCAATGGGGGACTTGAGAGCGACCAGTGCAGAATTCGGCCTGCCTTGGCGGGTGCCAGTGTCGCGTTTCGTAATAGCCAGCTCGGGCTTTACGTGCAGGATGACTGGGCGATTACGAAGCAGCTTGAATTCAATATTGGTGTGCGCTACGACTACGAAACCAACATGCTCAACAACAACTACGTCACGCCCGCAGATCGCTTGGCTGCGCTACGCGGAATAGACGGACCACGCGCAGGCATCACACCTCCTGCCGGTCAAACGTACGCACAATCGATCGCGCTGGGTGGCATCAACATCGATAACTACATTAGCACGGGCAGCTCGCGCAAAGTTTTTAAGAATGCCTTCGCGCCGCGTCTGGGCGCATCGTTCGACGTGTTTGGCGACAGCAATTCGGTCGTGTTTGCAGGCTGGGGACGAAGCTATGACCGCACTATCGCCAATAATGCGCTCGACGAATTACAAAAAAACGCGCAGCCGGGCGGTGAAATTTGGCTGATCAACAACGAGATCAAGCTGCCGTATGCTGACCAGTTCACACTCGGCTTGCGCCAGGCGCTGGGTGTGTGGAATGCTGAGCTTGCGTTCAGCAATGTAGAGGCTAAAAACCAGTTTGTCTGGTTCAGTGGTAACCGGGACGCCAGAGGAGGCTTCGCTAATCAAAGCCCAATTGATCCGCTGTTCGGCGGGCCAAATGGATTTGGCTCGCTCATCCTCGGTGAATTCGGTGGCCAGACTCGTACCAATTCGATCTTTGCAAAATTGGAAAAGCCATTCTCGGCGCGCACTGGCTGGGGTGTGAATGTGGCCTACACTTACAGCGACGCAAAGACCACTCACCGCGAACGCAATAACGATATTTTTGACTTCACCTTTGGCAAGCCGTTTGGGCGCGGCTTCAATCGTTCTACGTTGGTCGACGAACATCGGCTGGTGCTGGCGGGTGTGACCGACAAATTACCCTGGGGGATCACGTTGTCCGGCAAAGCGACTTTTGCCAGCGGCCAGCCGCGTCGCATTGTTGACTGCAGCAAAGGCTTTAGCAACTGTGTTGCCGTCGAAGGAGATTCCACCAGCTTCCAGCAGGTGGATCTCGGCATAAGCAAAGATTTCAGTATCTTCGGGTCGCACAAAGCATCGTTGCGCCTTGATGTTCTGAACGCGTTTAACGTCACCAACTATGGCGGTTTCGATGATTTTGGCGGTGGTCCGGTAGCGCCCGGTGGTCAGGCCAATGCGATCGGCGGTGATAATCTGAATCTCGGAAAACCGAACAGCATCCGCGGTGATACTCGCACTTTCAAGCTTACTGTCGCTTATAAGTTTTAGTATAGGTTTCAGCATAAGTTTCAGATTCGTTTCCGAACACCAATAATCGGTAGAGTTTTACTCTCCGATTATTGGTGGTCGCAATTTGTAACACTGATGCCAAGCACTGCGAGCTGTAAATCACGATGAATGACGATAACCAGCCCAACCCGACCCGACGTAAACTACTCGGCTTGGCGCTCACTTTAGCCGCCAACGGACTCATTGGCTGCGCGCGCACCTCACCGCTTGGTGTGCCCGCTTCTCTACTGGATCCGATTGGTTATGAAGATGTTCTTCTCGATGAGATTGCCGAACGTTCATTCCGGTTTTTTTGGGAAACCGCCGATGCCGCCACCGGCCTCGTACCTGATCGTTGGCCGACGCCTTCGTTTGCGAGCGTCGCCGCGATTGGATTCGCGCTGACCGCCTATCCGATTGGGGTAACGCATGGCTGGGTAACGCGCGAGGCTGCTGCCGCACGCGTCCATGCAACCTTAAAATTTCTTCATGATGCCCCACAAGGCCCCGCTGCCCGCGGCATGACTGGCTACAAAGG
>JANMQR010000154.1:0-7954 GCA_031370625.1 Burkholderiales bacterium | reverse complement strand
CATGGGTGGAAAAATTTGGTGGCGCATACAAGTCCACGCCTGCCGAGGCCGCCGCCGACGCGGATTTCGTCATCATGTGCGTGGGTAACGATAAAGACTTGATGGAAGTCGCCACCGAGGCGCTCAAAGGCATGAAAGCGGGTGCTACGCTAGTCGATCACACGACGGCCTCCGCAGACGCCGCACGCCAGCTCTACGCAACCGCCAAGGCGCAAGGTGTGGCCTTCATTGATGCCCCTGTGTCCGGCGGGCAGATGGGCGCGGAAAAAGGTCAGCTTACGGTTATGTGCGGCGGCGATCAGACGGCATTTGATTCAGCCAAACCGGTCATGGATTCCTACGCCAAAGCCACCACGCTAATGGGTGCATCTGGCGCGGGGCAGCTTACAAAAATGGTCAATCAAATTTGTATCGCGGGGCTCGTGCAGGCCTTGTCTGAAGGTTTGGCATTTGCCGAGAAGGCGGGGCTAGATGGCAATCTGGTGCTTGACGTCATCTCCAAAGGTGCCGCGCAGTCGTGGCAAATGGAAAATCGCGGCAAAACCATGCTGAAACGCGAATTCAATTTCGGCTTTGCGGTCGATTGGATGCGTAAGGATTTAGGCATCGTGATTGACGAAGCTAAACGTAACGGTGCCAAGCTGCCGATTACCGCGCAAATCGATCAGTTTTACGGCGAAGTGCAGGCCAGTGGCGGTGCCCGGTTTGACACGTCATCCCTAATTACGAGACTATAGGGGTTGCATTCACGATTCGTGCTCCATTCCTGATGGTGCAATCTGACGTTTGTATGTGACGTATACGCTTAAACATTTAGTTTTAAAAAAGCGAAAGCAAAATAGTGATCAAACTTTATTATTCCCCTGGCGGGTGCTCTTTGGCACCGCACATCGTGCTTGAAGAATTAGGCATCGCATTTGAATCCGTACCGATTTCGACCAAAGATGGCGAGCAACACAAAGCCGATTTTTTGCGCATCAATCCGAAAGCGCGGGTTCCTGTGTTGGTTGTTGATGGCAAAGTTTTAACTGAGAACGTCGCCATTCTCACCTACCTTGGCGGCGGCTACGCGCAACGCGGCCTCTGGCCAAAAGAAACCTGGAAACAAGCCGAAGCGCTCTCACTGATGGCGTGGCTCGCATCGAGCGTACACATCACTTTCGCCGGCATTGCGCGGCCCGAACGCTATACCGCGGATGCCGCCGCCAAAGAAACTGTCAAAGCACAAAGCCGCATCACGCTCTTGAAATATTTCGCCGATATCGAAAAAATGCTCACTGGCAAAACCTTCGCGATGGGCGGGCAATATACGGTGTGCGATCCGTATTTGCTGGTGTTCTATCGCTGGGGCTATCGCATCGGTTTGGATATGAAAGCTGAATTCCCCCAGTGGACCAAGCATGCGTTGCGCGTGGCGTCGCGGCCGACAGTGAAGCGGGTGTTTGAGGTTGAGGGGATTACCATTGATGGGTGAGTTGTACTAACGAGATGGGTAATGTTTAGCCGCGCAACCCTCCCCATTTTTCAATTCACACGAAGTACCAAGCGTTTGCCGCAGGCCTTTACATATTTTCGCAACGTCGCGATTGATGGAGAATGCTTGCCAGTGGCTAATGAACGCTTCAAGCGCGCCACCGCAGGTGCCTGCGTGCCCACACGCTCTGCCACTTGCGCTTGTGTTAGTCGCGCAGCTTGGCGCGCTTTTAACAAGGCATCAAGCAGTGCGCCTTCCTCCTGCTCGATACGTTCAACTTCAGTGCGGACACCCGGACGGCGAAGCAGCTTTTTAACCAGTTGATCATGTGTTTGCATGTTTGACCTCTTTCATACGCGTTTGGGCCACATCGATTTCGCGCAGCGGCGTTCGATCAGACTTCTTGATAAAACTGTGCAACATCACGATGCGCTTTTGCCAAACGTCGCAAACATAAATCGTAAGAAAAAATTCGACTTTGCTCACAAGATTAACCTAATCCGTAATTCGCACGGTTTCAAAATGCGCCTCAAACTTTTTTCGTGTTTGCGCGCTCACCGATACGCCATCTAGCCAAATGCGAGACAAAGATTTGATTGCTTTCAGCTTCGGAAGGAGCGTTTCGGCATTGAAATTCGTTTCGCCATCAACTTGAAGACCCACTGATAAATATTCCAAACATGGCAAATCGGCAAGAAGTGCAATGTCCGCTTCTTTAATATCAGATGCCCAAAGATCAAGCGACGTTAGCTGCTTCATTCGGCTCAGGTGCTTGAGGCCCTTACCCGTCAATCGAGTTGCACCCACATCAAGTGAACGTAGCGAGCGTGAAGCGCTGATTTGCTCGGCAAATACGTCATCGAAATTGCTGCCTTCAATATCGAGTGACACGAGGCATGGCATGGAAATAAGCGCTGATACAGCGGCTGTTGTAAGTGTTGCAGATTGTGCACCCAGGTCTTTTATTGATCGCGATGTGGCTATTTCAATCAAGTCGTCGCTATTCATGCCAGTGTTGCAGCGAAAGGTTTCCAACGACTCTGCCGCTGAGAATCCTTGTAATCTGCCTGGATGGCGGATACCGAGAACGTCCAAAACTTGAAGGCCGGGTATGGAAACAATATGGCGCATAGAGCCTTTTGTTACCCAGGACCAGAGCCAGAGGTGACTCACCGATTGAAGCGATGCAAAACCTCTTGAAATAGCGACGGTCAGTAGCGGTATCTCTGCTATCGACAGTTTGTTTATGTGCCCTAGAGGTGCCAGCGCACGCAGCTCAGCAATGCCAAAAGACCCTTGTAGTTTTGTCCATTCACTGTCGTCTCGATACTTTCCCATCGGTTTCCAATCTAATTTAGCGCGCTGCTCGATTTGTATCGACTGTTATATGGAAGTGCCTGACAATAGTCGATAAATTTTTCTCGTGGAATAAATCTGAACGCAACTCACGGTCTTGCGCTTTACAATTCACCGCAGTTTCGCTACTTTATCTAAAGTCCAATACCGGCGCGGCTTTCAAGGCAAATTGTGCTCAATCGGCACGGTGCTATTAGGCATTCAGGTTTTCGCGCTCAAGTAGCGTAATGCAATTAGAGCGAGCGCTCGTGCACCGCGTAAAATACACTAATAATGCCATCTGCCCAATCCCAAAGCGCCTCAGCCGTTGCGACACCGCAAACTCTGCGCACTACCATCATCCCCGACGATATCCTGCTTGCAGATCGCGGCAAACTCATCACGCTCGACCGTAAGCGTCGCGACTTTATCAAGGCGGGCAAACCGCACGATCAGCTTGATCAAAAATTTGATGCCGAATTAAAGCTGGCACTCGAGCGCTACGCCGCGAGAAAAGCACGCCACGCGCTAATCTCAGCGCCCACCTTCGACGATGCTTTGCCCATCGCCGAACGCCGCCACGAAATCGCTGAGCTGATTCGCAAACATCAAGTCGTGATTCTGTGCGGTGAGACCGGTTCAGGAAAGACCACGCAGCTTCCGAAAATTTGTTTGGAACTTGGTCGTGGCATGAACGGCATGATTGGCTGCACGCAGCCGCGACGAATTGCCGCGCGCAGTCTCGCCACGCGTCTTGCGCAAGAGTTAAAGCAAACCGGTTCGCACACGGTCGCTTACAAAATTCGTTTTAACGATCACACCGACGATTCCACCTTCGTCAAAGTGATGACGGATGGTATTTTGCTGGCCGAAACGCACAGCGATCATGCGCTCAGAAAATACGACACGCTGATTATTGATGAGGCGCACGAACGCTCGCTCAACATCGATTTTTTATTGGGCTATGTGAAGCGCCTGATTGTGCGGCGGCCCGATTTAAAAGTGATCATTACCTCGGCGACGATTGATCCTTACAAGTTTGCGAAGCATTTCGCAACAGGCGTAGACGATGCGGTGCTGGCACCGGTGATCGAAGTTTCAGGCAGAACGTATCCCGTTGAAGTTCGTTATCGTCCCGAACATTTTCTGGATGACGCGGATGATGCTGTCGATATCGAAGATGCGGTGGTGCGCGCCGTTGATGAGTTGTTAAAAGAATCGCACCAGGGCGATGTGCTGGTATTTCTGCCGGGTGAGCGCGAGATTCGCGATTGCGCGGAAGCGTTGCGTAAACACACGGTGAATGCGCCGGGCGCAGGTGCGCGTGCTCATCTTGAAATTTTGCCGCTGTATTCACGCCTCACCAATCAAGAGCAGGATCGCGTGTTTCAATTGAGTGGTCGCCGTCGCATCGTGCTCGCGACCAACGTTGCTGAAACGTCGCTCACGGTGCCCGGCATTCGCTATGTGATTGATGCAGGTGTCGCGCGGATTAACCGTTATTCTGCGCGCTCAAAAATAAATCAGTTGCAGATTGAGCTGATTTCGCAGGCCTCGGCCAAGCAGCGCGCGGGCCGTTGCGGGCGCGTCGCGGAAGGCATCGCGATTCGTTTGTACAGCGAAGAAGATCACGATGCGCGGCCCGCATTTACCACGCCGGAAATTTTGCGCACGTCATTGGCGGCGGTGATTTTGCGCATGAAGGCGCTCGATTTGGGAGAGATCGCCGACTTCCCGTTTATCGAGCCACCGTCCTCGCGCATGATCGAAGATGGTTATCGACAGCTATTCGAATTGGGTGCGGTCGATGAAGCGAAAGCGCTCACGCCGCTCGGTTTCACACTGGCGAAATTCCCCGTAGACCCAGCACTGGCGCGGATGTTGGTCGCAGCGGCAAAAGAATCTGCGCTAAAAGAAGTGCTGATTATTGCCTCCGCACTATCGGTGCAAGACCCGCGCAATCGCCCGCACGACAAGCAACAGGAATCGCAAGTCGCACACGAAAAATTCGCAAATCCGCAATCGGAATTTTTAGCCTTTATCAAAATGTGGGAATTTTATGATGAAGCGCTGAAGCATAAAAAATCGAATCGCAAATTCGATCAAATGTTGATCGAGAATTTTCTTTCGCCGCTGCGCATGCGCGAATGGCGCGATGTGCATGCGCAATTGGCCGACATGGTGGCTGCGCAAAATATGAAATTAAATGTTGCCCCGGCGCGCTTCGAAGAAATCCATCGCGCGCTGCTCACCGGCCTGCTCGCGAACGTGGGCACTAAAGCGATTGAGGGCGATCATTACCTCGGCACACGCGGTTTGAAGTTTCAATTGCCGCGTGCGCAGCAACAGCACGCCAGCCAAAAAGCCACGCGCATGAAATGGGTGATGGCGGCCGAGTTGACTGAGACGACACGCGTCTACGCGCGCACGGTGGCGTCGATTGAGCCGGAATGGATCGAGCAGCTCGCAGCACATTTGGTCACGCGCACGCATCACGATCCGCATTGGGAGCGCAAGAGCGGGCAGGTGGTGGCGTTTGAGCAGGTCGCGCTTTATGGACTGATCGTGAATCCGCGCAAACGCGTTTACTATGGCGCGATCAAGCCGATTGAGTCGCGTGAAATATTTATTCGTCAGGGCTTGGTGGCGGGTGAAGTTGATACGCATGGAAAATTTTTGCGTAACAACATGCGCTTGGTCGATGAAATTGAAGACATCGAAAACAAAGCGCGCCGTCAGGATGTGCTGATTGATGAAGATGAAATGGTCGCGCTTTACGACGCGATTATTCCAGCCGATGTGGTCAACAGGGCGGGCTTTGAGCGCTGGCGTAAAGAGGCGGAGCGCGCCAATGCCAATGTGCTGATGTTTTCGCGTGAACAGTTGATGCGTCGCGCCGCAGCTGAAATCACGTTTGATCTTTTTCCGAAATCGCTGAAAACACGCGGTGCAACTTATCCGCTCAGTTATCGTTTTGAGCCCACGCATCCGCTTGATGGCGTGACGATTACTCTGCCGGTGGCGGTATTAAATCAAGTACCTGCCGCGCGATTTGACTGGCTGGTGATGGGCATGTTGCGCGAAAAAGTCGCGGCGGTGATCAAGACGTTACCGCAGCGATTGCGCAGCCCGCTGGTGCCCGTGCCCGATACGGTCAGTGAATTTATCGAACATATTTTAAAGATGGACGGCATGCGTGATTTGTCCGCCGCCGAAGCGCCGTTGACGGATGCGATCACCGCATTTTTAAAGCGTACGAAAAATATTGATCCGCCCAAAGATGCCTGGGATTTATCGCGCATCACCACGCATCTGAATATGAATTTCAAAATTGTTGATGCCGACGGCAAAGAGCTGGCGATGTCGCGTGATTTTGCGGCGCTGAAATTGCAATTCGCTGACGCGTCGCGCACGGTGTTTTCCACGCTGCACAGTAATCGCCTTGAGCAGGATAATTTGACGCGTTGGCCGAATGAACTGGACGAATTACGGGCAACGATAAATTTCGAAAAATCCGGTATTCGCTACGATGGCTATCCGTCGTTGATGGATCACGGCAACGATGTGTCGATCCGCATTTTGGATGAGCCGCTGTTAGCCAAACACAACCACCGGCGCGGCTTGACAAGGCTTTTCATGCTGGAAGCTGCCGAGCAAGCCAAGTTTGCTGAGCGCAGCATCAAAGTTTCGCCCATTGCAGCATTCCAGTTTGCAAGCTATTTTCCTGAAGCAAAAAATCATGCACAAGACGCGTTGCGAATGGAGTTGGTGTTCGCTGCATTCGCGATGACGTTTGTGGATTTGGAAGGCGAGAGCCTGAGAACGCGCGAAGAGTTTGTGATGCGTCGCGATAAATTTAAAACAAAAGTTATCGAAAATACGCAGGCGCTGACGGCGGCGATTGATGAAGCATTTACGCTCGCTGCCGAGGTTAAAAAATTGCTGGATGAGCGCTATGTAAAAGGCTGGGAACACATCGGCCCTGATGTGGAAGCGCAGCTCAAACATTTATTCAGCAAAGAATTTTTGCGCGAAACGCGTGGCGCACAATTGCTTCACTATCCGCGCTATCTTAAAGCGATTGCCATGCGCATCAACAAAGCCAAGCAGGGCGCGATGGAGCGTGATCTGGAACAATTCAAGTCGGTGCGTCCGCTGTGGCAGAACTGGTTGGGCGTGAAAAATCAGCTAGAAGTCGAGATCGCTGACTATCGCTGGCTGGTGGAAGAATTACGCGTGAGCCTGTTCGCACAAGAGCTGCGCACGCCGATGCCGGTGAGTGTGAAGCGCGTGACGAAGGTGTGGGATGAGTTGGTGAAGTAGGTTTTGCGAGTACGTCTCCTTCCCCCGCTGGCGGGGGAAGGCTGGGATGGGGGACGCGGCAGAAAGGCTATTCTCGTCAATTGTGCATCACGCATTTATCGCCGTGCAAATTGTTACTCGGTGCGCAAGCGAAATCTACCCCATCCCAACCTTCCCCTGTGGCCAGGGGAAGGAGCCAGTCAGCGCAGCAGCGGAAATAATTAATAAATGAAATTAAAACAAAATAACATCACAAAATGAAATCTGAATCCTTCCACCGCCTCGCCTCCCGCATGTCGCACATCGCCCCATTCGAGGTGATGGAAATCCAAACGGCTGCGCGCGAGCTGGAGCGTCAGGGTCATGACGTGATTCACATGGAAATCGGCGAGCCGGATTTCGCCACGCCACAGCCGATTATTGATGCGGCAATTCAGGCGCTCAATCACAAACCGATGTTCTACACCTCCGCGTTGGGCATTGCACCGCTGCGTGAAGCCATCGCGAAATTTTATAAAACCAAATACAACGTTGATATTGACGCAAGTCGCATTATCGTTACCGCAGGCTCAAGCGCTGCGCTATTGCTCACGATGGGCGTGTTGCTCAATCAGGGCGATGAAGTGCTGATGGCTGACCCCAGCTATCCGTGCAATCGCCATTTCGTGCGCGCGATGCTCGGTGTGCCGCAAACAATATCTGTCGGCGCTGAACACAATTACCAATTGACGGCTCGGCATGTCGAGCAACACTGGAATCCAAAAACGGTGGCCGCGCTAATTGCGTCTCCATCAAACCCCACTGGCACGCTGGTTTCAAAAGAAGAGCTAAAAAAAATTCATC
>JANMQR010000116.1:0-5891 GCA_031370625.1 Burkholderiales bacterium | reverse complement strand
GATGACATAGTGAGTGATTCCGGAAATTGAAACAGACAGCGAAAACGTTGGCGGTCTGGGGGAGCAACGCAGCGGTTCAACGCGGGTGCGCGAAAGCTGCGTTCCCGAAAGCCGCGTTCCAAAAGCAAAACCCGCCGGATGGCGGGCTTCGTTGAATGCGTGGTGGGCGGTACTGGGATCGAACCAGTGACTTCCACCGTGTGAAGGTGGCACTCTACCGCTGAGTTAACCGCCCCGATTTCGGATTATATCTCGATGGGTGGCGAGTCGAACAAATGATCCATGAAATTTTTACGCAATCTGTCATCCCGAACAGCTTTTAGTGAGGGATATGCTTTTCGTGGCGCGTGGAACATTTAACAGCAGATTCCTCGTAAAAACGTCTCGGGATGACAGTGATGATATTTCAAACCTTAGGACTGGTGAGCACTTTGAAGCATTTTTGCGCCAAAACACCCGCCGAGTGGCGATCTATGAAATCCAAAATCGCCCTACCACCCAACCTTGCGCGCAGACACATTCCGTAGCACTCCTTGCCGTTTCGTCGCGACGAAATCGCCTGATGAAAATTCGTTCCACGATAAGCGATTTCGTGTACCCATTGGCAGTGCTCGTCTCAATTCTGTTTTAAACCTTCGCCTCATTTTGTAACTTGCAACGGTGCAGCACATCCTTCGATGCGCTACTTCGTTGAAAGGAAATGACCATGAGTCCACGTAGAGCAAAACAGATTGCGGAAGCTTATCGCGGCGTTCCGTCGATGCGATTTTCAATCGCGGTCGCGGTTGTACTGGTTTGTTTGGCTGGTGTTGCGACATTTGCACCTCAGCAGAATGTATCCAGCGCGCCAGCGGCCGCCGTGCCCATCGAATTCGACACCCTCGGCAAACCTGTCGCGCCATCGCATTCGTCACTCGAACTTACGCCTGCGAGTTCACAGCAAGCAGCGCCGAATCGACCACAGAAGCCCAACTCTGCGCGGCTCTCGATTCAGCTGCCCGCGATAGACGAAACGGAGCATGAGCATCTCGGGCCTTTTTGGGAGCGGCAGCTTGCATGATTTCTTTTGCAATATTTTCATCTGATGGCAACCATGACAGAAGCTGACATCGCGCTAACCATCGCCTACTTGTTTGCGGGGAGTAAAGCTGTGTGCAGCCTGTTTTACTTGCCGCAAATCTATGCTGTCTGGCGAACGACAACAGGCGCTAAAGACATGGCGCTGTCGACCTGGCTATTTTTTGCGTTGAGTAACGTGCTGGGCGTCGCATACGCGTTGTGGGTGCAAGGCGGTGCGAGCCTCGCGTTGTCATTCGGGCTATGTGCATGCGGCGCGGGATCGGTGGCCGGTATTACTGTTTTGCGCCGCTGGCAAGCAAGGCACAGAAATGCCAACCCCGCAGCCGAAATGCAGGCGGGCTGGCCACCGCAAAATCGTATAAGCAACGCAAGTAAAGGTCTGGCAGAATAGTTTTTGTGTTTTCAACCGGGCATCAATAAATTTCGTGCACACGCCACTCGAGACCCGATCAACAGAACCCTTATGAACGCTATTGCTTCCGTCGGCGCACGAGCAAAACATTTCGCCACCTCGCCCGTAGTCAAGGCGGCAGCGATCACGCTCGGCGTTTATTTCTTGTTGATGGCAACGCAGATTTTGCCGATGTTTGGGATTACGTCGCGGCCGGTTGCGGGAATCAATTTCTTAGGCGGCGGATTTGTACTTGCTGAGCAGACCACTGATGCGCAAGCATCGTCGCACTACACCCATTTGCTTTGGGGGCCGTTGTTGTGCGTTGCGTTATCAATGCGTTTTCCGCCGCGTGATGGTCGCAACCAGTTTCTTGAATCAGTCGCCATAGCCGGCCTAGTTTCGAGCTTTGTAGTATTTTGGCTTATCGCGATGACTGCAAAAGGGCTCGGTTGGGCTAGCTTTGGCTCCCCGTTGCCAGTCCTGATCTTAAAAGTGATCTGCTTGTTACCAATCGCCGTTTGGTTGGTAGTCTGGAGAAATGGGTTGCTTACGCAAGCAACTTTGATAATTTTGCTTTGCTTTATCTTTCTCAACAAAGTGACAGGCGCTTTTTGGTTCCTATTGCCAACTGGTCGCTTTACGCCAATCCAACTAATTGAGTTTTTGAGTAGCAATGTTTCGCTCTCGCTTTTAGGATCAAGTTTGCTCATATTGGCATTTTCCAAATGCAGGGCTTTGTTAGCAGCAGATTTCAAAACTCACGATGCGCTGTTCGTGTTTATATTCGTTGTGGCGTGGGCAGTCTATGACTATGTCGTTCTTATTTTTATAAATGGTAATCCAGTTTTTTTTACTTATATTCACATCGGCTCATGGGCATCGACGACGCTTGGAACAGGCATCTGTGTCGTCTGGATTTGGCACATCTCTGCGATAGAAAGATCAGCGCAACGAAAGCAAGCCATCGCGCAGCAAGCGCGACTGGAGGCTGGCCTGGCTGAAGCCAGAGGCGCAACGCTGGCTGCACAAATTGAGCCACATTTTTTATTCAACACGCTGGCAAACGTTTTGCGCTTGAAAAACACAAGTCACGAGAAAGGCAAGTTACTTCTCTCCTCGCTAATTGCTTATTTTGACGCTGCGTTGCCGCGCTTACGCGAAGATGGGGCGAGCTTGCATCGCGAACTTGCCTTGGTAGACGCGTATTTGGCAATCCTTAAGTTACGTATGAACGAACGCTTAATCTATTCGATTGATGTGCTGGATGATTTGCGCCAGCTTTATTTTCCGCCAATGATGTTGTTAACGTTGGTTGAAAACGCTTACAAGCATGGTTTGATGCAGCTACCGTCGGGAGGCAGTATTTCCATCACCGCTCGTCGTCACGAAGACATGTTGCGCATTGAGGTGGCAGACACGGGGCGCGGCTTTCAATTAACTGAGATGGGCGGCTCGGGTGTTGGTCTTTCAAATATTCGAGCTCGGCTTCAAGCGAGTTTTGGCGACAGCGCGACGCTAAATTTGGCACAAGGCACACCGCAAGGAATGGTGGCGACCTTGGACATTCCACTCGAAATGCGCTAAGCGGTTATGCGCTTATGAACTCCTCATATCCGCTTAAGCCTTTAAGGGCATTACACAACTTTTCCAATAAAAAGTGGCTAGGTTACTTTTTAGCGTTTGTAGTTTTTTGGTTGATCTGGAATCTATCACATGCTTCCACCACTGGCGACCCGAAGCGATCACACTGGGCTTGGGAATGGCTGTGTAATGCATTCATTTGCGCGCTCCTGATGACGATTACTTTGGGCGCAACGCAACGGCTATCGGCTCGACTTCCACACTGGGCATTGGCTGCCACAATCGGAATAGCGGTAGCGCTAGCATTTGCCGTAATTAACTGGTTGATTTTTGTGTACTGGATTGGCTGGCCGACGGGGGAAATATGTTGTTCGGAACTTAGATTGAGCACTCCAGTGCATATTGCGACAACGGCAGGCAACGCCTTGATGAGCGCTCTAGGAATGTCATTTGTTTATTTCTACCGCGAACACGCATTCCAATCCCGGCTGCGTTTACGCGAGGCCGAAACAGCGCGCGCACACGCTTCACAGCGGCTGACGGAATCTCGCTTACTCGCGATGCAGGCGCAGGTGGAGCCGGCGTTTTTATTGTCGGCGTTGCGGCGAGTGGAATCGCTTTACGATGCCGAGCCAGAGCGCGCTGAACGTGCCCTAGATCAATTGATTACCTACCTGCGCGCCGCCATGCCGCTTATGCGCTCAAGCACATCCACCTTGGAGCGCGAAAGCGTGCTGGTGGGATCGTATTTGGATGTGCTTTCGGCGCTGCTTAATGAGAAGATTGTATTTTCATTCAGCGTCAATGCTGAGCATCGAAACCTCAAATTTCCGCCGATGATTTGCCTACCGCTGGCTGCCGAACTGGCGAGTGCGCGGGTACATGCGTCGTCAATACACATCATGGCAAGTGTATCGGTTGAAACGGTGTCGGTATCGGCAGTTTACTCGCCGCAATCGGGCGCACTAGAAATCGACAACCCCGCTCTCGCACAAATTAAAGAACGGCTGGCGGCGCTGTTTGGCGATCACGCGCAACTGACGCATGCATTGAGAGGAGATCAATTGTCTGAAATTAAAATCTCGGTGCCGAATACCACGTCTTCCGACAACATCACCAATCCATTGTCCAGCTATCGGGCAGCCCCGGCCGAGCGGCGCACGCAACCGCGCGCAACGGCACATTAGCGGCGCTGCAGCTCCTCAACCCAAAAAATAGCACAAGGACCGACGCAATGATCGCAAACATATTGACATCGACCGGCAGCAATTTGATCGTCGCGCCCCGCGCAGTGATCGCTGAGGACGAAACGCCCTTACGTGAACAATTGCAGGAACAACTTTCTCAGGTTTGGCCAGAGCTGAAAATTGTCGAGGCGGTTCAGGACGGCATTCAAGCGCTGCGCGCGTTGGACGCGCACAAACCCGAAATCCTGTTTCTGGACATTCAGATGCCCGGTGCCACCGGCAGCGAGGTGGCCCGGCAAGCGAGCGGCAAATGCCATATCGTTTTTGTCACAGCCTACGATCAATACGCAGTGAATGCTTTTGAGCAAGGTGCAATCGATTATGTGATGAAGCCATACAACGCGGCGCGATTATTCAATACAGTCAGGCGGCTAAAAGAGCGAATGTTTTACGCGCCGGCGAATATGGATGGCTTGATCGACTCGCTTGCGAGTCACTCACCGGAAACAAAAGAAAAATCGCAGTATCTGCGGTGGATTAACGCTTCGCAAGGACAAAACATTCGGCTCATCACAGTGGAAGAAATATGCTATTTCAAATCAGATAGCAAATACACGCTGGTCGTGACAGCAAATCAGGAGTCGGTCATCCGCACGCCGATCAAGGAGCTAATCGACCAGCTCGACCCAGCGATTTTCTGGCAAATTCACCGCTCAACGGTGGTCAACGCAAACGCAATCGAAGGCGTGCGACGTGATATGGCGGGAAAACTTCAGGTACGAATCAAGCAGCGTGCGGAATTACTCAGCGTGAGCGATACGTTTGCGCACCTGTTCAAGCAGATGTAGAGCGCATGAAATGTAAGCTGTATCTTGACGATCAGCTCATTGAGCCCACGATGAATAAAATATCTGCACATTGTCACGCACCCAAACATTGTTATCCCGAACAGCTTTTAGTGAGGGACGACAGCGATAACATTTAAAACCCTAGCACTGGCAAGCACTTTGAAGCATTATTGCCCCAAAACACCCGCCAAATGGCGATCTACGAAATCAAAACCGCCCTACTTCCGCACCCCAAAACAATGCTCAGGTCGTGGGAATTCATTGGCGCGCACTTCTTTTGCGTAGTTTGCGGCGGCAGCAGAAACCGCCAATCCCACATCGGTAAATCGCTTTGCAAACTTCGGCGTGAAATCGGGAAACAGTCCCAGAATATCTTCCGTCACCAACACCTGCCCATCGCACGCGGGCGAGGCACCGATGCCAATGGTGGGGATTTTTATTGCTTCGGTCACGGCGCGTGCAACGGGCTCGACGGTGCCTTCAATCAAGATTCCAAACGCGCCTGCGGCTTCAAAACTTTTCGCGATTCCGGTCCATTTCATCGTTGCATCATCTTCGCGCCCCTGCGCTTTAAAGCCGCCCATTTCATGTACGCGCTGCGGCATCAGGCCGATGTGCGGCATGATTGGAATGCCGCGCGCGACGAGATATTCAACCGTTTCAACCAGCTCCGCGCCGCCTTCCAATTTCAAACCTTGCGCACCAGATTCGGCCAACGCGCGTGCGCAGTTGCGATAGGCTTGCTCTTTTGATTCCTGATAGCTGCCGAATGGCATATCGAGCAGCACACATGAATGTTTG
>JANMQR010000090.1:0-13888 GCA_031370625.1 Burkholderiales bacterium | reverse complement strand
CAAGCGCCGAGTGTTGAACTATCAAATTCACTTGAAAACGCATTAACACTTTGCGCTGAAGATAATCCGTTTGTGATCGGCGGCGCATCTTTATATGCCGAAGCACTGACCCTCGCGCAACGGTTGTACATCACCGAGATTGATGCTGATTTAGTCGGTGATACTTTTTTCCCGCCGACCAATGATTCGTTATGGAAAGAGGAATCTCGCGACGCGCGCAGCAAGGACGAAAAAAATATTTACGATCTGCAATTTGTGGTCTTGCAGCGCCGTTAGGCAGACAGTAACGCAAACACTAACGCAGGCGCAGACGTTGACGTAAATAACCCAGATGCGCGATCAATGAAACGCTCACCGCGAGCGCTACCCATTGCCACGATGCGCCCACCAATGCCGCGCGAAGTGCGAGCACCAAACACGCGCCCGGCAGCAGCATCCAAAACGCTGAGACTTCAGTAAATCCACGGTTAGTTTTGCGCTTGTATAAAACGAGCACAACGGCTTCAAGCGCCATAAAGATCAAGATAATATCGGCGATCAAGCCAGTCGAGAAAAGCTCCGCCATGCTCATTTCAGGTCCACTTCAAGTGCACGTTAGTTGATGATAAAGAGCAGGATAGGTAAACCCGCATACGAATTCATTAACACTAGCATTGGCGGGCTTCTTCGAGCATTTTTGCTTCAAACAGCTCACCAATGCTAGGGTCTATATATTTTCTCCAGATAACTGCGCAGTAGAGCAAAAAAATATGCGTACGATTAAAAAAGAAATGGCCTCAATAATCGCCGTGCAAGGCATCTTTACTGGCTTTTTCCGCGCTCATTAATTTGCGTCGTGTGCGCTTAAGCGCGTAAGCCACCGCGATAACCACGACCGGAATGGCGATGCCCACGGCAATGTCGGGCTGCACACGCAGCCCCGCCGTTTGCAATGCCTTCGCACCAAAGCCCACGATGCCCACCACATAGTAAGTGATCGCCGCAATGGATAGCCCTTCAACGGTCTGCTGAAGTCTCAATTGCAAGCGAGCTCTGCGCTCCATCGACGCCAATAGCGCCTGATTTTGTTTCTCACGAACAATATCAACGCGCGTCGATAACAAACTGCTGGTCTGGGCAATGCGTTCTGATAAATCGCGTAGCCGCTGCGACACGGTGGCGCTAGTGGCCACCGCAGGTGCCAATCGGCGCGTCATGAATTCATTGATGGTCTGCACGCCCGGCAATCGTCGCTCACGCAACTCGCTAATGCGCGTAATCACGAGTTCGTAATACGCGCGGCTGGCACCAAATCGAAATTGACTAAACGCTAAAGCGCTTTCCACCTCTGCGGCAAGTTTTATCAGATCAGAAAGCTGTGCCTCATCACCACCAGAATCCGCTGCAATTGCTTCTGTGACTTTGGACAACGCACGTTCTATCGTCAGCGCCTGCGGTGCCTGACTACGCGCGATAGGTAAAGCTAGTAGCGCGAGCATTCGGTAGGCTTCGATTTCGAATAAGCGCTGCATCATGCGGCCCGCCTGGCCCGGCGACAGGTTGCGGTTAATCATGACAAAGCGCGAGTAACCGTCGTTATGAATTTTAAAATCCGTATAGGCCACGCCCACGCCCTCGCCAATATCAGCGCCCACTGCCGTATTTCCAGCGAATGCCATTTCAAGCTCGGCGTCTGATAACGGCCCGCCGCCTGCAATGAGTTTGGCATGAGCCGCGACAATACGAAGGCCGGGAATCCCGTCCAGCCAACCATCTGGCAAGTATCCCGCAGCGGGTTCACTAAAAGGTACTGCGCTGAGGTTGGGAATAAAAAACGTATAGCCTGAGAATTCGCTGTGACGTTCCCACTTCAACAGCACTTGGCCAATCTTTGCATTAAAGTGCGTCGCACTTCCAACCGGCGGGGACACCGCATAGCGGGCGCATAAGGCAATTAAATGTGCCATTTCAACAGCACGATCTTCGGGTGCGATCAGCACCGCGACGTAGCTTGCACGAGACGGTGTTTGCAGCTCGACCGGCGGACGGGCGTGAACTTCTGCCGCAAGAGCGAATCGGTCAGGATGATCGGTAAGTCGTGACGCCATTTTTATTTTTCGCAAGAACGAATTTTTAGAGACAACAAGCGCTATAGACGCTGTGGATAAAGATTTTTTAAATGCCAAGAAATGGCGCGTTCATCTGCACAATTGACCAGTTTAATATCGACGCAAAACTCACCCAAAGCAAATAAGGCAGCAGCAGCAAGCTGGCTAGTTTTGACAAGGGATATAAAAAATATATTAAGGCCGCAATCGAAAGCCATAAAAATCCGACTTCCATCAACGCCCAATCCGGGCGCTGTAGTTTAAAAAAGAGCAGACTCCACAACGAATTGCATAAGAAATTCAGCGCGAATAAACCAATAATGGTTGCGCGGCTTTTGGGGGTGTCTGCGCGCCGCCAAGCCAGCACGCCCGCTGTCGCCGCACAGGCAAATATGGTTGTCCATGCAGGCCCAAACAACCAATCAGGCGGCTTCCACGATGGTTGTTTGAGGGCAAAATACCATGGCCCCAAATTTGTTAACAGCCCGCCAACCACCGCTGCCGCAATGGCAACAGTCACGGCAACAATAATCGGGTTACGAAGGCTCCTTCCGGTCATGCTGCGCACACAACAGTATCGCGTCGCAAGCTCATGAAGGTTTCACCAAACCAGTAAGGTGCGCCAAATCTTTGAAGAAAATGCGGATGTGCGCCATCGGTTTTGCGCGCACCAGTTTTTTGTACATATACGCCTGCCAGGTCAGTTCTTGCACATCTTTGTCGCGGCAAATGCTGACAAAACGCTCGCGCCGCTTATCACTGGATTACCAGAATTTTTGCTTGATACCGATAATCCAAAATACCCGACCATCCGTCTTCATAAAGCGTTTGCGCGCCATCGCCAGCGCCTTCACATTGCCCGTCGCGAGGAACTCATGTGCCGCGTCTGCTGCCAGCTTGCCGCCATACATGGCGTAGTAAATGCCCTCACCTGACGCGGGCGCCACCACCCCTGCGGCATCACCTGCGAGCAGCACGTCGCGACCGTTGTCCCAAGATTTAAGCGGCTTCATCGGAATCGGCGCGCCCTCACGACGAATCGTTTTGGCGCCGCTCAAGCCGGCGCTTTCACGCAGTAATCCGGTCGCGTTACGAATCGAAAAACCTTTTTTTGCCGTTCCCATGCCAACACTCACGGTATCGCCATGCGGAAAAACCCAGCCATAAAAATCGGGCGATACTGGCCCCTGATAATAGACATCACAACGCTTGGCATCGAACTTACCCTCACCGCTTTTCGGCGCGCTAACGATCTCGTGATACGCGTACACATAGGGCGCACGATCAGCGCCCTTTACTTCCTGCAACGCCACAGCAGAGGCCGCACCGTCGGCACCGACCACTAATCGCGTCCGTACAGAATCGGCATGCTTGTTGCCGTCTTCATCGGTGGATTCGTAATGCACAATTGTCGCTTCCTGTTCGCGCGTGATGCGACTGAACATTCCCGTGCGTCTGAGAGCGCCTGCTTTAGCGGCACGTTCGCGCAAATACTCATCGAACGTTGCGCGATCCACCATGCCAACAAAGCCGCCCGTAATCGGCATATCCACTTCTTTGCCAACGGGCGAAACCATTCGCGCGCAAGTAATTTTCGCCACGATCAATTCATCCGGAATCGCGAATTCATCAATGCACGCGGGTGGAATCGCGCCACCGCAAGGCTTGATCCGCCCCGCACGATCCAGCAGCATGACTTTGTGCCCTTGGCGCGCCAAATCCTCTGCCGCCGTCGCGCCTGATGGTCCACCACCGACCACCACCACATCATAAATTTGCGCTTCGTTAACGTTCATGTTCATGTTCATGCCCTTCCGGTCAAGCTGGCCACGAGTGAGTCACGGGATGTTGAATCACTGGGTTTAGAATCTGCGCCACTGGGTTTGGAACCTGTATTACTTTGCCGAAAATCTTTTGCGGGACTGATTTGAGAGGCCAGCACAGCCGCCACCAAAAACAACACCGCCTCGAACGCAAACACGGTCGAGTAAGCGGCCACGGGCGAGCCCAATAACAATCTCGCCGCATCGCTCATCGCCGCGCCAAAAAAACTGCCCAGCCCAAATGCAATCGCCTGCGCGGCACCCCACAAGCCCATGCGCACACCCTCGCGCGATCCGCGCCCATTACTGGCCATACTCATCATTGACGCTACCGCCGCTATTGAGAAAGCGCCATTGGCGAGCCCCAATAAAAAGACGTTCGCCTTAAACGGCCATGCCGGGCCAACTGAGCCCGCCACCACCAAGCCCGCCAAGGCAATACCCGAGCCAATGCAACCTGACACCATCCAAAATTTTAATGAGCCCAGCACTTTACCCCAAGCCATTGTTGCGATGGCACCCACCAAAATCATCCCGAGCAAAACGCCGCTATGCTGCACGCCAGATAGATCGGTAGATTGGCCCACGGTAAATTTAAATACTGAGCCCGCGAACGGCTCAAGTATTAGGTCTTGCGCGTTGTAAGCGAACATCGAAACAAACACAAAAATCGTGAAGTGACGCGCTTCTGGCTCGGCCCATACTTCTTTTAGAGCACTTTTAAAAGATGGCTTGGCCGTTGCAGGCAATGCAGGTAATACGCCACCATTTATAAATTTCCCTTCCACTCCCCACACAGCGAGAAGCGCGACAACAAACGCAATCCCGGATACAGACGCTGCCACCATCACAAGCCTTGCAGGTGTGAACGGATCAAGAAATTTGCCGGCCAATTTTGCAGGCAACACGATACCGGCAATCATCAATATCCAAACGATGGCCGCAGCGGCGGGCTTACGATTCGAGGCCACACGTTTGGCAACAAGTACCAGCAGCGAGGTACCAGAGGCACTAACGCCCGCGCCGATTAGCGCAAACGCGAGCACAGCAAGCGCGATACCACCCGCAAAATTAGTACCCATCAACGCGGTTGCCATGGCTGAAAGCACGCCCCCAATCGCCAGCACTGCCATGCCACCTATGATCCACGGCGTGCCGCGTCCGCCAACATCTGAGCCATGCCCCATGCGCGGACGAAGTAATTGCAAGGCGTGGTGCAGCGCTACCAACGCGCCGGGGATGATGGCGGGCAACATGAGTTCTACTACCATCACACGATTAATTGTGGAGGTCGTCAAGACCACGATGGCACCAAGTGCTGCCTGCACCAATCCCAAGCGAACAATGCCCAGCCAGCTTAGCGAATTTGCCTGCACGGCAGAAGTCATCACGCCGCCCCGCCAAGACTCGCCGCAGAGCGAAGCGCAAACGCGCTGATGAGCATACCCAGAACATAAAAGTTAATGCCAATCGCGCTGTACCAAGTTGCGCGCTCAACCGGGCTCGCCAGAAAGCGCGGCATCATGCCGATTTGTAGCGCCAGTAAAGCCGCCACACCAAGCGCATGCATCGGATGTCCCCAAACCACCAACAACGCCACGACCGCAGCCTGCGGTAGTGCCATGACCACGCAAGCCACTCGCGCTGCATTAACCGCACCGAGTCGTGCGGGTAGCGAGCCGATACCGGTTTTGAGATCTCCCTTAATCGACTTGAAATCATTAAGCGTCATGATGCCGTGGGCACCAAGGCTATAGAGTGCAGCGAGGGCAATAGTGCGAACATCCGGCATGACACCACCGAGCATGACGGCAGCACCAGTCAGCCATGCCAGCCCCTCATACGAAACACCGCAAGCCAAGTTACCCCACCAACCATTTTGCTTTAAGCGAAATGGTGGCGCGCTATACGCCCAAGCGAGCACCAGGCCCGCGACCGCCGCACCAAACCCCCAGGGGCCGAGTACCGTCGCCACCAGCAGCGAAAGAATCGTCCAGGCAATCGCGACATACAGCCCCCAGCGCCCAGGCATGCGTCCTGATGGAATTGGGCGGTTTGGTTCGTTGATGGCATCAACAAATCGGTCATACCAATCGTTCGCCGCCTGACTGGTGGCGCATACCAATGGTCCGGCAAGCACCACGCCGGTAATGATGATGGGCCATTTGCCTTCGAATGAAGCGCCTGAAGAAACCACACCACAACCAAACGCCCACATGGGCGGAAACCAGGTGATGGGTTTTAATAACTCGGCGACCGTGGTGAGGCTTGGTCGCGTGATGGATGATTGATTGACGCCCGAGAGCTTAACTGCCGATAATTTTTCTGCGTTTATCATTCAGTCAACCCGTGCGATCAAAGCTTTAATTCGGCCGTGTATCCAACGCAGTTGCATCGGCGGGTAAATCACCCAGGCCATAACGACGCAGCTTGACATACAAACTTTGGCGGCTTAAACCCAGCATCTCCGCTGCGGCTGCGCGATTATCTTGCGTGAGCTCAAGGGCTGCTTCGATACACAGTTTTTCGATCATGTCAGTGGTTTCAACAACCAACTCTTTAAGTGAAACACGCCCGACAAGTTCGGTTAACTGCTCAACTGATCTCGGCAGTTCACGGCTGGCGCGAACATCACGGCCACTCAAGCGTTTACCGACATTACGAATCGTAAAGCCCATGCAGGGCAAATCTGCGTGCGGTACAGCCACGGCCGAAATTTCCACTTCGGCGGTTGAGCCATGTTCGCCGCGAAGCGTAGTCGCAAATAGACGAACGGAGCCGTGCTGATGAAGATTGGACACCAATACCTTGAAATCAACGCCAGATTGCCCCAACCAGCGCTCCAACGATTCACCGCGTGCCCGCTCTTCAGAGGCCAGTTGTGCCAAATCGATAAATGCACGATTTGCCACCAACAATTTGCCCTCAAGATCGGTCACGACAAAACCGTCCGGCGCATTTTCCATAATGCGCAAAATCGCCGTCGGCACACTCGCCCCGGCAACATTGGCGTGTACTGGGGCCAAACGTACCAGTAACGATGAGCTGCGTTCCTGCCGGAACAAAGAGGCTGAAATAACAAATTCAAGCCCGCTTTCGGCCATTTTGGCGTGTACATCATCAGCCGCGGCCGCCGTTCGCACCTTCGCAAAAAGCTCTTCGATCGCGCGCGTTCCCTCATCGTCAAATCCGTCAGGGAAGGTACGACCAACAAACTTTTCTGCGGCACGGCCCAAGAGTTTGCCGACTGCCGGATTTGCTTCAACCACTTTCAGCGTCGCTGCATCCAGCACCAATACTGCCTCTGATGCCAATTGGAACAGCAAACGATAGCGTGTTTCGACGTGACGCAAACGCCAGTAGTCTCGCTCCATTGATTGCTGCGCATCGACCAGCCTCTGTTGCAATGCCGCGTTCGCGCGCAGATCACGCCCAAACGCGACAATCCGGCCATCATGACCCACCTGTACAGCCGAATAAGAAAATGGAACGTCAGCGCCTTTTGAATACGCGTGGTTCACTTGCCGCCATTTGCGCTCGCCTTTGACGCCCGCGTCTCTCAGCAAGGCTTCGATTTTGGGCTTGGTTTCGATCGTGACTGTGTCAATCCAAGGTTGTCCGACCCAATTCTTGCACGACTCTTGTGCAAACTCATCGCTGCCGCAGGCAACGTCTCTAATCACGCCATGCACATCCACGACGAGTGCCACATCGGCTGCCGCTGCGATGAGATTCGCCGCAGACTCTGCATCAAGGCCGCCGAACGATTTCAATGGTGATTCAAACTGATCCATCAAAAACCTACCTGTTTGCGCCCTGTTCGGGTCCCTTGAGTAAATTGCGTCGCTTCGTTCGGCTATTTCACGGTACTTCTGTTCTGCACTCAACAATGATTCTCCGGTTTCAACTGCTTACCTCAAATTGCGCAACCAACTCTTCCGCAAAAATAACCGCATCGCGACCATCCGCAGCGGTCATATCCGCGCCAACCAAATCGACATACTCGGGGTGCGCCACAAATATTGGGCCGCCCACCATTACCGTAATACTTTTATTGCGCGATTCGAGTCGAACCGCACGGATAGCAAATTTCAATTCTTCAAGCTTGAGCACACTGCCAACCGAAAAGCCCACCATATCAAATCGCTCTTCTCGCACTGTGCTGATGAGCTGTTCTGTTGACGCTGGCAATTCACCCCAGACGTCCCAATCCGCGCGCCTGAAAAATTCAGACACCATAAACAGGCCAAAAGTGTGTTGATCGCCAGGCGCAGGTAGCAGCAGCGCCCGGCGCGCCAGCTTTGGCCGGGATAATCCTTGTGAAGTAGACAATTGAGCGCCTGCCCCATCACCTTGAAAAGCGGGGCTCAGCTCGTGCAACAACTGCTGCAAGCGCCATAAACCCGCGGTGACTTCGGTGAAATCACAAAGATCATTTTCCCAAAGGTAGCCGAGATGGCGTGCCGCAGGCGAAAGTAAATCGATGTAAACCGATTCAAGCGACATGCCGCTAGCGCGTTGCGCCTCCACATAGGCGGCAGCGACACTGACACCATTAGAAATGACGATATTCGCAAACTCGGCAATCGCCTCCGGACCGGGGGCATGCGCGTCTACGGCAGGCAGCGGCGACGCGCCCTGTGCAGCACGATGCGCCAACATTAATCGCGGAATAATTTGCGATTCAATAATGCGGGATAACGACGCGGCGTGGCTTTCTGATGAATCCGCATGGGAGCGGGTAAGTTGCTGTTGCTTGACATCGCCGAGGTCGGATTTCGGGCTATTCACCCCCTTATCTTGCGCATGTCGCTGGGCCAATATCTGCTGACTCAAATCCATTGACTTCCTCCTAATCAAGCTATGAACGGCCGTGCGGGCTGTTAACGCAGTCGCCACGCGTGACCATCTATATGTCGAAATGATGTTTTGACCATCATTCGACCCCTGAAACGCAAATTTGCACCGTCTAGCCAGCGAGCCAGACGATGCAATTCGTCTGCGCTTAGTAGGCCTTTCTGATGTCGCGTTGTCAAGTAGGCTTGTCATGTTTTGAGTCAATTTCCGATGTCAGTGTCACATGAACTTACGTTATACAGCTTTCGTGAAAAACATGTCAAGTTAAATTGACGTAAACTTTACTTGACATATTTATTGAACGAGTCTAAATTTTGTTTTGCGGGGAAAAATTAGATTTTCGGACATGTTCAGATGCAGAAAAGAAATCCACAACAACGGTCAACCTCACCTCTCTACACGCCTGAGCAACGCGTGCGCCGCGACAACACGCGCTGGACGCTGGTGCAGGGTATTCTGGCGCCGATTCAATTTTTGATTCTGCTCATCAGCGTTGGCCTTGTGGTTCGTTATCTTTCTACAGGCGAAGGTCTTGCCGCTGCAACGACCTCCATCGTTATCAAAACCTTTGTGCTCTACACCATCATGGTCACGGGCGCTATTTGGGAGAAAGTGGTTTTCGGCCAGTATTTATTTGCGCCGGCATTCTTTTGGGAAGATGCCATCAGCATGATCGTGATTGCGCTGCACACCGCCTACCTGATCGCGCTCATGACGGGCTGGTTAAATGAGCGCCAGCAAATGTATTTAGCCCTTGCCGCCTATGCCACCTATACCGTCAACGCGGCTCAATTTATCTGGAAACTGCGCATGGCACGCATTCAATATGCGAAAGAATCTGGTGTCATTAATCAAGCAGGAGTAGCCGCATGAATGCGCCGGCAACTGCTACCAAATCTGGTTGCAATGACACCACCGTGATTCCAATCCTTCGCGAGCGAGGTCAACGTGAGGTTTTCTGCGGCCTCACCGGCATCATCTGGCTGCACCGCAAAATTCAGGATGCATTTTTTCTGGTGGTGGGATCACGCACTTGCGCACATCTGATTCAGTCCGCAGCGGGCGTGATGATTTTTGCCGAGCCGCGTTTTGCCACCGCGATTATCGATGAGCGCGACCTCGCTGGTTTAGCCGATTGCAATGAAGAGCTGGACAGAATCGTCAATCAGTTGCTTACCCGCCGCCCGGACATTCGCCTGCTATTTTTAGTCGGATCATGTCCATCGGAAGTTATCAAGCTCGATCTTTCACGTGCTTCCGCAAGACTGTCAAAAAAGTTTTCCCCCGATGTTCGTGTGCTGAATTATTCGGGTAGCGGTATCGAGACCACATTTACGCAGGGCGAAGATGCTTGCCTCGCCTCAATGGTTCCTGACTTGCCAGCATCTTCAACAGAAGCGCCCACCGCGTTGATGATCGTGGGCTCGCTGGCGGACGTGGTTGAGGATCAGTTCATCCGTTTGTTTGCAGCGCTTAATATCGGCCCAGTGCGCTTTTTTCCTCCACGCCATGCGACGGATCTGCCACCCGTTGGCTCAAACACACGCTATTTATTGGCACAGCCTTTCCTGGCCGATACTGCGCGCGCCCTTGAAGAGCGCGGCGCAAAACGCATTGATGCTCCGTTCCCGCTCGGCGTTGAAGGCACCACCGCTTGGCTCAAAGCAGCAGCCAATGTTTGGGGCATAACCGACGCCACATTTGATACCGCAACGGCCAGCGCTCGCGAACGCGCTACCCGTGCCGTCGCACGCTACCGCGAAGAATTGTCCGGTAAACGCGTATTCTTCTTTCCCGATTCGCAACTGGAAATTCCACTCGCACGATTTCTGGCACGTGAACTTGGTGTTGAATTGGTTGAAGTCGGCACACCATTTCTGCACAAGCAACACCTCGCACGTGAACTCGAACTGTTACCAAAAGATGTACAGATTTCAGAAGGTCAACATGTCGAAAATCAGCTTGATCGTTGCCGCGCGGCCAAGCCCGATTTAGTGGTGTGCGGATTAGGACTCGCCAATCCCCTTGAAGCAGAAGGCATGACCACCAAATGGTCAATTGAGCTGGTATTCACCCCGATCCAGGGTTATGACCAAGCCGCCGATTTGGCTGAGCTTTTTGCCCGTCCTTTAGTGCGCCGCATGCGCTTGGTGGCTTAAGATGCAGCTCACGGTATGGACATACGAAGGCCCTCCGCATGTTGGTGCGATGCGGGTTGCGACCGCGATGGAAGGCCTGCATTATGTGCTTCACGCCCCGCAAGGCGACACCTATGCCGACCTGCTGTTCACGATGATTGAACGCAACGGCAAGCGCCCACCCGTGACCTACACCACATTCCAGGCGCGTGATTTGGGCAGCGATACTGCTGAGCTTTTCAAAACCGCCGCGCGTGACGCGTATCTGCGTTTCAAACCGCAAGCAATGATTGTCGGTGCATCATGTACCGCCGAATTAATTCAAGACGATCCGGGTGGATTGTCAAAAGCGCTAAACCTGCCGATCCCGGTTATTCCACTTGAATTGCCCTCGTATCAACGCAAAGAAAATTACGGCGCATCTGAAACGTTTTATCAAATCGTGCGTGCGCTTGCGAGCCCATCGGCACCCGTACCGGGCACTGCACGTCCTGCTAAAGCGTCAGGTCAGCGCCCACGCTGCAATTTGCTCGGCCCCACCGCACTCGGTTTCCGTCATCGTGATGATGTGCGCGAGATTACCCAACTGCTGAACCAGTTCGGTATCGAAATCAACGTGGTCGCGCCAATGGGTGCCACGCCCGCCGACATCACACGTTTGGGAGAGGCTGATTTCAACGTGGTGATGTATCCCGAGACGGCCTCACAAGCCGCCCAGTGGTTGACGCGCACCTTCGGGCAACCCGCTACAAAAACGGTACCCATCGGTGTGGGTGCCACGCGTGATTTCATCGCCGAAGTAGCCAAGCTCGCCAATGTTGTTGCAACTGCGGTATTGAATGGCGCACCATCGCGCGCCACTTGGTACGCCAAATCAGTTGATTCCACTTATCTCACCAGCAAACGTGTATTTGTATTTGGTGATGCCACGCACGCGGTAGCTGCCGCCAGAATCGCCAAAGAGGAAATGGGTTTCACCGTGGTCGGCATCGGCACTTACAGCCGTGAATTTGCGCGTGAAGTTCGCGAAGCCGCAAAGATTTATGGTGTTGAGGCGCTTATCACTGACGATTATCTTGAAGTCGAAGCGAAGGTTGCCGAACTACAACCTGAGCTGGTGTTGGGCACGCAAATGGAGCGCCATATTGCCAAGCGTTTCGGTGTGCCATGCGCGGTGATTTCCGCACCAGTGCATGTGCAGGATTTCCCCGCACGTTATTCGCCGCAGATGGGATTCGAAGGTGCCAGCGTGTTGTTCGACACTTGGGTTCATCCCTTGATGATGGGCTTGGAAGAACATTTGATTGGCATGTTCCGCGGCGATAACGAATTTCATGCTGATGCAGCGCCGTCACATTTGGGTGGTGCCAACAAACCGGTGCAAAACGTAGCACCAGCACCAGTTGCGGCAGCTCCAATGGGTGCAAGCGCTATTGCGCCAACATCAGCAACTGCCGCAAGCTGGGCAGCTGAAGCTGAAAAAGAGTTAAACAAGATTCCGTTTTTTGTTCGTGGTAAAGCGCGCCGCAACACCGAGCGCTTTGCTAACGAGCGCGGAATGTCGACGATCACTGTGGAGACACTGTATGACGCAAAAGCACATTTCAGTCGCTGAAATCGCCCCGATGCGGGTGGTAATCGTGACGATGGATACCCATCTGGCGAGCGCTACTGCCCGGGCCCGCGCGGTGCTTGCGCGAGATATTCCCGGATTGTCGTTAAAGGTTCATGCCGCTTCTGAATATGCGGCTGACCCGGCTGCACTTGATCGTTGTTTAGCCGATATTGCCGCAGGCGACATCATCATTGCCTCCATGTTGTTCATGGAAGACCATTTCCTCCCCGTATTGCCCGCACTCGCCGCCCGCCGCGATCAATGTGATGCCATGGTCTGCGCAATGTCAGCCAGTGAAGTCATGAAGATGACGCGCATCGGTAAATTCAAAATGGATGGCACGGCGACCGGCCCCATGGCGTTGTTGAAGCGGCTGCGTGGTAACACCAAAAAGCCTGGCCAGCGCACCGCGGGTGAAGCACAAATGAAAATGCTGCGTCGCATCCCGAAAATGCTGCGCTTCATTCCTGGCACTGCGCAAGATGTGCGCGCCTATTTTCTAACCTTGCAATATTGGCTCGGCGGTTCCGACGACAACATCGGCAACATGATTCGCCTGCTGGTGGATCGCTATGCTGATGGTGCGCGCCGTCATTTGCGCGGCACGCTGAAGGTCGCAGCTCCCGTCGAGTATCCAGAGACCGGCGTTTACCATCCGCGCATGGAGGGCCGGATTGCCGACCACGCGAAGACCCTGCCATTGCCAACTGTTAAGAGTCCAACTAACGGTACGGTCGGCATTTTGATGATGCGCTCGTACATGCTGGCCGGAAATACCGATCACTACGATGGCGTGATTGATGCGCTCGAAGCGCGCGGCCTAAAAGTTATTCCCGCCTTCGCCACCGGCCTTGATTCGCGTCCTGCGATTGAAAAATTCTTCTTCAAAGATGGACGTGTGGTGGTTGATGCCGTGGTCTCACTCACCGGTTTCTCGCTCGTGGGCGGCCCCGCCTACAACGACTCCAAGGCCGCTGAAGAAGTACTGGCGCGACTTGATGTACCTTACATTGCCGCCCATCCGGTTGAGTTTCAAACCCTCGAAACCTGGGGCGCATCCGAGCGCGGCTTGATGCCCGTTGAGAACACCATCATGGTCGCCATTCCTGAGTTGGATGGCGCGACCTCGCCAACTGTCTTCGGTGGACGCTCTGATGCCGCTGGCGCTTCGTGCAAAGGCTGCCATCGTAATTGCACGTTTAACGCGAATGAAACTGGACGCGACATGCACCGTTGTATTGAGCGCGCTGAAATGATCGCCGCGCGCGTTGAAAAATTAGTGGCATTACGGAAAGCAGAGCGCGCAAACCGCAAGGTTGCGATTGTGCTGTTCAACTTCCCACCGAACGCAGGGAACACAGGCACAGC
>JANMQR010000031.1:0-10251 GCA_031370625.1 Burkholderiales bacterium | reverse complement strand
GAGAATTCTGAAATCGCGGCGTCGAGCGTAGTGGGCACCGCCAGCAGTGGATGCACCATGACCGATCCGATCAACGCGGCACTCGCACCCAGCAATCGCCTGCGCTGAAAATCGTCTGGCCTGATCAACGATATTTTCATTTCAATAGCGTGCTCGTCGGTGCGTCATTGCGAAGCGTCAGTAAATAAGCCACGACATCCTCAATTTGCTGGGCTGAAAAAATAGTGCGGCCTTGAAGTGCCGGGCTTACACGCGTGAAATTGTCGGTGCGATAGTAGGACGGCATAATCGTTGCCGGGTTCAATTTCCGCGCATCCACCAGACGCATGCGCAGCTGCCCGGCTGACACGCGACTGCCGACGCCCGCGAGGTTCGTTGATAAATTGCCCTGGAAACGTTCTTCCGGAATCGGCATTTGATGGCACAACAAACAAAGTCCCACTTGTCGATTTGCCACGATCGCACGGCCACGTGAGGCATCGCCAACCAGACCTTGCAGCGGCTCGGTGATTGCATCGCCCGTGATGACGTAGGACGCAGCATCGGCCGCCCCACAAACATCGGCAGCTGCAAGTAGCATGGCCGAAGTTATGAAGCGACTTAACAACCGTGTGAAGGAATTCAAAACGTTTGTAATTAGAGTGATCAAGCCTTCGTTAATAGCTGATCCTTCAAAGGCAAATCGCGAATACGTTTTCCGGTCGCCGCGAAAATCGCGTTCAACACTGCTGGCGCTGCCACCGCAATTGTGGGTTCGCCCACGCCGCCCCAGAAGCCACCCGATGCCACGATCACTGTTTCAACTTTCGGCATATCAGCCAGCTTCAGTGTTGGATAGGTGTCGAAATTTTGTTGCATCATGCGGCCATCTTTGAGCGTGCATTCGCCATACAGTGCAGCGGACAGTCCATACACAAACGAGCCTTCAACTTGCGCCTCGATTTGCTGGGGATTGACCGCGTAGCCGCAATCAGTCGCGGCCACGATACGATGAATTTTCAGCACACCTTTATCGCTCACGGACACTTCCGCGCACGCCGCCACATAACTCCCGAAGCCCATCGTCTGCGCGAGCCCGCGGAACACACCTTTCGGTGCTGGCTTATCCCAGCCGGCTTTTTCCGCAGCAGCATTCAACACCGCCAAGTGTTTCGGATGATTCACCATCAACTTGCGACGAAGTGCCAACGGATCTTGTTTGGTTGCATGCGCGATTTCATCAATAAAACATTCCAGATAAATCGCGTTCTGATTCAGATTCACACCGCGCCAAAATCCCGCAGGCACCGGCGGATTGCGCATCGCGTGATCAATCATCAGCGTCGGAAAAGTGTAGCCAATCGCGGTTTCCAGACCAGATGCATTCAAGCCCTGAAACACCACGGGATCTTTGCCGTCCTTGATATTTTGCGGTGCTACGCTGGCCAAAATGGACTGGCCCGAAATCCGCATATTGAAGCCCGTCACGTTCCCGTCGGCGTCCAATCCTGCAGTCATTTTGCATTGGGTCACTGGGTGGAAGCGGCCGTGCAACATATCCTCTTCGCGCGACCAAATCAGCTTCACCGGCACGCCGGGCATTTCCTTGGCAATCGCGACCACCTGCCGCACCCAATCATGCACCGCGCCACGCCGCCCAAAGCCGCCGCCGAGCATCATTTTATAAACTTCACATTTTGCCGGCGGCAAGCCGGATGCCTCACTTGCGGCGGCCAATGCGGCCTCACCATTTTGTGTGGGCGTCCATACTTCGCAGCGTTCTGGCGTGTATTTCGCCGTCGCGTTCATGGTTTCCATGGTGGCGTGATTTTGATACGGGTACGAATACACCGCTTCAATTTTTCGGGCAGATTTTGCAATCGCTGCCGCCGCATTGCCGACTTCATTACCGACAATGCCATCTTTCGCATCGAGACCGGCTTTTAAAGTTGCGGCAATATCTGCGCTCGATAGTTTGGCGTTCGGCCCTTCATCCCATTCGATCTTTAATGCATCCAGCGCCGTCTTCGCGCGCCACCATGTATCAGCGACCACGGCCACCGCGCTATCGCCAACGCGAATAACTTTTTTCACGCCAGGGCGCTTTAATACGGCGGCATCATCCACGCTTTTTACTTTGCCGCCAAATACCGGGCAATCTTTAATCGCCGCATTCAGCATATCGGGCAGCACCAAATCGCTGCCGTAAATTTGTTTGCCGGTGGTTTTGTCAATCGTGTCCAAACGCGCAAGGCGCTTGCCGACCAGCTTCCAATTTTTGGGATCTTTTAACGCAACATCTTTTGGCGGTGTTATTTTCGCGGCGGCCGCAGCAACTTTGCCGTAAGTCGTGGTGCGCTTGGAGCCCGCGTGGGTGATGACGCTGTTCGACGCACTGCATTCTGACGCGGGCACTTTCCATTCATCGGCTGCTGCTTGAATGAGCATCATGCGCGCGGTCGCGCCGCCTTTGCGCACATAGTCTTGCGAATCACGAATGCCGCGACTGCCGCCGGTGCCGAAGCTGCCCCACACGCGTTCACGCGCGAGATTTTGGCCGGGTGTGGGATATTCAGTCGTGACTTTCGCCCAGTCGCATTCCAGTTCCTCTGCCACCAATTGTGCGAGTCCGGTGAGCGAGCCTTGCCCCATCTCAGACCGCGCGATGCGAATGATGACGGTGTCGTTTGGCTGCACAACGACCCATGCGTTTACTTCGGGTGCGATGCCTTGATTGGCAGGCGTTGCTGACGTTTGGGCTTGAGCCGATTGGATAAATGGAATATGAAAACCCACCACCAAACTACCCGCGACTGCCGCCGTAGAAAGCGACGCAGAGGCAGCCAAAAACTTCCGACGTGATGTATTTACAGTGCTCATGATTTTTTCACCTCATTGGCCAATTCATGGGTCATCGCCATATGCTCAATTCCCAGCGCCGCTCTTTTCATGTCGCCGCCTTTCGCCGCCGCTTTAATGCCCGCACGGATCCGGTTAAGCGTGCCGCATCGACAAATATTGGTCATTGCCGCATCAATATCGGCATCACTCGGATTCGGTTTTGCTTTCAGCAGCGCCGCTGCCGCCATGATCATTCCCGACTGGCAATAACCGCACTGCGGCACATCCAGCGCCACCCACGCTTTTTGTAACGGGTGGGAACCATCAGGCGAGAGCCCTTCGATGGTGACAATTTTTTCGGTCGCTTTTACTGATGAAGCGGGACGCACACAGCTGCGCGTCGGCACGCCATCAATGTGTACGGTACATGCACCGCATTGCGCAAGGCCGCAGCCATATTTCGTGCCGGTTAAACCTAACTGATCGCGCAACACCCACAACAGCGGTGTGCCATCGTCAGCGCTAAATTCGCGCACTTTGCCATTAACGTTTAGTTTTGCCATGTGGTCTCCAAAGGGGGAAGCGAGGTACCGGGAACGATCAAAAGCGGCTCACAATCACTGATCAAGATGATAAAGCGTAGTCGACTAGAAATGCAGCTAAAAGTTCTGTGCAGTTAAACTATTCCTGCGGTGTTGCCGATGATGCATTGGTATCTAAACCAAAGCAAAGTCTAATATTGGCGGGCTTTTACAGCCATAAATGCTTGATGTCGCGCTCTAATACTAGAGTTTATATTTTTTGCTAGGCTCACCGCTCCGCGATTGCCCGCCGATAAAGCGCATCCAAAATCTGCTCTTCATGTCGAAACAACGCGGAATATTTTCCCTTGTTGGTATCAGGATCAAAGCCGGGCCCGCCGATCAAAAAGATCATGCCGCTTTTTGTGGCCGGATCAAATACGATGGCCGAGGTGAGACCCCACGCATCACCCAAATGTCCCACCGCTTTGAATCCGCCGCCTTCGACCAGACGATCACCCTGGTTCGCGCCGCTGATATCGAGGAAGTGCTGGTTGCCCAGTCCCCATGCGTTAAAAAGTTTGTTTTGCCCGTCGAAACCACTTTCGCCGCTCGCGCCGTTTTTTGATTTCGGATCATATTGCCATTGCTGGGCGAGCATCATGTCCACAGATTTTTTTTGCAGAATTTGTTTGCCCTCCAGTGTGCCGCCATTTATCAACATCAGCATAATTTTGCCCAGGCCCGCTGCCGACAAGCGTGCGCCGCCTTGTGGGCCGAATGCAGTACCGTTGCTGCCAATAACGTAATCCGGCCCCGCGCGCGGCACCGGTGCGGTCTTGCTGTAATCATCGACCTGCGGCACCCATGCTCCCTTCATGTCCCAAACTTCTTTGCCATTAACTTCTGTGCGTTTGCGATACAGCGTGGCGGTGTGGCCAAGTGTTTCTCTGGAAAATTCTGCGGGATTGAAACCACCGGCAATACCCATCGGCGTAAAAACTGTTCGCGCCATCAAGCGATCAAACCGCTCGCCGCTGGCGCGTTCCATCACGGTGCCCAGCACGCCCCACGGCAAATTTGCGTACTGAAAATACGCACCCGGTTTGCCCGTTTTTGCCCACATATCACCTTTGTCATATAGCTTTCCGCCAGGCAGCAACACGTCCTTAATTTGATTCTTCGCTTCCCAGTAATAGCCGCCTTCATCGCGCAACGACGATGTATGCGAGAGCAGCATGCGCACGGTAATTGCGTCATCCGGAAAATTCGGATTGCGTAATTTGTAGCCAAGATAATCACTGATGTCGCGATCAAGCTCCAGCTTGCCTTCTTCAATCAGCTTCATCACGCCAAGCGTGGTGATCATTTTTGAAATTGAGGCGACACGATAGAGCGTTTCAGCATCCGCAAGTTTGTTGTTCTCAGCCTTGGCGCTGTCAATAAATTTATAGCCAAATTGTCGTTTGTACACCACCGCACCCTCGCGCACGGCCAGTACTGAAAGGCTCGCAAGTGGCTTTGCTGAATCGTTGACGATGGCGGCCAGTTCGGCGTCCAGCTGATTGCTTGACGCAAGCTGGATCGATGGCGCGCTGGATAAGGGCATGATCATACGGGTGGGTTTCGGTTGAGTGACGGTGCAGCCGATACTGGCCAAAGCGAACAATCCGCCAATCGCGGCGGACAATATTTGTATGCTCATTTTGATTCCATCTTTGTTTCGACCGGTGTCACGGTTGCAGCACTTGGCGATGTCAATACATCCAGCATCGCCGCTGTTTCTGCATCGGGTACGCCATCAAATTTGCTGGGCCGATATTTCATCTGGAAAGCGCTCAATACACGGCGCGTGGGCTCGTCGAGATCACCATGCCGCGGCACTTCAAATCCGTGCGCGGCCAATTTTTGTTGGAACCATTCGGTATCGGGCAAGGCAGCCTCGTACTCTGGAATCTTTTGCTGTACGCGAGTGGCGTCCGGCCATTGAATCAGTCCCAGATCGGCCAGTTGCTTCCACGGAAATCGCGGGCCCGGATCGGTTTTTCGTTGGGGTGCGATATCGCTGTGGCCGATGACATGTTCAGGTTTGATTTTGTGCTTTGCCACAATTTGCTTGACCAGTGCTATCACTGCATCAATCTGCTCTTGCGGGTAATCAAACCACTGCCTGCCACTCGCGTCATCACGAAAGCCCCGATTAACAATTTCGATGCCGATTGAGCTCGCGTTGAGCTGCGTGTTGCCGCGCCAGGAGCTCACGCCCGCGTGATACGCACGACGATTTTCATTGACCAGACGATAAATCGTCGGCGGATTATCACTCACCAAATAATGGCTGCTGACCGCTTCTTCGGTCAGCGTTTTGAGTGACACCGGAAAATTACCCGCTGTGTAATGCAGGATCAAAAACTGCACGCGACTATCCTGGCTCACCGAGTTATAGCTGGTGTCAATCGGTGGTCCACTCGCACATCCGGCCAGCACCGCGATACACGACGCCAATATAATTTTCTTCATGAGTTGATCCTTGAGGGTGAATCGAGCGCGCGACTTTGCGCTGCAGCCACACGTGCTGCGGCAATATGCGGCTGACTGATTTTCACTTCGATCATCGGCGCGGGTACGTTTTGCTCGGCTAATGCGGCGCGGAATGTTTTCTCAATCGCCGGATGCAGCTGTATTGCGCGGCCGGTCAATGCGATGGGGCGTGCTCCGAATCGCGAAATCATGGCGCGCGCCAAGCGTGCAAGCTCACTGCCTGCATCACTCAATATTTTATGTGCAACCGCATCGTGATCTGCCGCCGCCGCAACCACTAACGCCAACTTGCCGATATCACCGCGCGTGCCTTCGTAGACAAATTTTCGCGTGTGCAGCCAATCACTGCCGCCAATTTTTTTTAAAATTTCCACCGCCATCGGTGACGCCTGCCACGCGCCAGGCGATTCATCTTCTGCGCGCCAGATGTGGCGCAGCGCTTCTCGTGCAATCCAGTAGCCGCTGCCGCCATCGTCAAGCAAACCGCCGCGCCCGCCCGCGCGATGCAGCTCGCCGGTTGTATCGATGAACGCAGCAACTGATCCGGTGCCCGCATAGACGACATACCCGCCGCCCGGCGCGAAGCAATCGTGAAACGCGATTTCGATATCGTTGCTGATGGTGACTTGTGTGCAATTAATATGGAGCGCATCACCGATCAGTGCAGCGATAGCGCTGCCATCTTCATCAAAGCCGGTCATGCCAGCGTATACGCGGGTAGGTTGGGCATGTGGGTGCGCGTGTTGGTGCATACTGCGCGCAAGCTCATGCAACGCTGCTTTGATATTGTCGCGGCCAGTTGACGTTGCCATCATCAGCCCGCTCATCCCGCCGACGCTGCCTTCTGCGATTACGTCACCGTTGGCACGCGCGAGCGCCCAGCGTGTTTGGGTGCCGCCGGCATCAATGCCCAATCCAATTTCCGTTGTGGTCATGATCGTGAGTTGTCTATTTTTTTGATTGCACAATCGTACGCGCGCTTTCGCTACCCGTGCGACTAATCGCCGATACAACAACTGCGCTGAGCGAGCCAGCTTGCGTTGTGCTCAATAGTTCAGTTTCAACCGATGCGTTTTTTACAACCGCGGGCACGACTGAAAATTGCCATTGTGCAGACTTTTCGTTTCCGTATTTTGCCCAAATCGCGAAGGTGGTGGCGGACTGTGCGTCGCTGGTGATATTGCCCGGCGTAATTTTGACGCGAATATTTTTGCGCTGTTCAAGCGCAATTTGCGGCGCGGGCGGGACAACATTTTCAAGCCACGGCGTGGCTGGGATGAGCGCGGGTGCTGAATAAAGCTGCGCTTTTAATTCGTCACCAATCCCTTTGCGGTTTTGCATTAGCGCCACCATGCTGAAATGAATCTGACCGCTTGCGGCTGGCGCGGTTTGTGCGCGCGACCGCGCGAGTTTGATCTGATTAACGATTTCTTGTGGTTGCCATGATTTGTCCGTGGCATCAATACGGCTCGTGTAAAGGCCCGACCACACGTGGCGCGACTGCGTGTTTTCTTTGAGCCAATAATTTAGCAACACACCAAACGCCTGCGGTGCCTGATCCACCGGCCAGTACAGTTGCGGTGCCAAATAATCGAGCCAGCCTTTGTTCAGCCACAGCTCAACATCGGCATAGAGCTTGTCGTATTGGCTAAAGCCAACAATCCCCGGTGGGCGACGATCCGGCTTGCCCAGACCAAACGGGCTGATGCCAAACTTCACCCATTGTTTCTCGCGATGAATGCCGTCGTGCATGCGCTCGATCAACGCGTTCACACTTTGTCGCCGCCAATCAGCACGATTTAACTTTCCGCCACTTTTCACGAATGCCTGCCACGCAGCATCATCAGGGAAATCCTGCTCGGCCGGTGGTGTGGCGGTGGTGGAGGTGGATCCGGGAACCGGCACCGGATAGGGATAAAAGTAATCGTCAATATGCACACCGTCCACATCGTAGCGACGCACCACATCGAGCACGACATCGAGCGTTTGTTTTGCGGCAGCAGCCTCGCCCGGGTCCATCCATAAATAGCCACCGTACGATTTCACCACCGCAGGATTGGTCACGCCGATATGATTGCGCGCCAGTGGAGATTTTGCCGCGGTGTGGCGCGCGCGATACGGATTGAACCAAGCGTGCAGCTCAATGCCGCGTTCGTGGGCTTCATCAATCCACAACTTGAGCGGATCATAAAAAGGTGAGGGCGCTCGACCCTGCTCGCCGGTTAAAAATTCTGACCACGGCTCAATCGCGCTCGGGTAAATCGCATCCGCGCTTGGCCGCACCTGAAGAATCAGCGCATTCAAATTCAATTCTTTGGCGCGGTTCACGATCGCAATAATTTCGGCGCGTTGTTGCGACACGTTTAAGTCTTTGCGACTCGGCCAATCGATATTGGCCACCGTTGACACCCACGCTGCGCGAAATTCGCGAGGCGCTGCGGGTGGAAATTCAGCGCCGATATCAACGTTTGGATTCAGGGTGCGCGATTGCCAATTGGCAACCGGTGTGGTGCGGGTTGTCGTAAACACGCTCGCGCACGCACCGAGCAACAATAAACAAGCAAGCCCAAAGGCGGCTCGCCAACGTGATGGGTATCGCGGCTTCATACTTTTACAAACCATTTTTTCTTCCACATAAACCAGGCGACTAAAAACATCATCGCGTTAAACAATATCGCAAACGAGAGCGATTGATTTTCAAGCGAAAGAGGCAATGTTTTAAACGGCGCGTAGAGCCACGACTTCAGCGGGATCAAGCTGCCGTCAGACGATGATACTTTGATGAAGTTCAACATTTTCGCGACCAGCGAAGAAAGCGCAAAAATGAACAATGCATTCATGCCGTAAATCGTGAAGGGCAGAAAAATTCGTTTAGCCGTTTCGCGAATGTGCGCAGAATTATTTGCATCAATTAACCAATAAAAAACAGCAAATATCAGTAGCGCCCAACCCGTCATGAAAATACAGTACGACGTAGACCACAAGCTTTTATTGATCGGCATAAATGTCGCATCAATCGCAAGACCAACCGCCAGGCACAACAAGCCCGCGATAAGCATCGAAATAGTTTTTTGTGTGGCTGCGAAATTATTTAATATCCAGCGCCCGGTGAGCACGCCAAATAGCTGGCCGCATAGCGCGGGAATGGTGCTGAATAATCCCTCCGGGTCCCACGTTTTCGACGTGACCCATAAATGCCCGCTGAGAAAATAGCGATCAATAAATGCGCCGACATCGCGGCCTGGCTCAAGCGCTCCTACAGCCACAATGCCCTGCGCATCTGGCACCGGCACGAACAACATCACCAGCGTATAAAGGGTGAGTAGCGCGACGATCCAAAGCAACTGCTGCAACCATTTGAAATACAGCACAATCGGTGCCGCGAGCAATGTGCAAATCGCGATGCGTTGCAATACGCCGAGCACGCGCACTTTTTCAAAATTAAAATACGGAATCAAGTTGAGTGCAAAACCGATACAAAAAATAATCGCCGCACGTTTGGCGAGCTGCCAGAGCAGGGCGGTTTTATTTTCGCCAGCCTCAGCGCGTCGGCCTAACGAGAACGTCATCGACACGCCGCAGATAAATAAAAAAAACGGAAAAACCCAATCCGTAAATGTCCAGCCGTTCCATGGGGCGTGGCCAAGCTCGGCGTAGATGTGGCCCCAGTCACCGGGGTTATTTACCAGCACCATGCTCGCAATAGTGAAACCGCGAAACGCGTCGAGGGAAATAAGGCGGGTCGTGTTTGTGTTCAACATTAAAATGAAACACTATTATCTGCGGGCGTTTCAGAGCATAAATGCCCGGTGATGCCTGCCAATACTAGGGTTTTATTTCCTTTCGTCCAAATGCGGGATCAATTTTCAAAAACGCCGTGACGATAATCGAGGGGATCGTACACATGCACACCCACACGAAAAAATGCGGATAGCCGAGTTGCGATTGAATCCATCCGCTCACCATGCCCGGCAGCATCATGCCCAGCGCCATGAAGCCGGTGCAGATCGAGTAGTGCGCGGTTTTGAATGGCCCATCGGAGACCATGATCATGAACAGCAAATACGCGGCAAAGCCGAAGCCGTAACCGAATTGCTCGATCATGATGGCGGCGGTGATCAGCACGGTATTGGTCGGCTGCGCGTAAGCCAAAAATACGAAGGCGAGATTGGGGATGTGTACCGCAAACAACATCGGCCAAAGCCATTTTCGTAAGCCCGCGCGTGAGATCGCAAAGCCGCCGAGCAAACCGCCCACGGTGAGCGCGATCACACCCCACGTGCCGTAAACAATGCCGAGCTGAGATGTGGTTAAACCGAGTCCGCCTTTGTTGGTAGGATCAAGCAAAAACGGCGCAATCAGTTTCAGC
>JANMQR010000006.1:0-7503 GCA_031370625.1 Burkholderiales bacterium | reverse complement strand
CCACTCCTTCCCCCGCTCGCGGGGGAAGGCCGGGATGGGGGCGTTAGCCACGAGGTAAAGCTGCCTCTGATACTAACCCGACCCCATCCCAGCCTTCCCCTGAACCCCAGGGGAAGGAGCAGTTCGGTGAGGTAGCGGAATCGACTAACCAATTAACAAAAATGAAAATTGAATAGCACATGCACCAAACATTACTTATTGAACTTTTTACTGAAGAGCTGCCGCCCAAGGCGTTGAAGAAATTGGGTGATGCGTTTGCAGGCGCGATTACCGATGGTTTGAAAAATCATGGTTTGATTGCGGGCACATCTGCTTCAACCATGTTCGCCTCCCCTCGCCGATTGGCTGTGAGCATCACCCATGTGCTCGCTCAAGCACCCGATCAGGCTTTCGTTGAGAAACTAATGCCCGTCGCAGTTGGCTTGGATAAAGATGGCAAGGCCACACCTGCGCTGCTCAAGAAACTCGCTGCAAAATCACTGGCCCATATTGATGTGGCCACACTTGAGCGCGAGAGCGATGGTAAAGCCGATCAGCTTATTTATCGCGGCACAGCGGCGGGACAGTCATTGCAGCAGGGTTTGCAAGCCGCACTGGAAGACGCGATAAAAAATTTGCCCGTCCCGAAAGTGATGAGCTACCAACTCGCCGATGGTGCAACCACCGTGCAATTCGTGCGCCCTGCACATGGGCTGGTGGCGCTGCATGGCGCGAACGTAGTGCCCGTCGCAGCACTCGGCCTCACCGCGGGTCGCACCACACACGGCCATCGGTTCCAAGGTGCTGCAAGTATCGAGCTGAAGCATGCGGATGAATACGAAGCACGTTTGGAGAAGGAAGGTAGTGTTGTTGCGAGTTTTGAGAAACGAAAAAAAAACATTCAAAGCCAACTACACGAAACCGCCGAATTGCACGGCGCGAACCTCGGCCCATCGGCAGACTATGAAGCGCTGCTTGATGAAGTCACGGCATTGGTTGAGCGCCCCACTGTCTATGTCGGTGCATTTGAAACCGAGTTTTTGACCGTGCCCGCAGAATGCTTGATTCTCACAATGAAGCTGAACCAAAAGTATTTTCCACTGTTTAACCGCGCGAGAAAATTATCGAATCAGTTTTTAATCGTCAGCAATATGCGCCTCGATAATCCGCACAACATCATCGAAGGCAATCAGCGTGTGGTGCGGCCACGGTTGTCCGATGCGCGGTTTTTCTTTGAGACGGATAAGAAAACGAAGCTGGAAGCACGTGTGCCGAAATTGGCGAATGTGGTTTATCACAATAAGCTGGGCAATCAGTTGCAGCGGACTGAGCGCGTGCAAAAACTTGCCAGACAAATTGCAAAATTGATTGGTGCAGATATCCCACAATCCGAGCGCGCGGCATATTTAGCAAAGGCAGATTTGCTCACAGACATGGTCGGTGAATTCCCGGAATTACAAGGCACGATGGGGCGCTACTATACGCTGCATGATGGCGAAGCTGCGGCAGTGGCGGATGCAATCGAACAACACTACTGGCCCAAAGGAGCTGGCGCTGAGTTGCCCAAAAATCCCGTTGCTACTGCGGTGATGCTCGCCGACAAACTGGAAACACTCACCGGGCTTTTTGGTATCGGACAAGTACCGACTGGTGATAAAGACCCGTTCGCGCTACGCCGTCATGCGTTGGGCGTGATTCGCGTGTTAATTGAATTGAAGTTACAAGTAACCTTGCCAGAATTGGTGACGGCTGCGTTCGCAGCGTTTAGTGGCGTCGCGGGTATGACTGATGCAAGCGCAGAGGTAGAAACCTTTATCTTCGAGCGTCTGCGTGGCTATCTGCGTGAACAGGGCTATACGGCGCTGGAAGTGGAAGCAGTTATTGCGCAGCGTCCTGCACGACTCGACCAGTTACCCGCGCAACTTGCTGCGGTTCGCGAATTCATGTCGCTACCCGAAGCAACCAGCCTCGCCGCCGCCAACAAACGCATCGGCAACATTCTGAAAAAATCTGACGCCGTAACATCGAGCGCTGAAGAAGTGCTGTTAGCAGAACCCGCCGAGCGCAGCTTGTTTGAGGCGATGAAAACAACCGCGCCAGAATTCGATAAACATTTCGCCGCACAAAATTACACCGCTGCGTTGCAATCATTAGCCCCGCTAAAAATCCCCGTTGATGCGTTCTTCGAAAACGTGATGGTGAACGCGGAAGATTTAAATCTGCGCAACAATCGTCTTGCCCTGCTCAACGACTTGCACGTGATGATGAATAAAGTCGCTGACCTTTCCAAACTTGCGGCATAAAATACGCACATGTCCTCTCCGAATAAACTCATCATTCTCGACCGTGACGGCGTGATCAATTACGACTCGGATCAGTTCGTCAAATCGCCTGACGAATGGAAACCGATTCCGGGTTCCATTGAAGCAATTGCGCGGCTGAATCAAAATGGGTATCGCGTGGTGGTCGCGACCAATCAATCCGGCATCGGTCGGGGCTTGTTCGATATGGCGACCTTGAACGCAATTAACGACAAGATGATGGAGATGGTATTTCGTCAAGGTGGGCGCATCGATGCAGTGTTTTTTTGCCCCTGCACGGCGGATCAAAAATGTCATTGCCGCAAGCCCGATACCGGTATGTTTGAAGATATCGCGTCGCGATTTCATGTTGGCCTAAATGGTGTGCCGACGGTTGGTGATTCGCTCCGCGATTTGGAAGCAGGCGCGAAAGTGGGCTGTGTACCGATTCTCGTATTGACCGGCAAAGGTAAAAAGACGCAATCAAAAGGTGGCCTGCCGCGCGGTACGAAAATATGCGCTGACTTGGCCGAAGCCGTAAAAATGTTGGTGGCCCCGCCACAAAAATCTCTCGCTTGACTGTGATCGCAGCTTGCCCATTCACCTAGAATTTTCTTAAAAATTTCCCCTATGAATTTGTTGCGCTCGATACTATTTTTCGTTGTGTCACTTCTCGTCACAACGTTTTACGGGCTGATTGTTCCGCCAGTTTCTTTTGTCTCGCAAAAGTGGGGATATGCGGTTGCAAAATCGTGGGGGAAGCAAATCGTACGTTTGGCGAAATGGATTTGCGGCATCGACTACACCATTCTTGGCCTGGAAAATTTGCCATCAACGCCGTCGATTGTGATGTCCAAACATCAATCCGCATGGGAAACCGTGGGCCTGCTCGCGACCATGCCTAGAGCCTCGTGGATCATCAAGCGTGAGCTGGTCTATGTGCCGTTTGTGGGCTGGGCGTTGGCGTCGCTGAAGTCGATTGCGATTGATCGCAAGAGTGGCAAAGCGGCGCGTGATCAAATTTTGGATCAGGGTAGAGAATTTTTAGCGGCTGGGCAGTGGGTGATTATTTTTCCGGAGGGCACAAGAGTCGAGCCCGGTAAAAAAGGCCGTTACGGGATTGGCGGTGCGTGGCTCGCCGCGAATACCGGTACGCCGATTGTGCCAATTGCACATAACGCGGGCGAGCTGTGGCGGCGCAACGCATTTATCAAACGTCCCGGCATGGTCACGATGAGTGTTGGCCCCGTGATTGAAACGAAAGATAAAACGTCGGTTGAAGTAATCAAACAAGTGGAAACATGGATCGAAAATGAAATGGCCCGGCTTCCTTCAGCCGCTCGTTGATCTCGCGGGCACGGATGTGCGTCCGCAGCGCAAGGCTGCGGGTACGGCTTTGCGTAATGCGTCGCGCGCACCAGTAGAACCGGCAGAGCGCAGTATCGCGCTTGATGGCCGCCCAGTAGATTACTTGCTGGTGCGGCGACGTGGGCGGCGCGGCGTGGGTCTCAAGATCGATGGCAACGGCATGACTGTTGCCGCGTCACTCACCACACCAATTGCCGCGATTGAAGATTTGATCGGCAAAAACAGTAGCTGGGTATTGAAAAAATTAGGCGAATGGTCGCATCGCAAAATCACCCCGCAGCAATGGGAAACGGGAGCCACGGTTTCGTTTATGGGCGAGCCATTAACGCTGATGATTGATGCGGGCGCCGCGAAAACCAAAGTGGAACAAGTGCAATCGCATTTATTTGTGCACGTGAAAGCAGCGCTCGGCGATGTTGATGCCATTGCCGCGCAAGCAGAAACAGCGGTGGCGAATTGGTACAAAAAACAGGCCTTGCCGCATTTGGCACAGCGCACTTTTTTCTACGCAAAACTTCATCAGCTCACGCCGCCGCGCGTGTTTTTATCGAGGGCCAACAGTCGCTGGGGAAGCTGCAATTCGCGACGCGAAATTCGTTTTTCATGGCGCTTGATGAAAGCACGACCCGCGTTGATTGACTATGTGGTGTGCCACGAGTTGAGTCATCTGCGGCACATGAATCACTCTGCGCATTTTTGGGGCGAGGTGGAGCGGATGTGTCCGGATTACGCGTTGTTAAAAACCGAATTGGATCAGAACGATCATCGGTTTCGGGCGTTTTAGATTTGGAAAATTTGTAGGTCAGGTTGCCGAAGGCTACCTGACACCGAACGTACAATTTCAGCATCGCCAGAAGCATTGTCAGGTAGCTGCGCAACCTGACCTACAAAAAACTTTTGGAGTTTACGACATGCGACGAAAAGCAGATTCCTCGCAAAAGCGGCTCGGAATGACATGGCGTGAGAATTAAACTCCAATACCAGAGCGGCGCTCGAAGCAAAAATGCTCGAAACACCGCTCCTGTGTTAGACCTTACTCCGCCGCCTCCACTGCATCCGTCTGAAACGTCAACAACGGCGGGCAACTGCAAAACACATTTTTATCGCCGTAAATATTATCAACACGCCCCACCGGGGGCCAATATTTGGCGTGCTTGATCGCGTGCAACGGGAACGCCGCCATCTCGCGTGTGTAGTCGTGAACCCACGATTCGGCCATCATTACTTGCGCGGTATGCGGCGCATTTTTAAGCGGGTTGTCGTCGCGATCCAGCTTGCCTTCTTCAATCAAACGAATCTCGTGACGAATCGAAATCATCGCATCGATAAAGCGATCCAGTTCGAATTTTGATTCGCTCTCGGTCGGCTCGACCATCAATGTTCCCGCAACGGGAAATGATAACGTCGGCGCGTGAAAGCCATAATCGATCAAGCGTTTCGCAATATCTTCCGCACTCACACCGCTCTTTTCTTTGAGCGGACGCGCATCGAGAATACATTCGTGCGCGATCAAACCGTTATGACCCGAATACAAAATCGGGTAATACGGCGCAAGGCGCGTGGCAATGTAATTCGCATTCAGGATCGCCACCTTGGTCGCTTCCGTGAGGCCTTCGTTGCCCATGAGTGCGATGTAGGCCCATGAGATGGCGAGGATGCCAGCGCTGCCGTACGGGGCCGCAGAAACGGGCCCGACAGCACTGTTGGCATCAATACCCAAACGTGATGGTAGATACGGCGCGAGATGCGTGCGCACCGCAACAGGGCCCACACCTGGCCCACCGCCACCATGCGGAATGCAAAATGTTTTATGCAAATTCAAATGCGAAACATCCGCGCCAAATTTGCCCGGCTTGGCCACGCCGACGACCGCATTCATGTTTGCGCCATCGAGATAGACCTGCCCACCATGCTTGTGAATGAGATCGCAAATATCAACAATCGCATCTTCAAACACGCCATGTGTAGACGGATATGTCACCATCAGCGCGGCAAGATTTTTGCTGTGCGATTCGGCAAGTCGTGTTAAGTCGGCGACATCTACATTGCCCGCCGCATCGCATGCGACGACGACCACATCCATGCCCACCATTTGCGCAGAGGCAGGATTAGTGCCGTGCGCGGAGCTGGGGATCAAGACGATATTGCGATGGCCTTCGCCGCGTGCGCGATGGTAAGCCTGAATCGCCAGCATGCCCGCGAATTCGCCCTGCGCACCGGAATTCGGCTGCAACGAAACGGCATCATAGCCGGTGATTTCGCATAGCGATTTCTCGAGACTCACGATCATTTCGCGATAGCCGGCGCTCTGATCTTCCGGCGCGAACGGATGCATGTTTGAAAATTCCGGCCATGTAACGGGAATCATTTCCGCCGTCGCGTTTAATTTCATGGTGCACGAGCCAAGCGGAATCATGGTGCGATCCAAGGCCAAATCCTTATCCGACAGGCTGCGCAGATAACGCAACATTTCGGTTTCGGAATGATGGCGATTAAAGACCGGATGCGTGAGGTAAGCTGAGGTGCGATTCAAACTCGCGGGCAGTGAATCTTTCGCGCGTTTTTCAATTTCGACGAATGACAATTTCTTGTCTTCATTGAACACTTTCCACAAGACTTCAACATCGGCTTTCGTCGTGGTCTCATCAACGGATACGGCAAGCGTATTGGCATCAACTAATCGCAAATTAATTTCATGCGCGCGTGCGCGAACTAAAATCTGCTCGGTTTTTCCGCGCGTGTCGATCAGCACGGTATCGAAAAATGATTCGTCAGCCAGTGTGAAACCCAGCTCGCGCAAACCCTCTGCAAACGTCGCAGCAACGCGATTCACATAGGTCGCAATGCGGCGCAATCCGGCGGGGCCGTGATAGGTCGCATACATGCCCGCCATCACGGCAAGCAACACTTGCGCGGTGCAAATATTGCTGGTCGCTTTTTCGCGGCGAATATGTTGTTCGCGTGTCTGTAGCGTCAGCCGATACGCTGGGTTGCCCATGTTGTCGATCGACACACCGACGAGGCGGCCTGGCAGTTGGCGCTTGTACGCGTCCTTACACGCGAGGTAGGCGGCGTGCGGGCCGCCGAAACCCATCGGCACACCGAAGCGTTGCGTGGTGCCAATGACAATATCGGCACCCAATTCACCCGGTGACGTGAGCAGCGCGAGGCTCAACAAATCAGAGGCCATTACCACCACTGCGCCTTTGGTTTGCACTTTCAAAATAAGGTCACGGTAATCGACTACGCGGCCGGTAGATGCGGGATATTGCAACAACAGCCCGAAAATATTTTCGCTCAAAGCTGTGGCTTCATCACCCACTTTGACTTCAATACCGAAGCCATGCGCGCGCGTTTGAATCACGGCAATCGTCTGCGGATGGCAGCGGTTCGAGACAAAAAATACATTGCTTTCCGCTTTCGCAAAACGGCGCGCCAGCGTCATCGCTTCCGCGGCTGCAGTGGCTTCATCCAGCAGCGATGCATTCGCAATATCCAAACCGGTAAGATCACTCACCATCGTCTGAAAGTTAATCAGCGCTTCCAATCTACCCTGCGCGATCTCTGGCTGATATGGGGTGTAGGCGGTGTACCACGCTGGATTTTCCAGCACGTTGCGCAAAATAACATTCGGCGTATGTGTGCCGTAATAGCCCATGCCCAAATAGCTTTTGAACACTTTATTTTTCGCGGCCATTGCTTTAATCGCGGCCAATACTTCTGGCTCGTTTTGCGCAGGCGGAAGCGCCAACGCATCACGTGAACGAATGCGCGCAGGCACGACTTCATCAATTAACGCATCGAGCGTTTTGCGTTTGAGCACAGCCAACATCGCTTGCTGCTCGTCCGCTGATGG
>JANMQR010000003.1:0-11469 GCA_031370625.1 Burkholderiales bacterium | reverse complement strand
CAGAATTTGCCGCGCGCCTGAAAACCAATGATGTGGAAGAGCTGGCGCATGCGCTGCTGGCACCTTGCCACGTGGAAGTTGAAGCGCAGGCGAAATTGGCAAGTTAATGCGACATTACGCCTCTTCGTTTTCCAGAAGCGTGCTCTGCAAATAACCATCTTTGCGACTTCGTTTTAGCATCGCCGCAAATTTCGGAAAATCGAGCCCAAAACGTTTTTGCATCGCGCCTGCCTGGCTCTCGATCCAGCGCCAGCGCGGTTCGAAAGCTGAATCGCGAAACGCGAACACCAAATAATTTCCGTCGCTCTTGATCGGCAGCACCACGATGTTGCCGTTGAACACATCGGCAATCATGTCAAGATGCGCCGCGCGTTCAGCCTTCGGGCCCACCATATTCGCCACCATTGCGCCATTGGCTGCAAGTGCCGCGCGAACATCCAGATAAAATCCGCGCGACGAAACGGCAGCGGCAAAGCCATCGCGATCAAATGCATCGATCATTACGACGTCGTGGGCGTCAGTGCAATCACACAGATATTTAGCGGCGTCACCTTCTAAAACATTTAGCCGCGCATCGTCACGCGGCAATAAAAATTGATCGCGAAACGCCAGCACGTTGGCGTCAATCTCGACCGCGGTAATGCGCGCCATCGGCAAATGGCGGTAACAAAATTTCGCCAGCGATCCACCGCCAAGCCCCAACATCAGTATGTGTCGCGGCGCGTGTACGAACAACAAAAAACTCATCATCTTGCGGGTGTAGGCAAACTCCAGCGCGGTTGCGTCGCTCAGCCGCATACCGCTTTGCGTGAAGTCCCGCGAGAAATAAAGTGCGCGCGAATCGCCCTCTTCAATCACAAACGGTTTGTTGTAGGTGTCGGCGAGCACCTGCGCGATAATGCTTTCGCGATTGCAGTCGTCTGGTTCCAGCAGCCGAATAACGCCACCTTCGTCAGCGAACGGATTGGGTAGTTCAATCATTGCATTTGTGGGCAGCTAAACGTCGTAGCGCGCAGCACCGCGTCCGAAGCGCGCAGCACCGCGTCCGAAGCGCGCCACACCGCGTCATAGCGCATAAGCACCGATCGCGCGAATCATGGCTTGTGAAACTGCGCGGTCACCAGCAAGCCGTGACAACGCCACACCTGCTTCAGATCGATTGAACTCGCCCAGCTTCTGTCGTTCATATTCGCTAAGCAGGTTCGGGCTATCTTCGGCTATTTCTCGCAGCATTTTTTTGCTGATTTTGGTACCGTCAGACGATGACCAGAACGCAAGCGCCGCCTTCGCATATATTGGGGAGACATAGCGATTGAAATGCGGTAGCGCCATTTTTTCGATGACTGCATTAGGCACATCAACTATCTTCGAACACGCTGGTAATCGTTGCACCAATTCGGGTTTGCGCCGGCACATGGTGAGCGTGACGATTCGGGTGAGTTCGGCGTAATCGATTGCCTGAAGGACGCCCAGACTGACCGAATCGCGCGTGGGCGGCAGTCTGTTTGTTTGCGGCGACCCGAGTTGTGGCGTCAACAGAAAAATGGCCAGCCATGGCCAAAAGAAGAAGCGCATATCGATCCTCATAACATTCAAACCGTAAATCATCGCGAACGTGATCATGCGTTGCGGACAACGACGAAACATTTTGCACCAGCGTGCCCACACTGCCACGCAGAATATTACTTCATGCGCAAAATACAATCGATTGATCACGGTTCATACAGGGTTAACCCTAGATGACGGCGCAGCCTGAGTCACGCGGATTCTATTAGACTTTTCCATTGAAGCTTTCGTTTAATCGCGATTTAGAAACTCGGCATTTTTGGTTGCTAAATCTTGGTGTTCGAATTTTGTATTCTTAACGGAGTAAATCATGATCCCAGCCGAAATTGGCGCACGACAGACCCCGGTGACGCAACCCACCGCACCGACCACGTGCGCCGCCCCGGCGACGCAAAACGAGCAGCATGCGACCGATACCGAAATTCAAGAGACTGCGGCGCGCATAAAGGCTGCTGGCGAACGGTTTTGGACTGATGACTACGACGCACGCGCCGATGTATTCGCCAGCGAAATGGGCAAACTCGATGTGGAATCTCGCGCCAAACTCTGGGACGCGGTTGCTGCACAGGATCCCGGCGCGTTCAATTCCTGGCTCTCGCCTGATCGCATCAGCGGGCTCGTCGACAGCGGCAAGATATCCTCGATGGAGCAGGGGCAAATGGCTGAGGGATTTGCTGCGGCTTACAACAACGACAACGGCAACGGCGAAATTTCGTACGATCAGGCGAGCCAGTTTTTGCAGGTTAATAACGCAACCCAAATGGCACCTGCTCTTAGCTACGGCTCTTTTCCGGCGCTTGAAACTTTTTTAGGCAGCTCGTGCGGACCGGAGATGACCGCATTCCGGGAAGATTTCGGTCGTGAAACACTGCGCCGTGAAGTCGATGCGGTGCAAAATCCCGGCGGATCATTTCCGAATTCTTTAAAGAGCGGATTGGCCATCAAAATTATGGCGGATTCGGGTGATAGCGATATGGTCGCACGCGCGTACGCCAGCTTTGATGCAACGGATCGGGCAACACTGTTGGCCAGTGTCGCTGAAGGCAGCACCGGTTTCGTGAACTCCGGGGAAATTGATCCGTTGGCAACACTCATCGAATCTGTGGGACATCGCGGAAGCAACAGCCAGATCTCGCTTGATTACACCACCGGCTCAGGGGTTCGCTACAGCGATAAATTTGGTGACATGGCGAACGAGATGGTTCAATTCGCCGCCGACAATAAGGACTATTTTTTCGATGAATATGATTCGACCAAGCCTGTCGATTCTCGCGCAGAAGCGATGGGCACATTGCTCAATACACATCGCGATGCGATTCTGGATCGCTTCGCTGATTTTGATATTGGCACCGAAGCGGGGGAGAACGGCGTCAAACAGGAATTTGTTGATAACGCGGTAACGCTCGGCAATTTATTCAGACTCACCACGCTAAACAGCGACAACTCGCAGCAGACCGCGAATCTAAATTCGGTTACCGACTACGCGATGAAACAAAAAGAGGCGCTTATCAACGACCCACAAGGTGATGACGCTGATGTCTATCTTGGTCGCCTGACCATGCTCGGCGGTGCCATGCTTGATGGCATCCAGCAAGGTTATATCGACCTTGCCAAAGATGAAGCCGCGACGAAAGCGTTGGTGGGATTTGTGGTGGATGTCGCGCTCGCGGCCGTGCCGGTGCCAAGTCTCATTGCCGATGGCGGCAAGGCCGCGGTCGCCGGTTTGTTCGAAAACGAGGCCATTACCAAGGCACTGCAAGGTGTTGTCGGCAACGTTATCGACAAACAAACCGGACAACTCACTGATGCGGGAAAAGCTGCGATTGTGGAGGCGCTCGGCGCTGAGGCCGGCGGGCTGGAGGCGCAAAAATCGGTGGCCGATGCGATTATTGAAAGTGCAATATTGGGTGGCTTAGGAGGCGATACCCAATTCGCGTTGGAAGTGGCAATCACGACGGCGCTAAATTCGATTGATGAGCAGCGCTAAATAATGGATGAATAAACTCTAGCACTGGTGCGGCGTTTGGGGTGTTTTTGCGCTGAGACGCTCGCCAATACTAGTGCCGCGTGTTTAAAATTTCAGCTGGCGACGCGGTTACGACCCTCGCGTTTTGCGACAAATAATTTCTGATCTGCGCGCGTCAAAAACGCGGTGTGGTCTTCGTCACTCATCCACTCGGCCACCCCGATGCTCAGCGAAACCCCATATTCACGACCTACTTTGCACGCCGAAAAATGCTTGCGCACGTCTTCACAAATCGCGCTTGCTTCGCCTATTTGCGCGTTGGGCAAAAACAAAACGAACTCATCGCCGCCCAATCGACACACTTCATCGGCCGCGCGTTTGTGGGTAAGCAAATTGCTCGCGACCGCCTGAAGCACCGCGTCACCGATCACGTGACCGAAGCGATCATTGATGGATTTGAACGCATCGATATCGATAATCGCCATCGACAGCGAGGTTTCAGCGCGCGAATGTTGGTGAATCAATTCGGGGAATCGATGATCGAAGAAGCGCCGATTTTTGAGTCCGGTGAGCGCGTCTTCAAATGAAATCTGCTTGAATTTTTGCGTATCTTCGATCAGCTGCGCTTGCATCTTTCCCATCGCTGCGGCCTGCACCCGCGCCTCGGTTACTTCGCGCTGGGCTTCGGCAAATTCGCGCTTCGATTTGCGCAACATATCAAGATTGGCGCGCTCTCCGGCGCGTTGCCGCGCGAGCAGCGCAGCGTGCGCTTTTGCCGCCTCCAGGGCAGCGGCAATGTTGCCCATTTTTTCAAAACAAATAACCCGCGTCGCTTCGATATCTTCCTCAAGCGAAAGATAGTTCGTGCCGATGGCGTTTTCGCGAGCGGCTTCGAGCATCGCGGCGGCTTCCTCGTAGCGACCGAGATCGATCAGATAGCTCGCACGTGCCTGACGCGCGTCGGCCAGATTGTCTTGCGTATCGGCCTGCTGGCATAGCGAAATAGCGTGATCCACTGTTGCCAATGCGCGCTCGAAATCACCGAGAAGCTGATGCACGCGGGCGAGATTGCACCAGCTGTATACGCGCGCTTTGGTGTGCTGACTGGCGTCGGCGGCAATGGCCACGCTCTCGCACACTCTCAATACCTCCAACGCCGCCTGACGATTTTGGTCGCTCGGATCGACCATCAGCTTGCGCACTTTTGTGATTGAGACGCCGGTGCGACTGGCCTCACACGAGCTTGAAGTAAACGGATCATTGAGCCGCGCCAACACGGGTGCCGCCGCGTCAATCTGCGCGAGCGCTGCGTCGGCATCATCGCGATCACTGTACAAATTTGCCATCGAAATGCGCGCAATCGCGAGCGCGCGATCATCGCCCACCGCTCCGCCGATTTCGAGCGCCTGATCGCCCGCATCAAATGCGTCGCTGTGCGCGCCCAGTGTGGAAAGCGAGGTGCAAAGTGCTGCGAGTGAACGCGCCTCCATGCGACCTGATGCCGACAGGCGCGCGAATCGGCGCGCGTTGAGCAGATTGGTTACCGATTGAGTGGTGCGCCCAAAATAAAAATCAAACACGCCGAGCAAATAAAAATGCAGCGAAACGATTTCTGCATTCGATGGGTTTTTGCTCAGCAGCGCAATTTCAGCCAGCTTTTGTTCGGCGTCGTCGACCTTACCCATGCGCATTTCGGTAAACGCCAAATCCCCCAACGCAAACGCGCGCTCAACCGAGGTGGCGGCGCGCCTGACCTTGGACTGCAGCGAAAATAGGTAATCAACGGTATGCATAGGAGATGCTGGATGTTACCAACTTCCAACCGATTGGAAATGGATTTTGAGCAAGTTTTACAGTTGGGCGACACTTGGTTGCGCCTTGCGTTTACGCGCATAAAATGCACAAACACCAGGTTGCAAAATCGTTTCCAAGCATAAATGCCTCGAAAAGCCCGCCAATGCTGGTTTTAGCTGGATCAAGCAACCGTCGCCGATTGGCAACATCTAGGGTATACCCGCCTTGCGCACAATCGGTGTGGATCTCACAATCGATTCCAGCAACAAGTTTTTCACTGCATCTGTGTAACAACCCACGCGCTGTTCGCAAATTCAGCAGAAACTTTTTCCGAAATCCCGCTCAGTTGTAGCGCTCAGCTGTAGCGCTCAGCTGTAGCGCTCAATCACAGCAACTTGTCCGAAGGAGTTCTCCCATGTCTTCAGTCAACAGCAATCCGCAAATTCAGCCACCACCACCGCCCCCACCTCCGCCGCCCAAGCCACCCGAGCCACCCCAAGCGCTGGCCGATGCCAAGAACGCGGAGGTATACGGTCCACCGCTGCCTAAATCGGCAGAGGCGCAAGCCGCTAACGATGCCCAAGGCACCAACAATGCGGCGACCGAAAATAAATCACCCGCGCAAATGTCAGCGGAAAATCATTCGCTGACCGATCTCGCCAAACTAAAAGGCGCGCCCGCTGAAGTGCCCGCCACACGGCCCAAAGATGCGGTGCGCACGGATGCCGGTGAGCTGACCCGCGACGAATACAACAAGCGATACAAACCGGAATCCGATGGCAGCATTTCGAATACGGCATCGATCAAAGCAGAGTTCAAAGCAGCGAAACCAGATAATTTGTGGGACAGCACCACCCGCGCGGTGAGCAATTTCACCAGTGGGTTGATGAACGGCCGTCCGGGCTCAAACGGTAGCGGCGAGATGAACCTGAAGACAGCAACGGACGCGGAAATTATGTCTGCACAAAACATGAGTCCGGCGCAACTTGCCGGTGCGAACATTCACGAATCCTACGATCGCACTTCAAGCGCGCTCGACAAGGGTTTAACCGCGACGCAAAATTTTGGCAACAATTTAGCTGATCGTGATTTGTTTGAAGGCGTGGATAAAAATAAATTGATGAATCCGAATGGGTTGATTGATTTGGGCAGCAGCGCCGAAGTAGTTAAAGTTGGCGCGAATTATGTAGGCAAAGTGGCCGGTGAAGGCCTTGATTTGGTCGCCGGTCTCGGCAAGGCAGTCGGTGGTGTCGTGAACGGCGTGCCGCAATGGGCGAGTAACGCGGGCGATCTTGCTTCCGGCAAGGAACAATTCAATGTTAAAGAAGCCGCCGCAGCAACATTCAGCGGCGTCAGTAAAGTTGGCTACGGCATGGCAACGGGGCTCTTCGTTGATTTGCCGTCGCGCATACTCGCCCCCGGACAAGGCCACGATGCGGTCGCGAAAGGGGTCGGCGATGTTCAAAAGACATTGGATAACTCTTATCGCAGCGATTTAAAATCCCTCGGCGTTAATCCTGATTCCAAAACATACAAAACCGTGAATGAGGCGACCGAAGTGGTGGGCAATGTTGCCGCCCTATTTGCTGGCGGTAAAGGCAAAACAGCGAATGTCGCAGATAACGGTAGCGCCATCGTAAAAGCAGACGCTCCCGGCGCATTGGTAAAGGCCGAGTCGAGCACCAGCGCGATAGTAAAAGCAGAGCCGCCCGGTGCGTTGGTAAAAACCGACAAGGGTGGGACCGGTGTAAACGGGAATGGCACGACCCCGCAAAAGCTCATCACCGGCACGCCTGACCGGCCGCTCTTGAAAGCATCAGAACTCGAGCCGCTGCCGGATCTGGGCTCGCTACCACGCGGCGAAACGCCCACCGCGCAGACTGGTACGCAGCCATCCAATGCCGCACGAGCCGTTGAAGTAGAAGTAATGCCGCCGGAGCCCACCACCAATCCCGCCAGCCGCACATCGGCTGTGGAGCCGCCGACCATTGACGTCACGCCATCGGCGAGCCGTCGCGCGTACACGGAAGTTACACCCGAACAACTTAACTTTCCGACTCGTCAGGCACGAGATGGCACCACCATCGTCACGGAGTCGTACAAAGGGCCGACCGCGCAAGTGGCACGCGAGGCCTTCCAGCAGCAGTTCGAAATGCGAAATGCACAAGCACCCGGCATGAAGCCGCATATCGAGATCATCGATAAAGCGAGCGGCAAAATCATGGGCGAAGTGCCTAACGCGCGGGTCGAAACCGCCGTAGATTTCGGCGTTAATGCAATAGATCGCCTGACCAAACCAAGTGGTCTGAATCCCGCAGTGGCCGATAACGCCATCGCACAAGCGGGCGCACGAGTTCACCGGGCACAGCAAGTAATCAATCGCGTAACGCAGCTGATAAGTTCGATCACCAATCCTACTCAGCCACGCGGCGGTGCACCCAACACGCTACCGAACAAGATTGCACAATACAACGAAGCGATGGCAGAAATCGAAGCACGTTCACGCATAAGTGACCCGGCCACCAATCGCACCGTTCCCAGTTCGGCGCTGCCCGAAAACCGCGTCTTTGAAGTGCCCGGCACGCAGCAACGACCGGTTGTTAATTTACCAGAACGACTTGGCCCGCCACTGCCCGATTTGGGCTCGCTGCCGAGAAACGAAACACGGCCAAAAATTGGTGAGCCAGAGCCCGTCGAGTTGCCCGACAACACCAATACAACACCGCCGGAGCAGCGTCGGATGCCACCGCCCGACTTTGATCCTGGCCAGCTTTCACCAGCCCGTCGCGCTGAATATGACGCTAATCCCGACGCATACATCCGAAAATATTTCGGCAATTGATTTGCGTAGTTCGCGTGAACTGCGTCATGATTTTTAACCGAAATCATGGCGCGGTATGCGATTGGAAACCGCACGTTGGCGGTGATGGTTTCGCTTCGTTTGCGTTGCGCGGTTGCGCAGAAGATTTCTATCTGCCGACAGATCTCTAAAACAATTTCCACAACGCTGGCCCCGCAATCAACGTCCACGCCGTCACCATTAACAAGACTGCGATAAATACCGCCGCGCTGCCCAAGTCCTTCGCGCGCCCCGACAGCGGATGACGCTCGGTGGACACACGATCAACAGTGGCTTCAATCGCTGAGTTGAGCAATTCAACAATCAGCATCAGCAACACCGTTGCCAGCAGGACAATTTTTTCCACCATGCTCAACGGTAAAAACCACAGCCCAATCATCGCCGGAATCGCAATCACCAGCTCCTGTCGAAACGCCGCTTCATAACGCACCGCATGCGTGAGACCTTGCATGGAATACTGAAACGCCTTACCGATCCGCGCAATGCCGCCAGTGCTTTTTAGGGCGTTGGCGGCGGCCGTGGATTCGTCGTTGTTGTTTGCGTTAAGCGGCATGCTTGGCGTTTACTTTAGGTTGAATTACATAAGCCAAGTTTAATTGAGACTCGATGTTAGCGATCAATATCCAGTTCCCGCTGATGTTTTATCGCGAGTACAACCAGCTGATCACGATCCGCATCAAATCGATAGAGCGCAACGTAACCTGTCCGACCGCGCGAAATAACTAATTCGCGCAAGCCATGTTCCATGATCCTTCCCACCAACGGGTGACGCGCCAAATGCGCGATGGCTTCGATCAAAATGCCACCGGTTTCGACTGATGCCACTTCATCCTGCGCCAATAGAAAATCTGCCAGCCGTTCGATATCGGCCAGCGCGCGCGGCGCATAGAAAACTACCGTCACGGGTGACTAGAGTTTACGTTTTGACAAAGTGGCCGCGGACACCAGCCGGGATGCTTTGGGTTTACGTGCGGATTTGCCTGCCAATTTATCGCTGAAATATTTATGCACTGCATCCATCGCGTACACCTCGCCGTATTTCGCGACTTCTTGCTCAGCCTTTAGGGCCGTGGCTACAAAATCGCGCCGCAGCTCGCTACGTTGTGTCTCGGCTTCCAGCGCCTCAACCATAAACGCATGCGGCGTCTTGCCCGCGATTTCTGCCAAGTGCGCGATACGCAATTTCAAATCTTCAGGGATTTTCAATGTCGTGGAAATGGCCATGCGTTATGTCGTTTTAAAAGTACCTGTTAATGGTAACACTAAGGTAGCACTGAGGCCTTGCTGCGTCAATGCATGCACAAACCATAAGTAAAGCCTATGCCTTCGGACAACTCCGCATTCCATTCGTGCCGACTACTTGCCCTTTGGAATAAATATCGGAATTGAGACGGGTGCAGGTGCAGGCATTGATAGCTGCTCACTATTACTCGCAAATTTATAATCGACAACCACATTCTGCGCGTTCGTCAGCACTTCAAGCGTCTTCATCTGGAATACGCGAGTGTCGCGTTTGAAACTGCTGTAGGAATAAATCAGTTTTTCATTTCCCTTATTGCGAACCAGCGGGTATGCCATTTGCCCGGAAGGTTTACCAATGAGTGCCGTTAGTTGGGTGACGGAGGTCTTGCCTTTCTCGATGAGACTTATCTTGCTTTCGTCGAATTCAGTTTTATCTGCCCGAAACGTGCTGCTTCCACGAAAACCGGCGACACGATCATTCCAAAAAAATAACGTCATCGTACGTGCAGGCGTTACTTTGGGATCAACAGTATCGGGATTGTCACCGAGGATCGGTGCGCGCGAAATTATGTACGAGTAAGACGCAACACTCACAATGCCCGTTTCATCAGCCGCGTCAAATGCGGTTGGACTGGACGTCGTAATCGGTAACGAGAACGAACTCTGGCTGCGCGACTCACCATAAAGACCAATCGCCTGCGCACGCGTTGTCTCGCCAATTTTCAGCGTTGCCGAGGTCGGCCGATCAAATTGGCGCCCTGTAGTTGTCGTGCAAGCCGAGACGGCCATTACGGTGACAATTGCCGCAATGAGCAAACTAATTTTGTGCATGTTTTTCTTTCGAAGAATAGTTGTAAACGACTTTCAGATCAATCCACTTTTGCCTTTCCTGTCTCGGTTCCTGCAACCGCTGTTACTTCGCGATGCAGTAAGCCATGGAGCACAGGAACGACAAATCGCTTGTCAGACACGACATCAGGCTTTTTCGGATCGCCCAGGCCACGCGATGCACTTGATCGCATTATTTCGCCGTCTTTCAGGTCAAAAGCTGCCGCGGTAAATAGACTTCCATCTGTCGTGCCACCTGGTATGAACGCAATTCCAGTGGCAAGACCTGTCGCCAAACCGACGAGTACCCTGCCGGTGCCCATTGCGAAGGCTTTGCCGCCGGACTGAGAGTATCCCTGTACGCTAAAGTAGATAAGACTATCTGCCTTCAAGGCCGTGCGAACCAGCGCAGCTGCTGCCTTGACCTCTTCGGGCGTTTGTATCTTCATCGGCGGAAGTTGCTGCCCTCTGCCGCGAGAAATTGCCGCGATGCTCTCGGTGAGCGCTCGTTCGTAACCGCTGGTTGCCAGCACATTTAGCGCATCAATCAGCGGCTCGTTTCCGGCAATTTCGTCCGAAGGTGCGAATGGACGTTTCGTCATCAGCGCAGGCGACGTTAAATCCAGACGAGCAAGTTGCGGCTCATTGCCCTTGGTACCAATTACGCCGCACGCATACGGAACAAGCATTGCTTTTACAGGCACACTTTTTTCAAGAAGGTATTCGCGAACAACTTCGGCGATGCGCTCAGCGCCCAATTTACTTTCAGTGACCATATGGTAATCATCAGCATCGCCAATCGCATCTTGAAAAACGCAAACGTCAACCACGACAACCGGCCCACCGCTGCTTTGCAGATATGCATCCTGAACCCGCTCATATTTCTTCTGTGGTGCCGCGCAGCCGCCAACCAACAGCAGTGCGACAACCATAACAAATGACTTCCGCGCGCTTTCCAGCGCGAGACTGTAGTTACCCAAGAAAAGCTCCCTTTAGAATTTTTGACTTCATATATTTGTGCGTCATCGCTCAGCGCCCGGCCGCTGGTCTTCAGCCAGCCGGGACAAAAGAATGCGCGTGGTGCTGTTATGGTTTATTTGGTGCTGACGGCTGGCGCAACGGTTCCTGTGGGCGCTGTAGCAGGCGCTACAGCAGGCGCTGCGACCGGTGGAGCAGGCGCAGGCGCGGGTGCGGGTGCGGGTGCGGGTGCGGG
>JANMQR010000394.1:0-6405 GCA_031370625.1 Burkholderiales bacterium | reverse complement strand
TTTATGGCTTTCTATCGCAGCTCTAATGTACTTTCTGTACCCCTTGTCAAAACCGGCAAGCTGGCTGCTCCTACCCTATTTGCTCTGGGTTAGTTTCGCATCGATACTAAACTGGGCAATTGTGCAAATGAATGCGCCGTTTGTTGGTATTTGAATCCGGCGTTTAAAAATACTCAGCTCTGACAAAAAATGGCCCAACGATTGACCGATCATCCAGACCGATTTGCTCTTGCGGCTGAAGTTCACGCGCGCCCGCCGGTTGAGCTGCAAACCCCCTCCCGTGCAAGCTACGTCGCGGTCTTGATTGCGCCTGAAGACAGGGTCGTGGAGTTGGCCCATTTGATTGCCCTATGCGCGCGTTACGCTGTGTCGCCGCCGGTTGAGGGTGCCACTCACTTTAACGCAAGGATTGGCCAAGTTCTGCTGAAGTGGGAACGTCATAGCGAATTTTCAGGCTATACATTTTTTATACCCAATCTTAGCCTGGCTCCTTTTAGCGAGCCAGCCGCGGGCTACTTGCCGGATGGTTGGCTCGACGGCATTCCCGGCCTTCGCATCGTGGCCGCCCATGCCGAACTGATGGCCGGTGGCGGACCGCTATCAGACGCTGAGCTCGAAGTGGCGTTCGCGGGGAATACACCCGTGGGCGCTGATATTGGCGAGGGCGTTGGCGTGGCGTATACAGATTTTAAAATCCATAACGACGGTTACTCGCGATTTGTGATGATCAATCGCAATTTATCGCCCAGCCAGGCGGGTCGCATGCTGCAGCGCTTTTTCGAGATCGAGGCATATCGGATGCTCGCGCTATTGGCGTTACCGATTGCGCGTCGGCAAGCACCACAAGCACTGACTGTTGAACGTGCGCTGGCCAAAGTAACCGACTCAATTTCGACCGGCTCAGGCGGCGATGAAGCGCAGCTCACGGAGCTCATCAAACTTGCGGCTGAAGTGGAAAGCGCGCTGGCGTTTAGCCAGTTTCGGTTTGGAGCCAGTCGCGCGTATTACGAACTGGTGACAACGCGCATTAGCGAGCTACGCGAGCGACGATTGCCGGGCGTACAAACCATCAACGAGTTTATGACGCGCCGACTAGCACCTGCCGTGGCTACCAGTGCGACAGTGTCGCAGCGGCTGCGCGATTTATCAGAACGCATTGCCCAGACCAGCAGTTTGTTATCGACCCGCGTCGATATTGTCCGCGAGAAACAAAATCAGGCATTGCTAGCGTCAATGGAGCGCAGAGCTCGGCTGCAATTGAGGCTGCAACAAACGGTTGAAGGGCTATCGATTGCGGCGATCACTTACTATGTGGTCGGCATTGTCGGATTTGGCGCGAAAGCTTTGCAATCAGCGGGGTTGCGGGTGCAGCCGGACATTGCCGTGGGCATCGCTATTCCCGTCGTGGTGCTAGCGGTGGCGTACGCGCTCAAGCGCACCCGACGCAAATTACTGAGTGCGGAAAAAGCCAGTAAAGACGCCTTGTCCGGCGATTATTGACGCCGTTTCTTGTTCAATTGGAGATGAATAATCTATTGGCCGAATAAATTTTTCGGCGAGCTTGCGCGATGGTTTACGGGCAAATGAATGTATGAACCCTATCGCTGGTGCGCTGTTTGGGGCAAAAAGTGCTCAAAACGCCCGCCCATGCTAGTGTTTAGATATTGGTAAGGCGGGTTTCCCGATTCTGCTTTAGTCATTAATTGGTGCGCAATCGTAGTGCAATTGGAGTCGGCATGGCAGCGCTTTTCTCGACTGGCTTGATCGCCGATATTATGTTGGCGTTTATGGCGCTTGAAGCTATCGTGCTCGTTTTATACCAGCGCAAAACCAACCGTGGCTTTACGCCGCGCGCGGTGTTTTGGATGCTGCTGCCGGGCGCCTGCTTGGTGCTGGCACTTCGTGCGGCACTGGTAGGCGCACCGTGGCCGTGGCTAGCGCTCGCAGTCAGCGTTTCATTGATTGCGCATCTGGGTTATTTGCGTGAACGTTTGCGCCAGCGCTAAACGTCTGCGTTAGCGTTAAACGTCTGCCCTAGCGGCGCTGCAAGACCACAAATTGCAGATCGTAAATATTTTTTTCGTCGTTCGAGCGCACTTCGCGTGACGCTTCTTTCCACACGGAATTATCGATGGGCGGAAAAAAAGTATCGCCGACTAAATCAGCATCAATTTCTGTGATGTACAGCTTTTGCGTGATGGCAAGTGCCTCCGCGTACAAAGATGCGCCACCGATGACGAACGGGTTTTCTTTCGCGCAAAGTGCTAATGCGGTTTCGAGTGAGTTGGCTACTTCGACACCCGGCGAATGAAAACTGGTATTCCGACTGACCACAATGTTGCGTCGGTTTGGCAGCGGCCGACCGATTGATTCAAACGTTTTCCGACCCATGATGATTGGATGGCCGGTGGTGATGCGCTTGAAATACGCAAGCTCGGCAGGTAAGTGCCACGGCATTTTATTTTCATAACCGATGACGCGGTTTTTCGCCATCGCAACGATTAGTGACAGCATGACGAATGCCAGTAGTGATTAAACTGCAATGGGTGCTTTGATCGCGGCATGCGGCGCGTAGCCGCTCAGCACAAAATCATCGAAGCTGAAGTCGAAAATATTTTTGACGGTGCTATTGAGTGTCATGATTGGCAAGGCACGACAGTCACGGGACAGTTGCTCGCGTGCTTGCTCTAGGTGATTGGAGTAAAGATGCGCATCGCCGAGTGTGTGTACGAAATCGCCTAATTTAAGCCCTGCCACTTGAGCGATCATCATCGTCAGGAGTGCGTATGACGCGATATTGAACGGGACGCCGAGAAAAATATCTGCGCTGCGCTGATAGAGCTGACAAGACAGTTTGCCGTCGGCTACATAAAATTGGAAAAGGGCGTGACACGGTGCTAATGCCATTTTAGGAATGTCGGCGACATTCCACGCCGACACGATTAGGCGACGCGAATCTGGATTGGTTTGGAGCTGTTTTAGCAGCTCCGCGATCTGATCGATATGCCCGCCATCAGGCGTAGGCCAAGAGCGCCACTGATAGCCGTAGACCGGCCCTAAATCGCCATCTGCATCTGCCCATTCATCCCAAATGGTGACGCCATTCTCTTTGAGATAGCGAACATTCGTATCACCCTTCAAGAACCAAAGCAGTTCGTGAATGATCGACTTCAGATGCATTTTTTTGGTGGTAACGAGCGGGAAACCCTCGTTAAGATCGAAGCGCATCTGATAGCCAAATACTGACTGGGTACCGGTTCCGGTGCGGTCGGATTTTTTCACGCCATGTTCAAGCACATGGCGCATCAAGTCTTGGTACTGCTTCATGAGTGGCGGGCGCTATTAACCAATGCGGAGCGAGTGTAGAGCATGCAACTTATTCACCTGGATTAAGCTGCGCCTTGCCTCTGCGCAAAAATCACCCAAAGATTGGCAAGATCGTTAGTGCCGTCGGTGCCCTTGACGTCCCTGAGCGTTTGCATTCCCTTCGCTTTTTGGCCTGCTTGAATCTGGGCAATTCCAAGTAAAAGTTTGGCGTCCTCGCCCCGCTTTAAATTGCCTTTTTTGATGCCAGCCTCGATCATGGTAATGCCCTTTGCAGCTTGCCCGCCGGTCACAAAATTGTAGCCCAGTGTAACCAAAGCATCACCGGTTCTGGCCGCGTTGGCTTCTGCTTCTTCTTTACCCGAAGCAATCGCCTTTTGATTCTCCGCTACTTGTTTTTCGGTGAGGTCGCGCAGACGCTTTTGGCGATCTGCTTCCGCACCCTTGCCGAGTACACCGGATGTGTAGCCTTCATCGACAATCTTCTTCGCTTCCGAAGGGTATCCGGCTTGGAGTGCTAACTGCGCCATTTCCATGTAGTCGCCGGATGTGCTTAGATTGCCCGTTGCAAACTTGAGACGATAGACATCGAGGGAAAGGCGATCTGCGAAGCCCGGCTTGTTTTGAAGGCGCGAAACGACATCGGCCCAAAGCGATTTTTTAGGATAGTAGTTCAACAATTTTTCAATCGTCGAGATGTAGCCGGATGTATTTTTCTGGCGCAAATACGCGTTGGCAAGCAGCTGGAGCTTTTCTTCAGATGGCGTGCGTCCCGCCTTTTGGTCAGCTTGAATATCGGCCAAAGATTCTTTAGCTGTATTCGCAAAATCGCCACTCTGGAAATAGGATTGGATCAGCAGGGTGCGAACCTGTCCGCCGCTCCCGCCTTCGCGAAAATAGCGATTCGCCGCTTGGATCGCGGCCGGATATTCGCGTGCGCTGTAATGCAGTCCCACCAGAGCTTCAATCATCTTCAATTGTGTGCTGGCCGGCGCTTTACCCGATGCAATTACCGCTTCGAAAGAGCGTATTGCCGTGGCGCTATCGCCCGCGCCCGACGCGGCCGATCCACGCATACTGTCGATCAAATAATTTTCTTGAGCCGTTCGACCGCCCGCCGCCTCTGCTTCGCGAATCTTTGCCAGTGCTTCCTTGAATTTGCTCGCGCGGATTAATTCTTGCGCGGCCTGCAGTGGCTTGCCGATTTCTGGCCGCACGCCCTGAGCGAAAGCGGCGGGGCTGATTAAAGTCAGTGATGAGGTCGCGGCGGCAAGCGCTGCAATTGCGATTACGGTGCGAACTTGCTGAAAAAAACCGGCTTTAGTCATGAATGAAATTCCACAGAAAACTGAATACTAGATTACGAAATGGATCAATAAATTAGATAACGAGGCAGCCCAACAATCAGATGACGAACCCTATTGTGCCGCGTCTTCGCGGTCTTTTGAAATATTCGGCTTTCAAAAGACGAAACGCGGCACAAAGCCGCGTTTCTTGAATATCCATTTACTTAACGAATTGCTCGTTGCCGACTATGCCCATCTTGGTTACACCCAAACGCTGTGCCGATGCCATTACCATTGCCACTGATTTGTACTCAACCAGCTTATTAGGACGGACATGCACTTCGGGCTGTTCCGTCTGTGCGGCAACCACCTTAAGTTTATCTTCCAACTCTTGTCGGCCTGCGACAGGTACCGCGTCCCACAACACAGTGCCATCAAAGTCGATGTCAATCTTAACCACTACCGGCTCTTTCAAGGGTGGCGGTGCGTTGTTGTTAATCGGCATATTCAACTTCACCGCATGCGTCTGCGGCGGGATGGTAATAATCATCATGATAATCAAAACCAACATCACGTCGATTAACGGCGTGGTGTTAATTTCCATCATGGGTTCGAGTTCTTTATTGGGATCGCCTGAACCGACTGACATGCTCATAGTTTTATCCTTTAGCCACGCAAATTATTGATTTTGCGGAGCAGTAATTGCGTTATATCTAGCTGGCATCGCTATTCGGATTGCACAGAAACGCGCGCGCCAAATTGCTTTACTGATTCAAGGGTGGCGGCTCGGTGATGAAACCGACCTTCAATATGCTCGCGCGCTGTGCCGTGTAAATTACCCGTCCGATTGATTCATAGCGCGCATTGCCATCGCCGCGAATATGGATCTCAGGTTGAGGGATTTTCACCGCGGCCACTTTCATTTTTTCGAATAGTGCATCAGAGTCCGCAATAAGCTGCATGTCCCAATAGATATCACCGTCTTTGCCTACCGAAATTACAATATTTTCAGGCTTGGTAATGGTGACAACGTTCTTTTCTTCAGGGAGTTTCACCTTCAGTGTCTGCAACACGATGGGTGACGTAATCAAGAAAATAATAAACAGCACCAACATAACGTCCACCAGGGGCGTTGTATTGATCGCCGAAATCACCTCTTCGTCACCACCATCTGAACCAATGCTCATTGCCATGTGAAGCTCCTGCTCATAATTCTTTTGCCTTCATCACCATTGCGCACGCCCATTTGGCCGAAACTGCGCAACGATGAATTGGCGAAGTGAGTAAATTGTCCCGAGAGCAAACCAAATTACTTGGCTTTGCTGCCTTGGCTCATCAACACGGAATGCAAATCTGAACTAAATGCGCGCACTTGTTCCATCGCTGTTTTGTTGCGGCGAATGAGCCAGTTATATGACAACACCGCTGGCACAGCAACAGCCAAGCCGATAGCGGTCATGATTAGCGCTTCACCGATTGGGCCGGCTACTTTATCTAGCGATGATTGGCCCGATTGGCCGATTGCGACCAGCGCGTGGTAGATACCCCAAACCGTACCGAACAATCCCACGAATGGTGAGGTTGAACCAACGGTCGCCAAAAATGCAAGTCCGTCGCCCAGACGGCTATTGACGTTATCGGTGGCGCGTTGAATCGACATCGTGACCCATGTGTTGAAATCAACGTCACCCATCAAGCCGCCGTGGCGCTCAGTTGCTTTCAAGCCGCCTTCGGCAATGAACCGGAACGCGCTGTCTTCATGCAATGTGCTCATGCCCTGCGCCAACGAGCCTGC
>JANMQR010000362.1:0-4505 GCA_031370625.1 Burkholderiales bacterium | reverse complement strand
TTACCTAGCAGCCTGTCGGACTTAAAGAAAATCGGCTGCAAAATGATCTGGACGGTACAGATTTCCCCGCTTTTCTACGCCAAGGGAACAACCATTGGCTTGAAAAGCGTGAAAATCCGCCCTCGCCCAGCTCATTTTTCGCATCGATTCTTTAAGTCCGACAGGCTGCTAGCAGTCTCAAGTGAGAAATGCGGATTCTCAATAATCCCCACCACATTGCCAAACGGATCAATCATTGTGGCGGTTTTGATTCCATCGCCGACATCTGTGATGGCATCTTTTGTGCGCGCGCCCAGCGAAATTAGCCTGGCGTGCTCGGCGACAATATCGTTGGTACCCCAGTAGGTTGCGACGCCATCACCGTCCGGCAGCAGGCCCAGCTCGTAGCCGCCGACGTTGAATCCGACATAAAACGGCTCGTTGAAGTACGGCGCGTGCCCAACCACAGCGGTATAAAAAGTGGCGGCGGCGGCTAGATCAGCCACGTGGTAAATCACAGTACGTAATCCTTGCAACATTGAATTCTCCTAGCCGGTTATGGATAAATAATAGCAAAGGCAACGATAGGCACGCACATCACTTTTTATGCTACTGGCGTAACAGTTTCTTTCCAGCCTCGCTATACTTGTGGAAAACAGCAACGCCACTTTCTACATGAGGGGATTGCGCGCGATTACTTTACGCTCAGCGCGCACAAATAAGGGTGCCATGGATCGCAATGATTTACTCGCTGCCACGCGGGACCATTTTTTACGTTCGTTTACGGCGTCGTTGCAGCCGGTCATTGATCGTTCGGTGACGGTGCTGTTTAACAAGGCGGACCAATCGCGCTCGTCAGCAGATGAGCGCCGGTTTCTCGATGCGCGTACCGTACTGACGACCCGCAATGCACAGCTTAAGGCGCTCGCGGTGCGCAATCTGGAGCAGCTGCTCAACCGTGGCTTTCAAACCGCTTACAGCACATTTCGACAACTTAACACTGGTGCGATAAAGGTGAAGGCATCAACGTTAAGTTTGGTTGATGTTTCCAGCTTTGAAGACGAATTACGCATCGACAATATCACGCAGCTGTTTCGTGATGAAGCTGATGAAGAATTGCGCGATCTGAATATTCGAGTTGCGTTATTGTTTGAGCAGGAGAATATCAAGGAACGCGAAAATCCGTTTCGGCCGTATGTCCTGTCGCGCAGTATCGGCAAATCCGCCGAGATGCTCGAAGTGCAGCCGGATATCACGCTGACGCTAATTGATCAGCTTTGCGAATGTCTGATTTTCCGGGTGAGCGACATTTACAGCGGGCTCAATGAGCTGTTGTCGCATCATGGTATTGCCGCAGAATTGCGCCTGAAAATTCGTAAGAGCGCCGAACACGGTCCAAATTCGACAACCGGCGTGAACCCCGAAGAGGGGCCGAATTCTAAATCGGGCGACGCGGACAAGCGAATCGAACCCATGATCGGTTATCAGCCCGGTCGCGGTCCGCAAGATGCATTGGCGCAGGCACAGGCCGCTATCCACGCACAGGCCGAGGCACAAGCCGAGGCGCAGGCGCAGTTTCAGGCTGAGGCGCGCCGTCAGGTGCAGGCGCAGCAGGTTCAATCGCAGCGACGCATTGATCGTCTGATTGATTGGGTGCGTGGCTCATCGCGTACCGCCAGCGCAGCGGCTGGCCAAGCTAGTGATGGGGCGGCGAATGTGGGCCCGGCCAGTGGCTATGGTGCAACGAGCAACGTCGGCAACGGCCCGGCCAGCTCGATTGGGTCTGCTACCGGCGCGCCCCGCGAAGGCGCTCAGCCTGCACCCGCATGGTTGTCCACGGGTGAGCGCGCAGGTGGGGTATTGCGGCGCGCGTTTTTAACCGGTATCGATAGCGTTGCAGCGCCACGCGATGATGGGGCTCAATTTGATGGGCCGGCGACTGCGATTTCCAGCGCGCGATTAACGCGTTCGCTACATGGTCTGATGCGCGAAGAGACACCTTCCGGCGAAGAGATGATTCTGGCCGACGGCAGTATCCGTAATCTCATCATGGAGCAGCGGCCACAGTTAAGCGAGCTTACCGATGCGGTGCAGGAACGGATGGCGATCGATATCGTCGCGATGCTGTTTGAATTTATTTTGCGCGACACCGATGTGCCCGCCGAAGTGCGCGCACAGTTGGGCCGCCTGCAATTTTTGGTGCTCAAAACCGCGCTGCGCGATCCAACCTTTTTCACACACAAGAGCCATCCCGCGCGGATGCTGGTTAACCGCATCGGCTCGATTTCGCTCAGTCTAAGGCAGGTTGACCCGAGTGGAAAACATCTGACGGCCGAGATTTGCCGCATTGTAGAAGTGCTGCTGGCAGATACCGAAGAGCGGGTGGAATTGTTTGCGCAGGTCCTGGACGAATTTGATCAATTTGTCGCGCGCGAATTGCGGACTGTTGACGAGGATGTCGAGCGTGCTGTGCTGGCAATGGAGAGCGTGGAAAGCAGAACGCTGCAATTCGCGCGCATTACCTCGATGATTGCGGACGGCTTATCGATTCTTAAAATCGATCCAAAGCTGCATCATTTTATCGTCCACACCTGGGCGCACGTGGTGGAACGGGCAGGGCGCATCGATGTTGCGGATTCAAATCACTATCGTTCAATGGTGCCGGATCTTATCTGGAGCATCGCGCCAAAAGTCGCCGAGGTTGATCGTAAAGCGCTGATCAAAATGCTGCCGGGTATTTTGGCCACCATGCGTGAGGGCATGACCATTCTCGAATGGGATTTGCAGCAACAGCAGGATTTTTTGGGCTGGTTAATTGATAGCCACACGCGCGCGCTGCGTGCAGTCAATTTAATCGGTACGGTGCCGCCGCTATCATTTATTCGCGACCGCTTTGCGGCATTTATGGGCAATTCAGAATTCGATGTGCGACTGGACATGACCTTGCCCGCCAACCCGGATGAGCCTGATGCACCTAATGCACCAGCTGCTCCGGCCAAGATTCCTGAATTTAGTCCGGCGCTTTTGGCGGACGCGATTCGCGAATTGAAAGTTGATATCAACGTCATTGATGATATGTTCGATTCGGATTTCAATCCGATTAAATCCGCTGATGGCGCTGCCCCAGTTGCAGAGGCGAGTGATCAAGCAAGCAGCGAAGCAAGTAGGTTCGCGAGCACGTCAGATGTGATCCTGGCGCGTGTCGCTGCCGAGCGCGCCGCAGCGGAAGACGCAATCAATTCAACTGAAGATGTCTTGGCGCGCCTCAAATCGGGTGTTGCCATTGAGATTAACCTTTACGGTCAAGCAAGCGTCGCCAAGCTCAATTGGGTCAGCCCTAATGAGGCAAGCCTTGTTCTGACCATAGAAGATCGACCGAAGCCATCAATTATCAGCGTCAGGCTGTTCCGCTGGTTGCTGCGCATTGGTCGCGCACGTTTCCTCGAAACGTCTCCGTTGTTCGAACGCGCCGTGGGCTCGCTGCTTGAAACTGCCGATGAAATTGATGCGGCGAATGAGACGGATGCCGCAAACTGATCTTCAACACGAGTAGCAATGGCCTTCCCATAATTTTTAACCTACAAAAAATCCCATGAAACTATGCCGCTTACTCGTTGCCTTTGTTCTCATCTCAACGTCTTTTTTTACGCACGCTGCTTTCCCCGATAAACCGATCAAACTCATCGTCGGTTTCCCGCCCGGCGGGCCGCTGGATACGCACGCGCGATTGCTGGTTGATAAGCTGCAACAGTCGCTTGGTCAGCCGGTAATCGTGGATTACAAGCCCGGCGCCGGCGGCACTATAGGTGCTGAGTTTGTAGCAAAGTCGCCCGCCGACGGTTACACATTGCTGGTCGCCAACACCGGCACGATGGTGATCAATCCCTCGCTCTACACAAAAATCGGCTACGACACGCTGCGTGATTTCGTGCCCATCGCGCGCACCGCGCAACAACCGTTGGCAATGGTGGTGAACAACGATGTGCCGGTAAAAACGCTCGCTGAATTTATTGCGTATGCCAAGAAAAACGACGGCAAACTTAATTATGGATCAGCCGGTAATGGCGGCATTTCGCATTTGGTGCCCGAAATGTTCAAACTCGCCACGGCAGTCAATATCGTCCACGTACCCTACAAAGGCACCGCGCCGGCGTTCACCGATTTGCTTAGCGGTCAGGTCCAATTCATGGCGGAATCGATTCCGCAAGTTTCGCAATACGTCAAAGCAGGCAAAGTTCGCGCGCTCGCCGTCACTGGCCCAGAGCGTAATACTGCCTTGCCAGATGTGCCAACGATGAGTGAGGCTGGCGTGAAAAATTTTGAAGTGGTTGGTTTCTATGGCGTCCTCGCACCCGTTGCAACGCCCAAAGATGTGGTCGCGAAACTCGCGCAAGCTTTTAAAGACGCACTTGAATCACCCGAAATCCGAACCCGTATGATCGCGCAAGGTGCTGACCCGGCGCATCTAGGCACCGAAGCGTTTGCAGCGGTGTTGAAAGTGGAGAGCGAGCGTTGGTCGAAGGCGG
>JANMQR010000305.1:0-5384 GCA_031370625.1 Burkholderiales bacterium | reverse complement strand
TCTTGAGGCATTTATGCCTCAAGATGCCCGCTGGTATTGGGGTTCACTTTTCTAATTCTAATGATTTTCTCGGCGGGTAATGGTCTCAAGTTAAGCTCACGCCAGCGTGGATGAATCCGCGATTCGATAGCCCATCGCTTTATACCCACGCTGACGCTTATCCCACATTCGCATGAGCGCCGGATGTCCGGTGTCCACAAGGTCGACGATGCGCACGTCCGTTTTAGTGGCGTGCTCACGATGTAGGCGGCCAGCGTATTGTTGCAGTGTTCCTTTCCACGAGACCGGCATCGCCAGAATCAACGTGTCTAGTGGCGGATGGTCAAAGCCTTCGCCGACCAGCTTGCCGGTTGCCAGCAAAACGCGAGGTGCATCGGGTGGCACCGCATCGAGCGACGCTATTAACGCGGATCGTTGTTTCTTCGCTAGCCTGCCATGCAATACAAATAATGATGCGATGTTGTTTTTGAGTGCGCTCTCAATTGCATTTAGATGCTCGGTGCGCTCAGTCAGCACCAGCACTTTTCTGCCCTGCTTGAAGGCGCTTTCGATCTCGGTTGCAATTGCTGCTGTCCGATCATCATCGTTGGCAATATGCTGGAATACATCCTGAATTCTGGCGTCTTGCGCCAAGTTTATTTGTGCGTTTCGTCGTTGCGGAATCACTTCAAGATCGTGCGGCGCGTTTGCAGGTTTTGCCGCGGTGTGGCGGATGGGGCCACACTGCATAAAAATAATCGGCTGCTGACCATCGCGACGGATTGGTGTGGCGGTCAGGCCAAGCACATATTTCGCTTTGACGCGTTTCAAAATCGCATCGAATGATGCAGCACCAATGTGATGGCATTCATCGACAATAACGTGCCCATAGTTCTCCACCAACGCGTTCACTTCGCCACCGCGCGACAGCGATTGCATCACTGCAATATCAATTGCGCCACTCGGTTTTGCCTTGCCACCGCCTATGGTGCCAACAATGCTCATACCCGTACCAAGAAAGGCGTGCAGTCGCGCCTGCCACTGTTTGAGTAATTCTGTTCGATGCACGAGTACGAGCGTGTTCACGCCACGTTGCGCGATCATTGCGGCGGCAGCAACGGTCTTGCCGAAAGCGGTAGGCGCGCACATTACGCCAGCGTCGTGTTGCAGCATAGCGGCGATGGCGATCTCTTGGTCGGGTCGTAGCGTCCCGATGAAGCTCACGTCAAGTGGCTCGCCCACAAATCGCTCATCTTTTACGTCATAGTAAATACCGTTTTCGCGCAGCAGTTCCTGTGCAGCATCCAGACAGCCACGCGGCAGTGCGATGTGCAGCGGATAGTTTTCAGCGCAGCCGATCACGCGGGGTTTGTCCCACACCGACATGCGCATTGCCTGCGCTTTGTAGAATTCAGGATTTTGAAAAGCGGCGAGGCGAATCAAACGATTGGCGAGTGTTTGCGGCAATGATGCTTTTTCAAAATAAACGAGATTGCCCAGCGTTACGGTAAGCGCTTGCGGCATCGTAGCCGATAACTTTTGGGTGATGATGACTTGTCGTTTCCACGGCGTCGCTAAATCTTCGTCGTCGATGAATGTCACATCGAGTGGATGGGCATTACCTGTTGCGCGAAGTATGGTTGGCTCAATGTCATGCGGTGACATTTGCGAAATAGTTGCCAGGTGCGCCCACTGGTCACCGTGAGGTCGCAAGTCCGCATCAACAAAAACGCTGTGCCCATTTTCTCGTGGCTTTTTTTGCAAAGGCAGCGCGATCAGGTTGCCAAATCCTCCCTTGGGCATCGTATCTTGATTGGGGAACAATCGGTCGTATGATCTCAACTGCAGCTGCCGAATGCGAGCGCACGTGTAGCTTATGACAGCACTTCCCAAACGTCTTGCATCACGCGCCGATGCCGCTTGCGAGAAAAATATCCATGCGTGTGCGCCATTGCCGGAACGTGAAATTTCTAATGCGACGGGCACGCCTAATTGCTCGCATGAATCGGCAAATGCTTTGGCATCGTTACGCCAATCAGCTTCATCAAAATCAACGGCCAGGAAATAGCAGGTGTCATCGGCTAGCAGTGGATAAATGCCAATGGTGTGCTTGCCCGACAAGTGGTCAAAGGTGATTGAGTCCGACACGGGAATCAATAACCGATTGCTGCAATCCGAACACTTGATGCGAGGTTTTTCGCATACACCTGCCCGCCACTCGTTTGCGCAGGCAGGCGCGTAGCCTGATTTGCCGCTGGTCTTACTCTCCCAGCGAATGGGGTAGACATCAGTGCGACCGCGAAATAGCCGACGGAACAGCGCTACTTTTTCAGCGGTAGATAGAGAAGTTTCTGGCTCAACGTGTGGTGATGTATTCGGCGCGGGCAATCGCCAATCAATGCCATTGGTTTCCAACAGCGCAATCAGGCGGGCGTTCTCGGTTTGAAGCGCTTGCAATGAATCGAGTTCAGGTTTCAGTGCCATCGTTGGCCAGCTATTCTCCGTATTTCATTACGCATTATTTTATCTCGTACCAAACACCACGCCCTCCGCCTTGCTGCGTCAGATGGTTTTGCTCGGCTAGTGCGCGAAAATGTTGTTTGAGCGTATTTCGACTCACACCCGTTAAACGTATGGCGTCACCCATTGTGATGCGGCCATGCTCCCGGGCAAACTCAACAATTTGCAACGACAATATTGGCAAGGGAGCGAGCACCAATTTTTCACGTTCGATTTTTATATTTAATCGACGCACTTGCTCGGCCAGTGAGCGCAGGAAAAAGACTAGCCACGGTTGCCAGTTCGGCGAATCTGTTCGAATGGTGCCTTGTGTTTGACGCAGTGCGAGGTAATACGCTTCCTTGCTTTGCTCAATAACACTTTCCAGCGAACTGTAAGGCACATAAGCGTAGCCCGCTTGAAGCAGAAGCAGTGTCGTGAGCGCGCGACTTAATCGTCCATTACCGTCCTGGATTGGATGAATCTCAAGAAAAACGACCACCCACAGCGCAATTAATAAAAGCGGATGCAGTTTTTTTGCCTGTAGTTCATCTTGTATCCATTCAAGAAGTTCACTCATCAATCGTGGTGTGTCAAAAGGCGATGCGGTTTCAAATACGATTCCAATCTGCACCGCGTTTTCGTCAAATGCGACAACGCTGTTGGAGTTGGTTTTGTAATTACCCCGATGCCGCGCATCCTTCTCGCTATGTGCCAGTAAATCGCGATGCAGCTGCTTGATGTGATTCTCGGTCAACGTGATGTCTGGCCATGAGGTAAACACTAAATCCATTACCTCAGCGTACCCAGCCACTTCCTGCTCATCGCGCGTTGAGAACGACTTGATTTCCAGCTTTGATAGGAGCTGCTCAATCTCGCGGTCGGTCAGTTTGCTGCCCTCTATACGCGTGGAAGAGCCGATGCTCTCGATAGTCGCAACCCGCTTCAAGGCGGCAAGCCGTTCAGGTGCCAACGTGCCCAATGCGCGCCATGCACCTTTGAATTCGTCGATACTGGCGACCAACGCTAGTATTTCGGGGGTGATTTGGATGGTGTTGGTTTGGAACATACATTCAATACTACACCCATTTACACCCAATAACCATAAAGTGGCGCATTTACACCCAATTGTTAGCTTGTAAATGGCATAGCGTTCTTATGCCCGCTCTATTCTGCGAACATATTCGCTCTTCTACTGCATTGACGTAGTAATGGGATTGCATTACCATCTATCTGTATTTACTTTACCTACAGGATCAAGTGATGGCTACTACTCTCGAAGTCGAATCTACCCTCACTGATCGCTACCAGACTACGGTACCGGAAACGGTTCGTCGTGCTCTCAAGCTGACTAAGCGAGATAAAATTCACTATACGATTCGTCCTGGCGGCGAAGTGGTGCTTTCCCGAGCAGAAGCCATTGATGAAAACGATCCAGTGCTCACGTCCTTTTTGGCATTCCTGGCTCGTGATATTGAAACCCATCCAGAACGACTCCGAACAATTGATGCAGCATTGCTACAGCGCATTCATTCGCTCGTCGGTGGTATCGAAGTCGACCTTGATACTGTGCTCTCGGCAGATGATGAATGAGCGGAAGTCAGTCCGCTAACTTGATCTTCAATGGTTGGACGATCTTCGCCCACCCGCTATTTCTGGCACAGCTTGAGCTGTTGATTCGGCAAGTCGAAGGGCTAAAGCAAAAAGATCCTGCTGGATTCAGCAAAAAAAACTCTGCCAAGCGGTTGGCTGCAATAACAAAGCTGGCGTTTGAAGTAATTCCGCAAGATCCAACTCGAGTTGAATACCGGCAAGGCAGCACGCTAGGCGAGGGCCACAGACATTGGTTCCGTGCAAAGTTTTTCCAGCAGTATCGACTGTTCTTCCGCTACCACGCGCCGAGTAAGGTTATCGTTTACGCATGGGTAAATGATGAGGGCACCAAACGAGCATACGAGAGCAGCAACGACGCCTACCGAATCTTTGCCAAGATGCTTGAGGGCGGAAATCCGCCAAATGATTGGGATGAACTGCTAATTGAGGCGCGTGCCGGAGACTTCGTTTTACATCAGCTTGCTGGTGCGGTATTGCAATTGTGAGTTGTTGGAGCCGACGAGAATCTCCGACGGTTTCGATTCCCACAAATTCGATCAACAAACAACAACGCCACCCGATGAAGCTGGGTGGCGTTTGGTGGAAACGGCGGAATCCTTTTGCGATGAAGCTGCAAAAGCCACCTCGCGTCCGGTAGGGCGCTCGGACTTCGGCGGCGGCGAGCTGTGCTCGCCGAAATCCCGCCTACGTCCCCCGTCCGTACCGGACGGCGATTCGATTTCGTCCAATTACAATCAATAAACGACAACGCCACCCGATGAAGCTGGGTGGCGTTGTCGTTTGTTGGTGGAGCCGGGCGGAATCGAACCGCCGTCCGCAAGCCCTCTACAGGCCGCTCTACATACTTAGATCCCCATATTTAGTTCTGACCTCCCACACGCCAAGGGGCGGGCTGGTGAGAAGCGGGCCACCTAAATTTAACTTCATGCCAAGTGACCCGACATGAAGCGATCCTCGTTAATGACTCTGCTGCTTATTGCTAAGCCCGGCGTTGAGGCCCACCGGTGCAGAGTCCAGCCGGTATTAAGCGGCTAGAGCGTAGTTTTCGTCGTTTGCGACTATATGTTTGCGGTTGTATTTACGAGGTGACCACCCCTCGGTATGCACGGTTCTGCTTTGATGCCCACGTCGAAACCAGGTCGGCCCCGGATTCTTTGTGTTTTTGCATTTTCTCATAGATGGATGTGAGATTTTGTTTTACATGGGCCGCCTAAATGAGTTCGATCTGTACCAACGGTGCGTTGATCGATGCGGCGGCGTTCCAGGTGGCGGGTTCGCTGCCGCCGAGATAG
>JANMQR010000291.1:0-7185 GCA_031370625.1 Burkholderiales bacterium | reverse complement strand
TCTCCATTTAAAAAATCACAAAAGTGATTTGCTCGTCCCGTTCAGCAGAGCTTATGTATTTTTCAGTGGCCAGTTGGCAGTTTGCAACACGTGTCGCATTACAAGAGCAGCGTGGCGTGGCGCTGAGCTGGCGACGCTGTTGGGGGAAGTGAGTCGCCGAAAGGCTGGGGCTCTCGGCCAACAACGAAATGAGGGCGAAAGATTGTCGCCAAAGACCGCGTAACGGGCACTACGATTGTTGTAGCAGTACTAATTCAACGCTGATTCCAATTATGATTTTAGCTTGGACGGCTGGCAAAATTACGACAAATCAGATGCTCGCATTTACTTACTTCAATTCAACTGAACAATCTAGTTCAGCCTCTCACGTACTTGCGTGAACAGCGCAGCCGATAGCGCCATCAACGGATGCGGATGCGCCCGCGCCCAACGTAAACGCAAGTCAAATGATTTTGGTTCGTGGCAAAGCACATAGCTTGTTTCACCCGCTTTGCTACCTTTCGCGACACCCACGGCAACAGCAAATGAATTATCAGCGTTGTATTCAGCGGTGGTCATAGGAAGGCAGATGACGAGCGAGGTTTTCTCGTTGAAGCTTTTTGGGGAAAGCACCAGAAACGGATGAACGTCGCGCATTTCGCGCCCGACGTGCGGATTGCAATCGATCCAGATGATGCCTTGCCGATCCGGTACCCATGCAGAGCACCTTTTCGCGGGTGGTTTTGCAACTTTGGCCACCAAGGCTCGGCCCCCAAACTTTCTGTCAGTGCCATTGCCTCGCCGCCATGACGCGCAGGATCATATGCGGCGAGGCGCTGCGCGAGCGTAAGATCGGCACCTGCGACCGACGTTATGATGACCTGATTGCCTTGACGGATACGCTGACGCGTTGATCGGCGCTGAGATGCGCTTCGCGCGCGATCACAGCGGGCAGGCGAGCGCCGAGATTATTGCCCCATTGTTTGATGTCGAGAACGGCTTCAGCCATGATTGGCTAGTTTCACTTTGTGATCTGTTTAAACAAAATTTAGACTTGCTGCACGTTGTCGTCAAGTGGTTGCGTGAAGGCGACCTTGCAATTCCGTGCATTTTTACAGGGCGCTCCTAAAGACGCTAACGTTTTCAGCTTCTTTATTGAATTTCTGTATGCAAATGCGAAAGGTCAAATTGCGCCAAGAAATTCAATAAGTTCCTGCGAAATCAAATTTTATTATCGGGACATTACCTGTTCTGCCAACGTGCGCCACTCACTTTTGACATCATGCAGCTCACGCAAAACCAATAACGATTGCGTGAGCATGGCATTGCCTTCCACACGTTTTCCGTTCGCTTTTAGCGCGGCACCGGCCACATAGTTTGCGTGGGCGCGAACGTACGGCATTTCGTTTGATGGCGAAAATTTATCGAGGTAGGCGATGGCGCGTTGAGCGCGCTGCCTTGCCGATGCGCGTAGCGCGATGGCGTCGTTGGGCGATTGATTCGCAAGTTCGAGTTCAATTTCCGCCGCGATCAGGTGCGAGTACAAAACCACATCGCTGAACACATCCTCGGTGGTATCGCCCGCAAAATAACCGTGTTTGAGCACGGCCATTGCCTCATCGTAGCGGCCTTGCGCCATGCGCAAACGGGCGACATCAAATTTATACGCGCCCAAGCTTTTCGCGTCGACACTATATTGCGCCGGGATTTCAGCGATGCGCTCAAGCACCGCTTCGGCTGCGCTGAATTCACCTTGCGCACCGCGCGCGGCGGCCATGGTGGTGACCCACGCCACGCCGTTGGGATAGAAACGTTTGCCGAATTCAGCGAGCTTATCGGCATACGGCGTTAACATCTCAATTGCGGATTTCGGTGAGCCTTCGACCAGATACGCTTGCGCCTCGTACACGGCGGCGTCGAAGTCATTGGCGGTTTTCTGGTTGCTTGCGGTTGCACGCAATTTTGCGAATTCTGCATGTGCCTGCACGCGCTTGCCGGCACGATGCAAGGTGCGCGCATAGAGCGTGCGAAAAAAACGTGTGCCCTGACTATTCGCACCCAAATGCTGATCTGCTAATTCGAGGCCACGCTCGATATTTTTTAATCCCTCAGTGGGGCGGCCTAATTGCGATTCGCAAAATCCCCGCCAGATAAATGCGGCGGTGTAATTGGGAAAATCAAGTGAGCCGGTTGCTCCAAAAATACTCGTGGCTTTTTCGAACAGCGGCAGTGCGTTGCTCCAGGATGCCTGCGTCCGCTGCAAATGACCTGCCGTCATCACGGCCGTAAAGTAGGCGGGATGGGTGGCGTAGCGTTGCTCAAAAAGCTGGATCGCCTCATCGAGTAACGCTTTTTCGCGCGGGGTATCAATCGCAAACTGTTGCGCAGAATTCGCCAGCACGCGCGCACGCATCAGCGATGTTTTGTCGCCGCGTGCATCAATTAATTTCAACGCTTTGTCGCGCGTTTCCACCACCTCGGCGCCTCGCGCGACAAAGCGATATGCGTTGACCAACGTCGATAGCGCGTCAATATGTGCGTCGGTATTCGTGGTGCGATTTTTTTCGCCAATCGCCACCGATTCTTCCAGCAATGTGACCGCGCGCGCGTATTCTTCCACGTCTATCAACAAGCCACCGATTGTTTTGGTCAGTTCGGCGCGCGTGGCTGGCTCATTGACAAACTCGCGATCAATCTTGTTGCTGGCCTCGATCAATACATCCCGCACGGTCTTGTTGCGCGCGCTGGCTGCGTTGGATTGCAGCCGCGTGTTGCGCTCAAAAAGGCCGGTTAAAAATGCCTTGATCGCGTTGGCGCGTCCGGCTTCTTGCTCGGCGAGGCGCGATTTTTCGCGCGCTTCATTTGCCTGCCAAAGCGCACCCGCGAGCCCGATTACGAGTGCCACAAATACAGCGGATGCCGCTGCTACGATCAGTCGATTTCGCGCCAGATATTTTGTGAAGCGATAGCGCATGCTGTCGGGGCGCGCCATCACGGGCTCATCGCGAAGATAGCGCTCAATATCGTCTTGCAAGGCCAGCGCCGACGCATAGCGCTCAGCAGGATTTTTCTTCAGCGCTTTCAGCACAATGGTATCGAGATCACCGCTTAATTTTCGCTTCAAACTGCCCGTGGTGTTCTGGCTGTCGGGGGCGACTTCGGCGGCAATCGCGGTGCTGGGACGCGACACGTCTGCACTTAAAATCGCTTCTTCAAGTTCGGCCCGCGAACCGCGTTTTAATTTGTAAGGTCGTTTGCCGATCAATAATTCATAGAGCAAAACGCCACAGGCGTAGACGTCACTGGCGGTGGTCAAAGGCTCACCGCGTATCTGTTCTGGCGATGCGTAATCCAGCGTCATCGCGCGACCACCAATCTGGGTGAGCTCGGTTTCATTGGCGTTATTGGTTTCCGCGTCGAGCAGCTTGGCGATTCCAAAATCGAGCAGCTTGACCTCGCCTGTTTTGGTGACGAGGATATTCGACGGTTTCAAGTCGCGATGAATAATGAGATTGCTGTGTGCGTACTGCAACGCTTTTAGTACTTGCAAAAACAGCAGCAAGCGTTGCTGAATCGGCAGCTTGTGATGATTGCAGTGTTTGAGCAATGTTTCGCCGTCGATGAATTCGAGCGCGAGAAACGGCTGGCCTTCCGCCGTAACGCCCGCCGAAAACAGACGCGCGATATTGGGATGATTCAGCGCTTCGAGGATCACCCGTTCGCGCTCAAAGCGCTCGCGCAAATACGATGAGGCCAGATGCGCGCTCAGCCGCGGCAGCTTTAACGCGACCGGCAATTTCACCCCGCTTACCGTAGATTCTGCTAACCACACTGTGCCCATTCCGCCTTCGCCTAAGAGCCATAGGAGGCGATATTGGTTAATGACGGTGCCGAAGTTAAAGGGCGACGCTTCCGGATCGCCACCCGAACCATCAGCGTACTGTGGCCATTCGGGGAGTGCGGCTTGCTCAACAGTGCTGGCCGCAATCAGCTCGGCAAGATGCGGCTTCAGATGCACGTATTCGGGCGGCAATCGTTCCAGCCACGCTGTTCGCTCTGCGCACGTGAGCTCGATCGCTTCATCCAGCAGTCTGGAGATGACCGACCATTCCGCGACCACGGCTGCCTTCATTAGTCGGGCTTTAATTGCAGCAACAAAAACATGCGCGCTTTTTCCCATTCGCGAAAAATGGTTCGTGACGATTTACCCAACGCTTCCGCGACCTCGTCCACGGAAAGCCCCGCGAAATAACGCATCTCGACGATGCGCACCAGTTCAGGATCGACACCTTCCAATGCTTTCAGCGCATCATCCAGATGCAACATATCCTCCTCGCGCGCGACCGTATCGCCGATACCAGTATCGAGCGTAATCACATCCGCGCCACTGCCGCGACGCTCGGCATTTTTTTCGCGAATGGTGTCAATAACCACGCTGCGCATTACCGCAGCGGCATAGCCCATAAATCGTTTGCGATCATCAATATCGAGCTTGCCCACTCGCACAAAGCGCAGATAGGCTTCGTGCACCAGCACGGTGGTGCTGAGCGTGGTGATGGGCCCACTGCTGCGCAAGCGATAGCGCGCGAGCGAATGCAGCTCCGAGTACGCCGCGGCAAAGAGCGCATTAACGGCACCCGCACTCGCGGAGCCGTCTTTTAATTCGCGAAGCAAAAGTGTGAATTCGCCCATCGCAAGCCTGTTGTTGTAACGCTATTGTCCGGTATCTTTTTTCTGCTTTACTGCGCAACGCGATTTTCCGCCGACTCTACTGATCCTGCCGCTGCTTTAGATCTCGTCATATCTAGCCGCAAAAACGACGGCCAGAAGAAAAATTCAAACCCCAGAACTGGCGTGGCTTTTCAGGCAATAACGTCTCGAAACGCCCGCCAATATTGGGCTTTTGTATTTTTGTCTGCGATGACGCCATGGAAACACCGACGGTTCGTCAATTGCACGCATCAATTTGGCAGAGTTTTCAATGATTTTACGTTTTAATTTTTAAAGCATAACGCTTGACGAAATTTTTGCAAGGTACAACCTCACACAACCGCACAAACGGAGAGCGCTCATGAATGTTCGCAGACACTCAATTACATGGCCGGCGTCTGACGCAATGGTGATTGCTATTTCGACTGCGCTTACCGCCTGCTTGTCCGGTTGCATGACGCCACCGCCGGTTCAGCCGTCCGCCGCACCGACTACGCCGCTGGCAAACAGCGTGGTCGCGCCGCCAGCGCAGTCGGGTGCCTCCGCACTTTCCTACGGTACCGTGACGGCCACCGTGGTTCGCGGCAAAACCACGCAAACTGACCTGCTGCAAATTTTTGGCGGTCCCAATATTTCCACCACCGACAGCGACGGCGTGGAAACCTGGGTGTACGAGCGCTCGGTAAGCCAAACCGATGTCGCCAGCAAGAGCAACAATTGGCAGGCCGCCGCGAATCTGGGCGTGGCGTTTGGGCATGTGCAGCTCGGGGCTTCTGGCGGTGGCGGGCAAAACGCGTCGGGCGCATCAACGGCATCGTCGTTTCGATCTCTCACCGCAATCGTGAAATTCAATTCCAACAAAACGGTGAAGGACTATTCGGTCCGCGCCAGTCAATTCTGAGGGGCGATGAAATGAATACGCATGAATGCATGGCGAGTGCAGTGCTGCTGGCATTGCTATCTGGGTGTGGCGGCATGAGCATGTCGGGCACGCCAAATCCTGCGGGCGCGTTAATGTCCAGGCAGGCAGGTGGCCAAATGGGCTCACCGGAGGAGATGATTGGTGCGATGACGGCCAAGATGAACTTCTCGCAAGAGATGATGAAGAATCCCGATCTGCCGGCGTGGCATTCGCAACGTGAAAAGATGGCATTGGCCATCGGCGACCGAACTTTTGACAAGCCGTTTGATCGCGTCTTCGAATCGATGATTACCACCCTTGCCTCACTCGGCTGTCGGGTCAACAACATTGAACGCATATCCGGCTACATTACCGCATCGATGCCGCAGCTTCCGCCCGACCAGAAGGAAGGGCTGAGCCAGGAAGCGCGCGCGCAGTATGCGCAGATAAAAGGCTACCCGCCTTCGGTGCTGCAAAAGGGCGGGCCGATGGGCATCGACATCGATATGGATTTTGGCGGCATGATGGAACGCAATGGCGGCGCGGGGCTCACGCTGTCGATGGTCAAACAAGGCGCACAGCAAACCAAAGTAAAACTGCGATTCGACGGCACCTACTATCCGCGCCAGATTGAGGAACTCTACAAAAAAGTCTGGGCAGAAGTGGATCGGCAAATGTTTCTTGATAAGGCGTTGGACTAACGTTGATAGGGGTAGGGCAAATAGTTAGCGTTACGTGCCGAGACAAAAAAGCCTGCTTCACAGCAGGCTTCTTGATGAGCGCAACGATTTTGCCAACGGTATAACTTAAAACGGAATATCGTCCTCAAAATCATCAAACTTTGCCGCGCCGCCTTTAGCTGCGCCCGCAGGTTTGGATGCACCGGCTGATGAACGTGGACCATCGCCGCCGCCACTTGGGGCGCGACTGCTACCGCCACCGCTTCCACCTTCGCTATCACCGCCCATACCTTGACGCGAGCCGAGCATTTGCATTTTGTCGGCGATGATTTCGGTGGTGTATTTTTCTACGCCGTCTTTGTCAGTCCATTTGCGGGTTTGCAGGCGGCCTTCAATGTAGACCTGTGAGCCTTTTTTGAGGTATTCGCCGGCGATTTCAGCCAGGCGTTGAAACGTCGAGATGCGATGCCACTCCGTTTTTTCCTGCTTTTCGCCGGCTTTATCTTTCCACTGCTCGGTGGTGGCGATGGAAAAATTGGTGATCGCACCCCCATCAGGCATGTAGCGCGTTTCAGGATCGCGGCCGAGATTGCCGACGAGGATTACTTTATTGACTGATGCCATGATTGCTCCTGCAATTTTGAAATTTCGAATTTGAAATTTATGGTGTGGTTTTGCGTCCCCTGTTTTGCCTGTTGCTCATAAGTGCAAACGACAAAACAGGTTCAGATTAAAACGGGAACGGAGTATTATCACAGGTTGCCCCGCTCGGTTGCAAACGACAAAAAGCGGGCAGCTTAATCAATACTCGGCAAGGCAGTCGGTCGCGCATCTATCCTGATGCTGAACCCACGTATTTTCAAATAGATAGCGCATGGACTTCATTAAAATTCGCGGTGCTCGCACCCACAATCT
>JANMQR010000258.1:0-4019 GCA_031370625.1 Burkholderiales bacterium | reverse complement strand
ACATCATGGGCATCATCGAAAAACGGGTCGCGGTGCCGGGCTATATATCGGGAGCGAAATAATATGAGTGATCTCGATTTCGGCGCCGTATTCCGCGCATGGCCTTTTCTCTGGAAAGGGCTTCAGTACACACTTCAGCTGACCGTCGTTGCAGCCATTGGCGGGGTGATTTTTGGCACGCTGCTTGCGATGGCGCGCTTATCGTCATTCAAACCACTCGCCATGATCGCGACGGGTTATGTGAATTTGATGCGGTCGATTCCTTTGCTGCTGGTTATTTTTTGGTTCTATTTTCTTGTGCCAATTATCATTCAGACAATCACCGGTGCCGAGCGCCCTCCTTCGTTTGGCGCAGATAAATCGGCCTTCATCACCTTCATCATGTTTGAGGCAGCCTACTTTTGCGAAATTATGCGGGCAGGTATTCAGAGCATTGCGAAAGGCCAGGTGAATGCAGGCTACGCGCTCGGCTTTACCTACTGGCAGAGCATGTCGAATGTGGTGTTGCCGCAAGCGTTTCGCAATATGCTGCCGATTCTGCTTACCCAAACTATCGTGTTGTTTCAGGATGCATCGCTGGTATCGCTGTTGAATGTGACTGACTTTGTCGGTGCGGCCACTAAAATTGCCCAACGCGATAGCCGTTTGGTTGAGTTCTATCTTGCGGTCGCCGTCGTCTACTTCATTCTGTGTTTCGCGCTTTCATTTGCGGTGAAGCGATTGCAGAAAAAAATTGCGATCATTCGCTAACACCAGAATATTCACGAGGACATCATGATTGAAATTAAGAACATCTCGAAGTGGTACGGTGAAAAACAAGTGTTGGTTGATTGCACCACCAACGTAACCAAGGGCGAAGTGGTGGTCGTTTGCGGCCCCTCAGGTTCTGGCAAATCGACATTGATCAAATGTGTAAACGGACTCGAACCGTTTCAGAAAGGCGACGTCGTGGTTAACGGCCAATCGCTCACTGATCCCAAGACGAATCTGTCCACGCTGCGCTCGAAGGTGGGCATGGTGTTTCAGAATTTCGAATTATTCCCGCACATGAGCGTGACCAAAAATCTGGTGATCGCGCAGATGAAAGTGCTTAACCGTAGCGAAGAAGAAGCGCGTACCAAGGGACTTAAATTGTTAGATCGCGTTGGCCTCATTGAGCATAAGGATAAATTCCCCGGCCAGCTTTCCGGTGGTCAGCAGCAGCGCGTCGCGATTGCGCGGGCATTATCGATGGACCCAATCTGCATGCTGTTTGATGAACCCACGTCAGCGCTCGACCCGGAAATGATTAACGAGGTGCTCGACGTAATGGTGCAGCTCGCCAAAGAGGGCATGACCATGATGTGCGTGACCCACGAGATGGGTTTCGCGAAGAAAGTCGCTGATCGCATCATCTTCATGGAAAAAGGCGGAACGATTCTGGAAGATTGTACGAAGGAAGATTTTTTCGGCTCGCCGCGCAAACAGCGCACGCAAGATTTCTTGTCGAAAATATTGCACAACTAGTCAGCGCATTGAAAACTAAAACCAAACGGGGCCATCAAACGATGACCCCGTTTTTACGTGTGGTTACAATTTTTGCAGTGGTTGTATTAAGCGAACGCCAAGACAGAAAGATAACTGTATACAGACAGTGACATAATTGGTTTCTACCGACAGAGGTTTGGCTAAACATTTGGACTACCATGAACAAAACATTTTTGATCATCACGGCACTGGTTGTGGCATTTGGAATTTTCGTTTGGCAACTGTTAAAGCCGCCAGAGAATGTTGCGGCAACGCTTGCGGAATCCGCAACCGTTGCGCAGATATCTACCGCGCCCGCTGCAAGCGCTTCCAGCTCGCCGGTCACAAATTTATCCCACGCCAATCCAGCAGCGCCACCACAGAAAGTCGCGCGAACGGTTGTGCCGCTCAAAACCGCGCTTGCGCAAGAATTTGAAAAAGCCAAGGAGCTAAAGCAATTCTATGACCGCTACGCTGCAAACCCGGAAGGTGCCAGTCCTGAATTAAAATATTTTGCTGCGTCCGCAATCGAGACCTGTGTTGGTCGTGGGCGTGCAATTGGGTCGGGTGTGGTCGGCGGCAGCGGTTTGACCGACGCCGCACGCTCGAAATTTCAAAGCAAGCTCAAAGACAATGATCCCAATAACGGACAAAGGCTGGCGGCGTTTGAACGGGTTAACCAGATTTGCGAAGGCTTTCAGTCGCTGAACTTGACCGGTGCGGATGCCATAAAACTGTTTCGTGAAGCTGCCGCAGCGGGCAACCCTGGCGCACGCGTTGCCGTTGCCGCCGAAGAGTATCGCGATCAAGTTCGCACCGCACGCGGCACAGATGAGCGCCGTCTCTCCGAAGATCAGCTCAATTCAGTGCGCGACGGGCTTTCAACGGGCGATCCGTTTGCGATTCAGCGCGCAGGACAGCTGCTCTCATGGGGATCTTCGCAATTGACTGATCGCGGCGTCGGGCCCAACAACGAGCCATTCAACTTACGCGACTTTGCACCCGCGTGGACCCTCGCCGCCTGCGACCGCGGTGCCAATTGCGGTGCAGATGCGTATCGCGTGCTGAACGGTTGCGCACAGCTCGGCGCGTGCGGGTACGACAGCCTGGAAACATATATGCAATACAACGAGCTTCCACCGAACGCCTACGCAAACGCGCAGCAATATCGTTCAATGATTCTTGATGCGATTGAGCAACGGCGCTGGGATTGGCTGGGCATTGCGCAGGGCTCCGGCCGCGCTGTTACTGTGACCCCGCAGGCAGCGGCCAAGCCGAACGCACAAACCGGCCGCTCGGGCTAACTGGAACAAAATGGCCCATTGGTTTCGTATGGACGGGGCGACCGTCTTCCTCAGTCTTCACGCGCAGCCGGGCGCTCGCCTGGGACGCGACGGCACCATGATTCAGGGGCTGCATGGCGATGCTTTGAAGGTGCGCGTCGCCGCCCCGCCCATTGATGGCCGCGCTAACGAAGAAATAATGCGATTTCTCGCCGAGAAATTTGCTGTGCCACTGACGAGCGTCAGTTTGCTTGGCGGTGCGTCATCGCGATTAAAAAAATTTCAAATTGTCGGCAGTCGCATTCGCGCGGAAAGCCTGCTGGATACGGCCGTCGTTAAACAATAAAAAAATCTTTACCCGTAGAACAAAAAGAAAATGCCCACCATCGAAATAAAACACCCGCTCGTCAAACACAAAATCGGCCTGATGCGCCACGTTGATATCAGCACCAAAAGTTTTCGTGAACTCACCGCTGAAATTGGCCAGCTATTAGCCTACGAGGCCTGCGCCGATTTCCCGCTGGAAACAATCACCATTCAAGGCTGGAACGGCCCGGTCGAGATTCAACAAATCAGCGGAAAAAAAGTCACGCTCGTGCCGATTTTGCGCGCTGGCCTCGGCATGCTCGATGGCGTATTGGATGTGATTCCCAGCGCTAAAGTCAGCGTGGTTGGCATCGCGCGAAATCACAACACGCTACAACCCGAGCCCTACTTCGAACGCTTTGTCGGCAAGCTCGACGAACGCATGGCGCTCATTCTGGATCCGATGCTTGCGACCGCAGGATCGATGATCGCCACCATCGATATGCTGAAAAAAAATGGTGCAAAACATATTCGCGGACTGGTGCTGGTCGCGGCACCCGAAGGTATCGCAAGGCTAAATGCTGCGCATCCCGATGTGGAAGTTTTTACTGCCGCCATTGATAGTCATTTGAACGACGTCGGCTACATCATTCCGGGTCTGGGCGACGCGGGGGATAAGATTTTCGGGACGCGATGAGGATTTCGCTAGCTCGTAGTTTGAAAAGCAAACCCCAATACTGGCGAGCTGTTTAAGCCATTTATCTACAATAAGCTTGAAGAGCATGGCATTGTATCAACAATTAAATCAGCTAAGAAATTAGTAGAAAAAGAGCGTCCTGAAGTTTGGGACTGCTTAGAAGAAGTAACTAAAGAGCATCCCGTTCTTTTGAACCGTGCTCCTACACTTCACAGACTTGGTATTCA
>JANMQR010000238.1:0-10363 GCA_031370625.1 Burkholderiales bacterium | reverse complement strand
CCATCATGTTCATGGCAAGGCTCCCGGCTGTATTAAAGAAACTAATCTAAAGGAATTTCAGAAACTGTACTCTTGTACAGTCTGTATTTCCATACAGTACCGAAAAAAATTGCCGGTTGCAAGGTTTTTTTGTGAAAAGTTGACGGAGGTGCCAACTATTGAAGATTATGCAGGAGTTCGGCCAAGGCCTTGGTAACGGTTTGACTGCGAACCGCTGCGCGATCACCTGAAAACAGGTAACGCTTTGAAATAATAGAACTATTTTCGCCGATTGCGTTGCGCGTTGCCCATGCAATCCAGACCGTGCCGACCGGTTTTTCAAACGTGCCACCGGCGGGCCCGGCAATACCGGAGACGGCTATCGCCACATGCGCACGCGATTTGGCCAGTGCACCGCGCGCCATTTCCTGTACGACGATCTCCGACACGGCGCCATGCACATCCAGGCTTGTTTGCGCCACACCCAAGACCTCAACCTTCGCTTCGTAAGAGTAAGTCACGAACGCCCGATCAAACCACGCGGAGCAGCCTGGAATGGCCGTTATTGCCTCGGCAATACCACCGCCAGTACAGGACTCGGCGGTAGCGATCATCCAACCCTTGGTGGTCAGCGCCACGCCAATTTGGCTTGCAAGCTCGGTCACAGAAAAACTTTCGTATAAAAAATGGTTTATCGGATCGCGTAATCAAGAACTATATTCAACTAAGAACCGAAGTGATGATGCAGCAAACCGGTATGCAGGAGTTCTACATGTTGAATTGAGCGGAGGCGCGCATTGATGGGAGAGCCGCGCAATACATTGGGCGGCACATTAAGTGCGGGAAATTTAGCCAGGAAACGATTCGCGTAGTGTTGCCATGTGGGGCTGTAAGTGCCATCTGAAAAATGCACCAGCAGTAAATCCATCGGCACCATCAATCGCAATCCCGCCAAATAGGCACGATACGTGAAATCAACATCATACAAATGAAAGCCATCAAATTGCGTTTCATCGTATTTGATTTTTTCCCAGACGCGCCGATGCGTGGCGATAAATACACCGTCAAGCGCTTGAATACCCTCCACCACCAGACTCTGAATACCCGGCACAAAGTAAAAAAGTATTGAATCCGGTTTTCGCCAATCCTGTCGCGCGTGGATGATCTGGCCACAGCAATTGGGGTAGCCACTGTCCATGAAAGCGGAACCAGTAAGGCGGCTCGTTCCCGCCACGCCAATCACATCGCTCGTCTGTAAATGATGAAGCACTCGCGCGCCAAAATCAGCTTGAACAAAATCAATATCATCATGACAAAAAATCAGGATATCGCCCGATGCTTTTGCCGCACCGCGGTTGTATCCTTCGGCCAGCGATTTGGCATCGTGAATGCCGATGATCTCAACACTGTGCGCGGCAAATTGTGCTTCAATTGCCGCTTTCACGCCGACAAAATAATCAGGTCGGATGCTGCAAATAATTGCGGACACTTTTGTGCGTTTAACTTTTGTCGGGGTAATTTGACGCCATGCAGACTTCGCCTCTGGATGCGTTTGCGCCCACCCCATATAGGCACCCATGGCAAACGTCTTTGCCAGCGCCCAATCTGGTCGCGTTTTTAAAACGGCGCTAATCGTGGCAACGCCTTCGTTGATGCGCCCTGAATCCAACGCGGCTTTGGTGGCGATTACTGCGCCGTCGCAGCCGAGGTAGTTGCTCGGTGAGGCGTTCGCCCTGATGCGGGCATCACACCAATCTCGCCACACGTTTCTATAAAGTGAATCCAGATCACGCGTGAATTTCTTTGCATCCAGCAATATGCTCGCGCGCAAACGTTCGCGTAGCGATTGGCGAAGTGTGGTCAGCTGCGCAACATTCGCTGCATGTTGTAGCGCCTGCGCCAGCCATTGTGTTTCGTCTTGCGCAATCCACTCATCCAGCCCCAGAACGGTCAGCACACTCGCTGCCGCTCGCGAACAAGATGTGCCGCCAGCCAATGTGAGCACGGGTATGCCCTGCCACATCGCGCGTAGCGTGGTGAGCGGATCTGAAAGGCCCATTGCATCGAGCACAATATCGACGCGGTTTAAAATTTCCTCATCAGCCGACCATTCTGCATCGCTTAAAAAGTTGATTCGAGTCACGTCGCAATTTAGCTTTTCCAGTATTCTGCGTCGTGCAAAACCAGTGGGGATATTGGCAATCACCATCCTCGCTTGTGGTATCGCCGCCAGCAGGCGACACCACAGCGCCAACGTAAAATCTGAAAGCCGTGATGCTTCGCTGAAATAGCCGAACGTGATGTACCCGTGCGTCAATATGGGCGGAGCGTTTACTTTTGGTGCGTCGGCATCAGGTTGCCAACAAAAAGACGCATCGGGTAATCGTAGCAAACGATTATTTTTCTGTGCAAACGGAACGCTTTTCGCATCGCCAATCCAATGCGAAATTCCATTCATGCCCGTATCGCACTGATAGCCCAACCAGCTTATCTGCACCGGTGCCACGCGCCGCGCAAAGATGCCCATGCGATGCGATTCGCCATGGCCGGAAAGGTCGATCAAAATGTCGATACCATCTTGATGGATTCGCTGCGCCGCTTGATCGTCATCCATACCCGCCAAGCTGCGGATAGTCACACCGAGCGTTGTGACTGTGGGACTAGCATCGTCAAACCAGAAAATTTCGAACTCGCGGCGATCATGCGATTGCAATACGGGCTCAATAAACGCTGTGAGTCTACGCTCGGGATCAACCGAAACATAGCCAATGCGAAGTTTGCGATTCGGCTCCGGCACATTAACCAGCAACGGCGCGCTACTGGCATGAAACTCAAAACGATCAGACCACTCACGGTGTAACGCAAACAGCTTGTCCTGAATGATGGTTGGGTCTGCGCGCAGCGCCGCGATTTTATTGCTCATTGAAAAATGCTGGCGCGAATCGAGATGCGATGCCGCTTCAAACGATCGAACGGCCTCGGCAAGACGCCCCTGCTGCAAAAAAAGTTTTCCCAACTCATTTAACACGCGCGAATTGGCATCGCTTAATGCAGCCTGCTCAAGCTCTGCGATTTCAAGATCAAGCGGATTCACCAATGTTTCAGCAGGCCGCTCTGACCATGACTCGACCACGCCAAACTGATGCGCCAACAAGCTCGCATGCAAGCGTTCCACTTGCTCAAGCGTCTTCAATTTCACATTGATATTGGCAAGCCGATTTATGTTCGGTTGATTTGATAACGCGGGGAATTTTTGAAGAAATTTCAGGTTGTACTTTTGCCACGCCTGGTCGTAGCGACCAATGGAAAAATGAATGAGCAGCAAATCCAGTGGGATCGCCAGTTTGTAGCCCGCCAAATACGCGCGATAGCTAAAATCAACGTCGTAGAGATGAAAGCCGTCAAAAATCTCTTGGTCGAAGCGAAGCCTTTCCCAAACCGCACGTTTAGTCGCGATAAAAACACCGTCGACTGCTTGAATATTTTCAACGATCAGGCCCTGCAAGCCAATGCCCAAATAGATATAGCCACTCATGTTTGCAGCATCGAGCGAAACGTCATCAGGCGGGCGATGAATGATTTGACCGTGCACATTGGGCGGCCCGCCATGCCGCCAATCGCCATTCACCAATTTACTCGTACCCGCCACACCAATAAGATCGTACGTTTGTAAATGGTTCAACACGCGCGCCGCAAAATCGTCGTGAACGATTTCAATATCATCGTGGCAAAAAATCAACACGTCACCACGCGATAACGTGGCACCTCGGTTATAGCCTTCGCACAGCGATTTCGCATCGTGAATGCCGATGACTTCAATGTCCTGATGAGCAAACAAAGATTCAATTCTCGCTTTGATATGCACGAAATTGTCGGGGCGAATACTACAAATAATGGCTGAAACTTTAGTTCTTGATGGAGTCGCAGGAATATTTTTCTGCCATGCGGCTTTAGCGTCCTGATGAAACTTCGACCATGCCAGATAAGCCTGCGTAGCGTCTTGCTTGGCCACTTCCCAGTTCGGTCGTGCGCGAATTATTTTCGTCAACGCTTCAGTGGCTGTATCAAGCTCAAGCACATCAATTTGACGATTCACACCCTCACTATTTTTCAGTCGCAATCGCGCGGCAATGAGTGCATCATCAAGTGAAGATCGATCCTGACACCGCGCTTTCCAAACAGCGGCGTAGTGCGTTTCCAGAGCACCAACGAATTGTTTAAAATCCACCAACGCACTCGATTGCACGCGCTCGCGCAGACCCGCACGCAGCTGCGCCAGCGCATTCACATCGGCACACAAGCGCATCGCGCGTTGCAGCCAATCCTCGGCATCTTTCGCAATCCAGTCGTCCAAGCCAATCGCTGTCAACAAACTTGCGCTCGAACGCGAACACGATGTCGCGCCGGGTAGCGTGAGCACCGGCACACCCTGCCACAACGCATCCAGCGTGGTGGTGGCACCTGAAAATGGCAGCGGATCAAGTGATATGTCAACCAAGCCAAATGATTCGCGGTACTCGCGCACGCCGACACGTGGCAAAAACTCAAGCCGCTCCTTATCTAGATGCAATAGTTCAATAATGCGTTGCCGCGCCAACCCCTCTGCAATGCCCGCCACTCGCAGCCGCGCGCTGGGCATCGTGACCAGTAGCCGTCGCCAAAGATTCAGCGTCGCATCGGTTAATTTAATCGCGTTATTAAACGATCCAAACGTGATGTAACCATTTTTCAATGCAGGTGGCGAGACAACATCTGGCGCGTTCCCATCAGGCCGCCAGCACCATTGTGTGTGCGGCATGCGCAGAAGCTTTTCAGTGTGAAAATTTTCATTACCCACTGGATCAGCAACCATATCCGTTAGCCGATAATCCATCGCGGCCAAGCCGGTCGTGCCCAAATAATCCAGCCACGTAATCTGCACCGGCGCAGGTCGGCGCGCAAAAACGCCGAGCCTGGTTTGGCCGGTGTGACCGGCGATATCGATCAGAATATCGATACCATCAGCATGAATTTTTTTTGCAACCTCATCGTCAGTTGCGCCCTTTAAAATGCAGGCAGTGTTCGCAACACCGCGTGCAGCAAGGCTTTCCGGCGATTGCGGATTATTGAAGTAGCAATACACTTCAAAACGCTCGCGATTATGTCCCGCGATAACAGGATCGATAAACGCTGGCAGCGCACCGTGACAATCGGGTGAAACATAGCCGATGCGAATTTTTCGCGTTCGCTCGGGCGTATTGATCAGCAACGGCGCGCTGGTCGATACTGCTTCAAACCACGCCGACCATTCGCGATGCGAAGTCAAAATATCGCTTGGGCTTAGCGTGGGATCAAGCTTTAGTGCAGCGAGCCGATTACTGGCAGCCTGCGGCAACATCGGATTCAAGCGCAGCGCTGCGGTGTAGCAGCGAATCGCATCCTGAAGCCGACCTTGCTCTTTGTAAAGATTGCCGAGGTTGTTGAATGTCTCAGGCGAATCAGGTGAATTTTCAACCGCCGCTTCAATCACTGCTACTGCTTCATCAATTCGCCCGACTGCTTGCAAGGCTGAAGAAAGATTGATTCTGGCGCTGTTTAAATCCGGCGAAAGTTGAAGTGCTGTTCGATGCGATTCAATCGCGTCAGCAAATCTTTGCAAGGCGAACTGCGCATTACCGCGATTCACATAGGCTGCGGCCAGTGAAGCATCAGCGGCAATGGCACGATCAAAGAGCGCTATCGCTGGCTGATAATTTCCGGTCTGATGCGCAATAATCGCGAGGCCGTGGAGTGCATTTGCGTTTGCACCGTTGGCTGCAATGGCAGCACGAAATCGCAATTCAGCTTCGCGTATTTCACCGCGTTGCAGATAAGAAAATCCTTCACGCGTGAGCTGATCCAGCACTCCATTCATGCCGACGATGAGGATTCAGCCGATGGATGCAGGCGATGCCAGTACAAGTATTGCGGCACAAATCCGAAGCGACGATAGATGGTAACAGCACGCGTATTTTCCCGATCTACCTGCAAAAACGCTGTGCGCGCACCCGAATGCTTGCCCCAATCGATCAGATGCGCCACCAGCATGGTTGCGTAGCCTTTGCCGTGCTCTGCCGCTGCCGTGCGCATATTAAAAATGCCCACATGTCCATCTTCAATGCGCGCCATGCCGCAGGCCATGATGCCAGCGGGCGTCTGCAAAGCAAGAAATTGCTGCGCACCACGCCAAACTGACTGGCGTTTTAAATCCTGGCCAACCATCTCGATCCCGCTACCTTTCAAGCGATGTGCATCGGCAATGCCCTCGGCCCGTGAACGCTCAATCACACTCACGTTTTTCGGCAGGCTCGGTAGTGCGGCCGCGTTGCTGATCGGCAGCGTCATGACCAGGGTTTCTACTTTGCGATCATAACCGCGCCAAGTGAGCAAATCATCCAGTGCCGCCGGTGCTAACTCAGCAGTGAGGCGAAATACCGGGCGCTGATTATGAAGCCGATACCAAGCTTCACAAAAGACAATTTTCTCATTCAGATTAAGCGTGGACGGATGCAGCACGGTCACGCTGTTAGCGCGGCGCGTATCGGTATTCGACGCGCGCAACACCCAGCCGTCGTAATTGCGCTGATGGATACTGGGCGACGTGCTCAGTGTGAGCTCTTCCAGCTGGCGGATGTGACTTAAATCTGTATCAGTTCCAAAACCTGTGTCGTTCATTGCATGCGCTAAATTCGTTTCCCGCTGGCGGTATCGAAGAAATATAACTTATCCGCGTGTGCTGTAACGTGCAGCACCTCACCATTTTGATGGCGCGAATGACCATCCACGCGCAAAACGAGGCTGTGCCCCGCGATAAAACCATGAATCAATGAGTCCGCGCCCAGCGCTTCAGCACTTTCCACCGTAAACGGCAGGCCTGTAGCAGTGACTGAAAAATGTTCAGGGCGAACGCCAACCGTAACGTGATGGCCTTCATTCATTTTTTCTTTCAATGCGGCGTTCGCTTGCAACGACAAAGGTAGCGATAAATTTTCGCCAAACTCAATCGCACCACCTTTTACCGTCCCCGGTAAAAAATTCATGGCGGGCGAGCCAATGAACCCCGCCACAAACACGCTCGCCGGATTATCGTAAACCTCCATCGGTGCGCCAATCTGCTCAACGCGACCCGCATTCATCACGATCATGCGATGCGCCAGCGTCATCGCTTCGACCTGATCATGCGTCACAAAAATGCTGGTGGTTTTTAATTCGCGCGACAGCTTTTGAATTTCCAATCGCATCTGCACGCGCAGCTTTGCATCCAGATTCGATAACGGCTCATCAAACAAAAACGCCGCCGGTTCACGCACAATCGCGCGCCCCATCGCCACCCGCTGCCGCTGTCCGCCGGAAAGCTCGCGCGGCTTGCGTTTCAGCAGCGTGCCGAGTTCAAGAATCTTCGCCGCTTTTTGCACACGCGTTTCAATATCCGCATCCGACAATTTACGAATCCGCAAACCATACGCCATGTTGTCGTACACCGTCATGTGCGGATACAAGGCGTAATTTTGAAACACCATCGCGATATCGCGATCTTTGGGTTCCAGATTATTAACCACGCGCCCGCTGATAGAAACTTCACCGTCGGTGATGATTTCCAAGCCCGCAATCATGCGCAGCAAAGTGGATTTTCCGCAACCCGACGGCCCCACAATCACAATGAATTCGCCGTCCGCAATTTCGGCATCAACACCGTGGACAACTGGGGTGTTGCCGTAGGATTTTTTGACGTTTTTTAGGGTGATGTTGGCCATGTTTTTAATGAATGCTCAATTGAAAGGACAAAGACCACAGATACGCCTCGAATTTAGCGAACTCATTTATTGGCGGTCACTTTAGGCAAAAATGCTCTGAAAAGCGCGCCAACACTAGGGTTTCGATACTTTGATGGACGATTTGTGCTTGCGTCTGATTGAAAAGAAAGCACGAATTGCTGCGCATCCAACCAAAACAAAAATCACAGCTTCTAACCATACGGCGTAACGAAGATGAGCAATAGCACTTAACCAGGAAAACATTCCCACTGCCCTTGGTGCTATGACTCTCTCCTCAACGAACGGAAGCACTAATCCAGCGCTCACAAAAAAAATACCCGCCAACAACATACTCCACATAAAAATGTCATCCCATCGCGACCAATAATTCGCGAGGTCATCGTCGTTGTTTTTTTCACGCATGAGCGATGCCGTACCAACAAGCGTAACGAGCGTCCGATCTGGAAGGCGCGCGCTCGCAGACAGTACCTTTCGTACGGCAAGAGCGCGCAACGCCCCAGATCGGGCGCGTAGTAGCTTGTTGGGGCAAATTCATCACTTCTCCGTCTCCACAAGTCCCTTAACAAACCACCGTTGCATCAATATCACCACCAACGCCGGTGGCAACATCGCCAATATCGCGGTCGCCATTACCAAGTTCCATTCGGTCGCTGAATCCCCACCGGCAATCATGCGCTTGATGCCAATCACAGTCGTGTACATGGATTCATCGGTGGTCACCAAAAGCGGCCACAAATATTGATTCCACCCGTAAATAAACTGGATCACGAATAGCGCTGCGATGCTGGTTTTCGATAGCGGCAACACCACATCAAAAAAGAATCGCATCGGCCCGGCACCATCAATGCGCGCGGCTTCAGCGAGCTCATCCGGGATCGTCATAAAAAATTGGCGGAATAAAAACGTCGCTGTGGCGGATGCGATCAGCGGCAACGTTAAGCCGACGTATGAATTCAACATGCCTAAATCCGACACCACTTTATAGGTCGGCAAAATCCGCACTTCCACTGGCAACATCAGCGTGATAAAAATCATCCAGAAGAAAAAATTCTTGAGCGGAAAACGAAAGTAAATAATCGCGAAAGCAGAGATGATTGAAATCGCGATTTTGCCGACCGCAATCACCATCGCCATCACAAATGAATTGATCATCATCTGTCCCACCGGCGCCGCCGATCCGCGTGTCGAGCCTGCGGTCAACACACGTGTGTAGTTGTTGATGAGTTGATCGCCGGGCATAAGCGGCATGGGTGCCTGCAGCACCTGCTCCATCGTGAGTGTGGAGGCAATGAACGTGATGTACAGCGGGAAGGCGACGATCAACACGCCGAGCGTTAACACGACGTAATAAAACGCGGTCATCCAGGGGCGGTTTTCTACCACGATTTATTAGCCATCAATATTGCACCTTGCGCTCAACATAGCGGAATTGAATCACCGATAGCGCAATCACAATAATCATCAAAATCACTGACTGCGCGGACGATCCGCCAAGATCGCCGCCCTTGAAGCCATCTGCATAAACCTTGTAAACCAGAATCTGCGTCGCCTGCGCGGGGCCGCCTTGGGTGGTGGCGTCAATCACGCCGAAGGTATCAAAAAACGCGTACACAATATTCACGACCAGCAAGAAAAATGTGGTCGGCGACAACAGCGGAAACACGATCGTCCAGAAGCGGCGCGCAGGACTGGCACCATCAATCGCCGCCGCTTCCATCAACGAGCGCGGAATGGATTGCAGGCCTGCCAAGAAAAATAAAAAGTTGTAACTCACCTGCTTCCACACCGCCGCAATCACCACCAAAATCATCGCGTGATTGTCGTTCAGCAAAAAATTCCACGGAATATTCCACTGCTTCAACACATAACCCAAAATGCCAATCGATGGCGCAAACAGAAATCCCCACAGCACGCCGGCAATGGCAGGGGCCACGGCATAGGGCCAAATTAGGAAAGTTTTATAGGCAAACGCGCCACGAACAATGCGATCCGCCGCGACCGCCAGCAACAACGAAAACGACAGCCCCAGACTCGCCACCAGCACGCTAAAAATCGCCGTGGTGCGAAACGAGACGAGATAATTTTCATCCGCGAATAAGGCTTTGAAATTATCAAGACCAACAAATTGCGTGTTGAGCCCGAACGCGTCTTGCAACAAGGTTGATTGATACACCGCCTGAAACGCCGGCCAGAAAAAAAACACAACCGTGATGATGATCTGCGGCGCAACCAGCAGATACGGAAGCCATTTGCTGCGGAAGACGACGCGTTTTTCCATTTTTTACGGTTTGCGTTTAGAACAAATCAAGCGAGCAACGTAGGATGGGTGGAGCGTAGCGATACCCATCATGGTTCGTGCAGATGATGGGTATCGCTACGCTCCACCCATCCTACGAGGCTCGCCATTACCTTCAGCCTCAGATATCACGACCCCTTATTCGCCGCTTCAAACTTCCTTAAAATCTCATTCCCCCGCCGCACCGCATCATCCAGCGCAGCCTTCGCTTCTTTCTTGCCCGAAAACACCGCTTCCATTTCTTCTTCAATCACTTCGCGACCCTGCACAAAATTACCGAAACGTAAGCCTTTGG
>JANMQR010000234.1:0-19334 GCA_031370625.1 Burkholderiales bacterium | reverse complement strand
GGCTGGCTTCATCAAGCCCAACATTGGCTTCAACGCGACTACCGATGTTGGGCTTGATGGTGCCAGCCCAATCTACCGACTGTTTACCAAACGATTGGCTGTCTGAGTCTGTGTTTTTCAAAAAATAAATAATAAAATGCGCACCTGTTTTATGTCGCCACACCTAGCAGCGCCTGCCGCACAACTGCATTTCTCTTCGACCACCAGAATATGGTCTCTGCTTTTATTCGCCGCCTACCCGCCAACAGCGTGGGCGGGCGATGGCGACTTTGGCCCACTAATTATTGGCGCGTTCTTTAGCCTGCTGGGACTTATCGCAGGTGCCATTGGTACGTTTTTTCTACCCGCCAAGAAACTCGTCAAAGCATTGGCGCTGATTCCCATGGCGATGGTGGGCTGTGCAACAGGATTTGGACTTTCGATAGTCGCCATGGAGATGTTAAAAACTCCCGCACAGAAGGCTGAAAGGGAGTTACAAAACGGACTGCCCGGACTAGTCAAATTTTCATGCAACGGTGACGATTTAGCGCTGACGCAATATCTGCAAAAAATGTCTGCAATGATGCAGGGCAAAGGCGAAAGAATTGAGAAAGCCCTTGAATGCACACACAACCATCCTTGGGGCATAAAGGGAGTGGATTCTGTCGAACCAAAGATGCTGCAATTCAAGGCCAGCACCTTTGCAATCCTTTCTCAAGAGCTTTATAGAGTAAGCCCGGGTGCGACAAATTATTACTGTACGTTTTTAAAACACTTGCATGAGCAACATGCGACACCGCTCCTACGCGTCTTGCATGAAGCAAAATTACCGATCGCCTGCAACGACCCTGCTGAAATCCCTTGGGCGCACGGTTTAAAGGCGTGGGATAGCTGGCAATCAGAACCGAAGGTGCGTGACGAAATTTGGACGTGGATTGTGTTTTTGAAAGAAGCTGGCGTTGACTTTAAACAGGCACCCGCCAATATCCCGACACTGCTAATCAGAGTAGTTGGCTCCGGAGATCCTCGCTTGATCCGCTTCGCCATTGAGGCAGGCAGTGACCCACTTGGATTTTCAGGCGATAAATGGCCCAGCGGCACATTTCCAAATGCGGTAGAAGTCTGGAAAATACGGCGAAATGGATTATCCAGTGACAACCCTGGTGGCTATAGCCCTCTCAATGGCTATACGTCAGCAGAAAATATTGCTGATATTGCATACATTGATAGCAAAATAGCTTAGGTTACAAAATAGGCTGAAGCCGCGCTGGGGCCAGGTGGTTTGTTGCCATATTGCGCTAAGGTTCACTAGCGTAGATCGCCATTTGGCGGGCAGTTCGAGCCACAAATGCTCTGAAAGCCTTGCCAGCGTTGGACTTCTCATTCTATTTCTGTTTCATTAGCGCCGTAGGTTATGCGCTGGCACCATCAAGCCCAACATCGGCTTCAACGCGATCACCGATGTTGGGCTTGATGGTGCCAGCCCTACCGTCTACCGTTACGCGTTACGCTTTTTTAGCCAGCGCATTACGCTGCCAATGATCGGGAATTGTTCATAAAGTTCTCCCGCCGCATCCCAATAATCGCGATGATAATTTACGCGGCCATCGGCGGCGAAGCGGACGTGAGAGAGGCCGTGGATGCGCCTTGCGATATTCGGTTTTAGTGATTTGATGCGGAAATCAAAATCCCAAATTAATATTGCGCTGTTTTTTTGCGCGATTTTTTCGGTGATCACGAAGCGTGGCTCATGCAGGCGCACAAACATCTCGCTGAAAATATGCTTGATGGATTCGATACCGGTCACTTCGTTGAAGGGGTCGCGAAAATAGGCATCTTCTGTATAAACGCTGCTCATGTCGGCTACTGTCGCTGGTGAGAGCGATTGAAAATAATTGACCAGCCGATTTAATTCAACTTCGTTCATCTCTACAATTTTGTCGATCTTTTGATCGCCGCAAAATAGAGCGAATACGGCAAATGCCGCAACGCTTTCAGCATATTCGTAAAGCGTTTCGGGAAGTGAATTTCAAATTCACCTTTTTCAAATCCCTTGATAATTTCCATCGCGGCCTCTTCTGGCGTGATGATTGAGGGCATTTCAAAATCGTTTTTATCGGTCAACGGTGTTTTCACAAATCCGGGGCAGATCAAATAAACATCGAGCCCTTTTTCTTTGAGGTCGATATACATGGTCTCGGCCAAATTGATCAATGCCGCTTTTGATGGGCCGTAGATCAAACTCTTCGGTAATCCGCTATAGCCGGCGACGCTCGACACGAGCGCGATGCCGCCTGCCTTCGCCTGCATAAAGCGCGGGATCACCACCGAGAGGCCGTTCATAAAGCCGCCCCAATTCACATCAATCATTTTTTGCGCAACCTTTAAATCAATTTCCCACGCACGCATGGCGTGGTAATCACCCGCCATAAACACCACCAAATCGTAGCCACCCCAAGCGTCAACGAGCTCCTGCTCGGCCGCTTTAATCGTTTCAACTTTGGTGATATCGAGTGGTAGCGAGATCGCTCGCGACGCACCGAAACGCGTCACCATTTCGTTTAATTTATCGGCGCTACGCGCTGAAATGGCGACCTTGGCTTTACGCGAATGCAGCGCGTCCGCAAGTGCTGCGCCAATGCCGGTGGACGCGCCGACGATCCACACGCGCTTTTTGGACCAGTCTGTTATTTTTGTGTTGAGGGACATTGCTTTGGCTACCTTTGCGGCAAATTACCGCTTGCGAAAAAATATTGATATTTGCGCGAACTCGACGCCAAATTTTGTCATGGTGGTGCGGTTGGCGAGCGTTTTATCGTCGATCTTCCACATCCAGTCATCCATCGTCATGTGATATCCGCCCTGCTCTGGCGGCAGCGCCAAGATGTAGGCCCAGCGCAGCGTGTTGCCACTGGCCTCGCCCTGCGCTTCGCCGACCACGTCACCGGCACGGCCAATATAGCGGTCACCATTCTTGGTAATTTTCCAGATGCGCTTTTCGGTTTTTCCGTCCGACCATTGAAAGCTTTCATCCAGCGTGCCTTCGTTGCCGTTCCACGTGCAATCCATTTCGACCACCATGCGCCGAATCACTTTGCCGGAACGATCTTGTACCATGCCCCACCCATCAACTTTGCCGTTGAAGTAGGTGGCGAGATCAAGCTTCGGCGCCTCCTTTGCATAGTCGGTCACAGATACTGACGCGCAGCCGCTTAAAAGTATCATGGTCGCGAAAATCAAAAATCGAGTCATCAATTCACTCCTTGGGAAACCTGCGGCGCATCCACAGGCAAATGCTTAAAAAATGGGGAGAACACAAGCGCGCCGATCGCGCCGAACTTCAACACACACGGCAATAGTGCATAGGTCGCGGACAAATACATCAGCGCTTCTGGCGAAGTCGTCACTTTCGGCTGATAACCAAGCAGTGATAGTGTCGGCAGCGCAATGCCGGCGGCGAGTGCCAAATTCATTTTGGTGACGAGATTCCAAAGGCCAAAATAAGAACCCTCGTTGCGACCTTTTCCTGCACGCTCATCATCATCAATTACATCGGCCAGAATGGAGGGCGGCAACGCCAAATCAGCGCCCAACCCCAAGCCCGACACAACACAAATAATCATAAATGGAACCACATCGCCCGGCTGTAGGAGGAACGCCCAAACGAAAGCCACGATTGATAAAACCATCCCCACCAACCATGCGCGCGCCTTGCCTACGCGCTTCGATAGCCACACCCACAGCGGCATTCCCAATCCGCCAGCAGCAAAATAGGCAATCAAAAACGCGGCCGTCATGCCGGGCTTCTGAATCACGTCCTCAATAAAAAATAACACCAGCGTGGCGGGAATGGCGGCGGCAATGCCATTGAATACAAACACGATCAGCAGGCGTTTAAACCGGGAATTCTTGAGCGGCTTTAACATTGCTTTGAATGCGTTTTCTGGCGCGGCCTGCACCCGCGCTGCGGGCTTGGGCGAAAACAAAATGGTGGTCAGCACCACCAGCAAAACAAACGGAATAAAAATCCACGCGAAAATCAAATAACCTTCGCGCGCACCGAATTTGTCCGACAATATTTGCGGCAGTGCCGCAGCCAGAAATACGCCAATCAAACTCATGCCGCCACGGAACGCGGTAATGCGGGTGCGCTCGATCGGGTCATGCGAAATTTCTGCGCCGAAAGCCTGATAGCTGATTTGCATAATGCTGAACGCCGTGTAAACCAGCATTAACATGCCCATCAGCCACCAGCCCATGCCCGACGTGCTCAGTGCCGGCGGATTGAACAATCCCAGCATGCTCAACGCCAACACGGGTGCGCCAACAGCGACAAAAATATAGCGGCCCAGCCAGGTGTCTCGGGCCAGATCGCTCCAATGACCCAGTAACGGATCTTGAATCGCGTCAAACACCCGCGCTGCGAGCAGCAGGCCGCCAATTGCAATCAGGTTTAAACCGATTACATCAGAATAAAACTTTGGCACATTCACATACACTGGCAGCTCGGCCATCGCCAGCGGAATGCTGGTCAGGCCGTAAGCGACCAAGCGCCACGTGGGGACTTTGCCAGCTGTCGTCACCGCGTAATCTCGCCACAAAGGTAGGGCAACAGCCGCAGTTTCAATTTCGCGTACTCATCTGATAACTCAAATTCGGCTACTGCGAGCCGAGCAACCGTTCACGCAATTTTGGCTCACTGGTTTTTTCCGACAACCAGATGTCGAAAAACGCTTTAGCGAATTCGGGATCATCAGCGCTGGCGATCAATTTCTCGCGCGAATAAAACTTGGCACCCTTGCCGGGAATCGATACACCGATCAGGGATTCACCTTTTTTGATATCAGGAAATATGCGCAGCATTTCCTCACCCCACGCCTTCAATTTTGTTTCGTTGCTGTAGCCAACTTTGCGCATTTCAGCAGTGCTGCGCTCTGCAATTTCGCGACCTTTAACCGACATGTCGTAAACCAGTTCCAACGCAAACGGATCGCCAGGCGAAATCGATTTGGCCAGCGACTTCGCCGGTGCCCACAAACGCGCTTCGTAGACCTTCATCCCGAAAAAGCGCAGCACGCCTTCGCCGCGAACGTTCAATCCGGTGTGTTCTTTAGCGACCACATCTGGCAACACGTTCGCAGTACTCAAGGTCGAAAACATCGCCATAAATGCGATTAACAAAAAAAATTTCGTGAGCTTATTCATCGTCAAATCACCCCTTTTTTAAAACCAACACCGCTAATCAATGCGACTCAATTCGATCTGCATCACGTCCGTACGGCGCGCCCGAAAACCAGCTTCACAATAGCAAAGATAAAAGCGCCACAATTGCAAAAATTTATCATCAAAACCGAGTGGCTTGATATCGACCACCTTGGCGTTCACCCGCTCGAGCCATCGCTTCAGTGTTTCTGCATAATCGAGGCCAAACCGGTAAGGCTCCCCTGCGCTCAGCCCCGCCTGTTTCGCGTCTGCGACAAACCGATCAACCGGTGCCAGCATGCCGCCTGGGAAAATATACTCACGAATAAAATCACTATTCGCACGATATCGATCAAACACTTCTTCATCAATGGTAATTGCCTGAATCACCGCGCGGCCATTGGGCTTTAGCCGATTATGAACGGTTTCAAAATAGGTCGGCCAGAAGCGCTCACCGACCGCTTCAAACATTTCAATCGACACCACGTAATTCCATTGCCCCTGAATATCCCGATAGTCGATGAGTTGCAGATCGACCAAATGGTCAAGTTTCGCGTTCTTCAATCTCGTTTGCGCGAACTGTAACTGGGCGTTCGATAGCGTGATGCCGGTGACCTTTACCGCACGTGTTTTCGCCGCATGCTCGGCAAAGCCACCCCACCCGCAGCCAATTTCCAGAATTGTTTCGCCGGGTTTTGGATTGAGCACTTTGAGGATGCGTTCATATTTTGCGGTTTGCGCAACGTCAAGCGGCTGATGAAGATCGCCTTCGAAAATGGCGCTCGAATACGTCATCGTTTGATCGAGCCATAACTGGTAAAAGTCGTTCGATAAATCGTAATGCGCGTGAATATTTTTCTTGGCGCGGGTTTTGGTGTTGGCGCGCAGTAAATGTTTGATGCGGAAAAATAATGCCACCAGCGGCTTGCCGTAAAACACCGCTTCAAGCGCGCGTTGATTCGCCACGCACAACTCAAGAAACTGCGTGAGATGGCCCGTAAAAAGACGGCCATCGCGATAGCATTCTGCCAACCCAATCTCAGCGGATTTAAGCGCTTCGCGCGCAACCCCCCAGTCGGCAAATCGCAAGTCTGCATGCGGCCCTTCGTGGACTCCCTTGAATTGGGTGGTCACGCCTTCCGGGGATGTAAACGTGAGCACGCCGCAATCGAGTCTTCTCATCAATGCATAAAACGTGCGCGCAATCGCGGGCAGTGTGTCTTCTCGGAGAATCGATGAAAGTTCCTGGGTCGTCATGAGTGAATTGCTCGCAGTAAATTTGAGTGGAATTAAAAAACTAACGGGTGGTTTCGACAGAGGGTGGAAGCGGCTTGGCGATAAATGGGACACGTTTCAACCACAGCCGCAGCGCCTGCCAATGAATGCGTGCCACCACGCCAATGGTCATTAGCGGATAACGAAAAAATGCGGATACCGCGCCGCGAGACGTTAACGGCTGGGGCTTGCCGAAGATGGTGGTGGTGATGAGCAGGTCAGGCGATTCATTCTTCATTGCATCATCGTAATAATCAATTTGTGCAAACGCGCGCCCGTCGATTTGCTCGAAACGAAATCGGTAATGGCCTTTTACTTCGCAGAACGGCGACACGTGAAAAACTTTGCGCGCGCTAAACCAATCGTTTGCTTCAATAGCTCTTTGATCTTCGTGCGCGACCAAATAATTGTGCCGCTCGCCGAACGTGTTATTGACTTCGCACAGCGCCGCCCGCAGCGCGCCCGCGCGATCAAAGCAATACCAGACGCTGATGGGGTTGAATACATAGCCCAACACGCGCGGAAACGCCTGCAAGACGATTTCACCATCGGCCGCGGTAACGCCTTCGCTTGCCAGCAAATCGCGAATCCAGCTTTCTAAATCGCTGCCATCACGCGGCCCGAAATCGCGCGTCATGAACGACAACAAATTAAATTTGTCTTTGGAAAAAACTCGGTTGTTCATTTGCGCAGTGGCCGATAGCGGCACGCGCAGAAAAAATACGCCATAGGAAAACGGATGAATCACGGGCTTGAAACGCTTGTGCATTACCCTTCCCAAACACAGCTCGGGCGCGGCGTGGTTGGGCCAAACAGTATCGGTGCTGGAATTCAATCGTCCACTCCGGGATATACGTTCGCCAAATCGTTGGCCGCAGGTACGTTGGTTTGCCACGGGATGGTGGCACCTAGCGCTTTCGCCACCGCGATGCCGGACATTAAACCGTCCTCATGAAATCCATAGCGCGTCCAAGCACCCGCAAACCACGTGCGCTGCTGGCCTTGCAGCTGGCGCAGGGCGCGTTTCGCGCCGACGCTTTCCGGCAGAAACACGGGATGGTGGTATTGAATGGTTTTGATGATTTTGGTGGGGTCAAGCTGTATGCGCGGGTTCATGGTGACAATCACAGGCGTTTTAAAAGGCAGTGGCTGCAGGCGATTGATTAAGTACGACAGGGAAACACCGTTGTGCTGCGTTTCTTGCGCATCACTGGACGCGTACGCTGCATGATAGTTCCAGGACGCCCATGCTCTGCGGCGCACCGGCAGCACGCGCATATCGGTGTGCAAGATCGCCGTATTCGGCTGATACGGAATCGCGGTGAGGATCTGTTGCTCATCATCACTTGCATCAGCCAGCACCTGCAACGTTTGATCGCTATGGCACGCAAACACTATCTGATCGTACGTTTCAGCTTCAGCATTGGATGCGACGGTTACGCCATTCGCGTGGCGCGTGACGCGTGTTACCCCTGCATTCAAACGCACATCCGCCAAGCCCGCCGTGATCGCGCGCGTATAGGTTTGCGTACCCCCCTTTACGGTACGCCATTGCGGGCGATTGTTTACCGACAAAAGCCCGTGGTTGTGGCAAAACGTGAGCAACGTGGCGAGCGGAAAATCATCAATTTTTTTTGTCGGCGTTGACCACACGCAACCTGCCATCGGCGCCAAATACCAATCTCGAAACGATGCACCGTAACCATTCGCGCGCAAATACTCACCGACCGTTCCTGGCATGGGATTTTTATTGACGACCAGTGCTGTAGCTTCGCGATTAAAGCGTACCAAGTCGCGTAGCATGCGCAAAAACTTCGGTTTAAGCAGATTACTCGGCTGCGCAAAGACTGTCGCCAGGTTCGAGCCAGACCATTCAAGCTTACTTCGTTCATCTTGCGTTAGCTTCACACTGAAAGACATATCCGATAACGCGTCTGCCACACCCAAATGCTTGAACATCGCAATCAAATTAGGGTACGTCCAATCATTGAACACCAAAAAGCCGGTATCAACCGGCGCGGTCACGCCGTCGAGCGTTACGTTGATGGTATTGGTATGTCCGCCGAGATAATCGTTTTGCTCAAACAAGGTCACCTGATGGGCTTCACGCGCGAACTTGCTGAGCAGCCAAGCGCACGACGCACCAGCAATGCCCGATCCAATGACGGCAATTTTCATCAATTTGTCTTAATTATCTATCTTGGCAGAAAGTTACCCAGCTGTTCAACAACGCCCCCAGCAACTTCCTTACACCAACTACCACTAATGATTAATAGCATCTATTACTTTACGACAAGCGTAAATATATACTGATCAGTAGCATAACGAATATTGGCCCGGAAAGGCCATCTCTCCTACAACTTCAACACGAAATTAAATGCTTAATAGTCATTGCACTAGCGTGCAAGCCCTACCCCATTTGGGAACGCGTCACTCATTATTTTGTTATCCTAGGCGTTAACCGGAAATTTTATGCACACCAAACCTGAAATCGCCCACATGTTGTACCCCGATCTGTTTCACGATCTCGAGAAATCGCGCTGGAATATGGCGAGCGATATTCCTTGGGACAGCTTCGACCCCGCCAAGCTCACCGATGAGCAGGCGATGACGATCAAGATGAATGCGATCACCGAATGGTCGGCGCTACCCGCGACCGAAATGTTCTTGCGCGACAATCAGCATGACAGCGATTTTTCGGCGTTTATGTCGATCTGGTTTTACGAAGAGCAAAAACATTCGCTGGTGCTGATGGAATATTTGCGTCGCTATCGGCCCGATATGGTGCCGAAAGAAGAGGAATTACACGCGGTACGTTTTACATTTGATCCTGCACCGGCGCTCGAAACGTTAATGCTGCATTTTTGCGGCGAGATTCGTTTAACGCAATGGTATCGCCGTGCTTCTGAATGGCACACCGAGCCGGTGATTAAGAAAATTTACGAAACGATTTCCAAAGACGAAGCGCGCCATGCGGGTGCGTACTTTCGTTACATGAAACGTGCGATTGAAAAAGTCGGCGGCGAAGCGCAAATCGCGTTTGCAAAAATTGGTGTATTGATGGCGAGTTCCGGCAAGAGCGGCAAGCCACTTCATCCGACCAATTTGCACGTAAACACGAGCCTGTTTCCCAACGACACCGTGCAATCGCGTTTGCCCGACCCGGAGTGGCTGGAGCGCTGGCTCGATACGCAAATCAAGTTCGACAAGGTGTGGGAAAGCCGTGTGGTTGGCGGCATTTTGAAGCAGCTGTCAAATTTGTTTGATCGCTCGTTCGAAACCTCGACTGATCTGAATCGTTTCCGCAAAGAATTGATTGCGCGATTTGCGCCCGTGGTACCGACCGCCGCGTAGCTCAAAATAGCGGTAACGTAAACCAAACCCTAGCACTGGCGCGCCTTTTGAAGCATAAATGCTTCAAAAACGGCTCTAATGCTGGGGTTTTGAATTTTCACTCACTGCAAATGTGCGTTGCACCGCATAACCGTTAACCATGCGACCTTCATTCGAAAATAAATTTTGTGAACCAGTTTCACTGGCCGCACGCTCGACCGAGTTGGAACAGAAACTCGTGTTCACAAACGGTGTTTTTGATGTGCTGCATCGCGGTCATGTCACCTATCTCGCCGAAGCGCGTGCGCTGGGGGCCTCACTGATCGTGGCACTAAATTCGGATGCGTCAGTTAAACGCCTGGGTAAAGGCGATGATCGACCAATCAACAATCTGGAAGATCGCATGGCCGTGATTGCAGCGCTTGAATGCGTGAGTCTCGTTACGTGGTTTGAAGAAGATACACCGCTCGCACGCATTATCGAATCACGCCCTGATGTGCTGGTTAAAGGCGGTGATTGGGCGATTGATAAAATCGTTGGCGGCACAGAAGTCATGTCGTGGGGCGGCAGCGTGCATGCAATTAATTTTCAATTTGAACGCTCCACTACAGCGACACTCGCCAAAATTCGTGCGCAAAATAAATAAGCAAAATGGTCATGGCGATTAAGTTAATTGAACAATTGCGCGTGATCGTTGGCAACTTGGGGCTTATCACCGATCACGCCGATATGGTCTCGTATCTCACCGACTGGCGCGGCAATTACACAGGCACCGCGCTTGCCGTGGTGCGCCCGGCGAACACGAATGAAGTCGCGGCGGTCGTAAAGCTGTGCGCTGAAACGAAGACGCCCATCGTGCCACAAGGCGGCAATACCGGACTCGTTGGCGGCGGCATTCCGGATGTTCGTGGCAATGCGATTATTCTTTCGCTGCGCCGCATGAATCGCATTCGCGAAATTGATTTAGCCAATAGCGCGATGGTGGTCGAAGCAGGCTGCATTCTGCAAACGATCCAAGAAGCCGCGCGCGAACATCAACAGTTTTTCCCGCTCTCGCTTGCTGCGGAGGGCAGCTGCACCATCGGCGGCAATCTATCCACTAACGCGGGCGGCACCGCTGTTTTGCGCTACGGCAACACGCGCGATTTGGTGTTGGGGATTGAAGCGGTGACGCCAGACGGACGCATCTGGGATGGTTTAAAAGCACTGCGCAAAGACAATACCGGCTACGATTTAAAACATTTGTTGATGGGTGCGGAAGGCACGCTCGGCATCATCACCGCCGCCGTATTGAAACTATTCCCTGCGCCACAACGCACCTGCACGGCAATGGTTGCGCTATCACGCGCGGGCGATTCGGTGACGTTACTAAAAATAATTCGCGATGCACTCGGTGATCGTTTGACCGGTTTTGAATTGATGTCGCGCGTGTGCATCGACGGTGTCGTCAAACACTTTCCGGCCACTATCGAGCCGTTTTCTGCACACCATCCGTGGCAGGTGTTGATTGAATTAACCGACACGATGAAAGATTCGCCGTTGGAGGATGCGCTCTCAGCCGCGCTGGAGCCTGCGTTCGAAAGCGGGGTGGTGATTGACGCCGTGATTGCATCAAGTGACGCACAATCAATCGCCATGTGGAACATTCGCGAACAAATTCCCGAAGCCGAAAAGCTCGAAGGCAAAAGCGTTAAGCACGATATTTCGCTGCCGATCTCGCGCATTGCTAGATTTATCGATATCGCCGAGCCACGTTTATTAGCCGCGCTGCCTGCTTCACGCGTAATTTGTTTTGGCCATATTGGCGATGGCAATTTGCATTACAACTTGAGCTTTCCCGGCGCAGCACCCACGCCCGAACAAACCAAAACCGCGAACAAAATTGTTTACGATCTGCTGGATGAAATGCAAGGCTCCATCAGCGCCGAACATGGCCTGGGCCAAATGAAGCGCGACGAAATTACGCGGCATAAAAGCGAAGTTGAGATGGACATGATGCGCGCGATTAAGCGAGCGCTGGATCCATTGGGGATTATGAATCCGGGGAAGGTTTTGTAGGATGGGTGGAGCGCTTTTGCGATACCCATCAAGCTTTTGGAAACCGATAATGGCTATCGCCGCATTTTCGATTGCGGCCGCTCCACCCATCCTACAGTCTAATTCTTTACAGGCACCACGGCAGCCGTTTGCGGCGAAGGTGGCGCCGGACAAGTCACAGCCTTCACAACACTGTCGGTATATTCACGCTGCATAATCGTCAGCCGCGCGATCATGTTGGTATCGGGTTCGCGCAAGGTAAAAATGGTTTCCTTGGATTGCGGATTTCTGGGTACGATCACTGCATTTTTTATGGCTGTCCCGACTTTTTTTACCAGGTCAGCATAGCCGCGATTCGCGGTTTCTTCATTTGAAAAGACGCCCAACGAAAGGCTATTGTCCGACAAAATCAACACATCTTTTAAACCAGCATTCTTCAACGTCGCCACCAGCGCTTCGGCGGTTTTACGATCTTTCGACGCAGGCATGGAAACACCGTAACGCGTAAATTCTTCGACATTGCGCGAAGCAACTTTGTCACCCACTTTTATGTCCGCAAAAGCAGTTTGTGCGCGCGCGGCATCAGCGGGCTTGACACTAAAATCGACACACGCTGCACCGCTAACTGTTTCTGCCATTTTACGAACCGCTAGCGCTTCTGCTCTTGCGTCGATCACCACCGACGCGGCCTGTCCGGATGCTGATTTACCGGGCTCAGCGGACGGAATAATTTTAATTTGATCGCGGTTGATTTCGCGCGGCGATTCGGCGACCGGCTTGGTTTCGGACAAATAAATATGCACGCCGAACGCGATTGCAATTAACAACAATAAGAGAAAAATAAATCGGGCCATGATTAATGTTGGTGACTTTCGAGCGCAATGTGCGTAAGACCTTCGAGCACTAGATTTTCATGAATTGTAAGGGGAAACGGCGCATGCGGAGCCAATAGCGCGAGCGCCCCACCGCTGGCGATGACGATTGGCGTTGCCACGTCGTTGTTAAGTGCGCTCAGGCGCGCGAGCATGCGCGAGATGGCACCGACACACGCGTCAATCGCGCCACTCGCAATCGCATTTAAGGTATTGGTGGGAAACGCGTCGAATTGTCCCATTTCCGTTGGCAGCGGCGGTGGCAGTTGGGCAGTTCGCAAATGCAGCGCCTGTCGCATCACACCCAAGCCCGGCACGATAATGCCACCGAGAAATTTTCCATCAGCACTGAGCGCATCGACGGTCAGTGCGGTGCCCGCCATCACCACCACTTTCGCGCACCGAGAATGCTCTGCCCGATGCGCGCCAATCAGCGCTGCCCAGCGATCAGTGCCAAGCTGTGCCGGCTGCTCATAACTGTTGGTCACGCCGCACTGAGATGCCGCAGACAGAATAAAGCGCGGATCGATGTTCTTCCTCGATAGCACCCGGGTTATCGACGCCGCAACTTCAGCGCCAGCGACATTGGAGACAATTGCCGACGTCGGCTGAAGAGCCTGCCATTCGAGCGCAAGCGTTGATTCGCTGATTGCATCTGCCGTCAGCAAGTTTCCATGCGAGCGCAACTCTCGCCCCTCCCGCCCCTCCCGCCCCTCATAGCACGCCCATTTGAGGCGCGTGTTGCCCACATCAATTGCGAGTAGTGACATGGTCACGGTGCAACCTGTGGCACGACGCGCGTGCTTGATTGTTTTTTATTTTCAGTCATGCGAATTGAGATTTCTGCCGAGGCGAGTATTTGTGCGCTGCCGGGCTGATCAGAAAATTCAACCATGAGCGCGCCATCATCAGCAATCCCTTTCACCACGGCTTCTCGATCATCGACATTACTTTGACGCACTGTGACGATCTGCTCCTGCATCGCATGCAATTGAAGCCAGTCGCTCTTGAAAACTTTGAATCCCCGCTCACCAAATTCATCAAGCACCAGCACCAGCTCGCGCAGCATGGTGGCCAGCAATTCATTACGCGTGATCTCTACACGCAAATGCACATTCAAGTGCGATGCCACATCAGTTGCAGGCTGATCGATTGAATTTTTCAGCGCATGCGGCAAACGTAGATTCACGCCAACGCCGATCACCGCAGCGGTGGGGCCGAGCATGTCGCCTTGCGTTTCGATCAAGATACCGGCGAGCTTTTCACCGCCCACAATGACATCGTTCGGCCATTTCAACATCGCATCATTAACGCCAGCTTTGCGCAACGCGCGTACCAGCGCCAAGCCAACGACCAATGACAGCCCGCCCAATGCTGCTGCACCTTTTTCAAATCGCCACAGCAATGAAAAAGTGAGCGAATTTGTAAATTGCGATTGCCATGCGCGCCCGCGTCGGCCGCGGCCAGCAGTTTGAATTTCTGCCGCAACACAAGTGCCGCTGCCAGCACCAGCCGCAGCGCGAGCGAGTAGCTCGGTATTGGTCGAGCCAATCGCGGGCAGGATATCAACATCAAACCGATGCGCCTGGTCGCCGATAGCTCCACGCACGATTTTAATATCAAGCAGATCAACCGGCGCGGCCAATCGATAGCCGCGACGCGTTAGGCTAAAAATTTCAACCCCGGCTTCAGTCGCGTCTTTCAACGCATCCGAGATCGCAGAGCGTGAGACGTTGAATTTTTTCGCGAGCGCAACACCGGAAGTGAAATGCGCAGCAGAAAGCTCGGTGAGTAACTTAAACGCGAGTGGACGCAAAATTAATTTTTCCGCGCATGCAATGAATGTAGGGTGGGCAAAGCGTAGCGTGCCCACGGATGCATTGCCGTAGATTGGTGGGCACGCGTTGCTTTGCCCACCCTACAATCATGACATCGCAAGCAGCGGAGAAATGAACTCAAAGAGTCTAAAAAACGTTCGCGCATTTTAGTATCACGCATTTTCGTATCACGCATTTTCATTCTTGCATGCAGCCACCTCAGCCGCATAGGCCACACCGGCAATAACGGAATCCAGCAGTAGCTGCACGCGTTGCGCGAGCTTGCTGGTGTCACGATAATCGGCGGGCGCAATAAAATCGACGCGACCGGCATCGAGCAGGCGCACGCAGGTTTCTTTGGTCTTCGCTATTTTTGAATTGAATACGGCAATCGCGTGGCCGCCACTTTTTTTGGTTAGCGCCATTGACGGTACATCCGTCATCCCATCGCCGATATAGATAATGTTTGAAAACGGGATTGGACGTTCGCTTTCGGGCATGTGATCGTTGATCGATTCAGCGATGGACTCTTTGCCTTTGTTGATGCGAAATAAAAATTGGGTTTTTGATGTGTCGGTGATGAGCAATTTTGGAAAGGTCGCAATGCCGTACTGATTGAAATGATATTCGGACGCGTAAATTTGTTTGAAGTATTTTCGAATTGATACGCCTTCCAGAATCTCTTTTTGCCCCGCAGAAATAATGTAATGCTGCACTTTTACTTTGCCCTGCCCGCGCTGCTCAATGTAGGCATTGATGTGCGGAAACCAGCTTTCGACACCCGAAAAATATTGAATCTTTTCCGCCATCGCAGCGAAATCTTCGCGGGTGATTTTCACGTCATCGTTTTTGTAGAGCTTTTCCAGCATCAGCCGCATGTAAACCAGCATCGGATCAGAATCCGTCTCGCTCGCTTCTTTGTGAACTTGCTTCCAAAACGCTTCAGGCTCAATACCGATTTTTGGCAGCACAGTGTATTCCTGCATCGGCTGCGGCGACAGCGTGCCGTCAAAGTCATAGACGATGGCAATCGTGTCCTGAAAAAATTTTTGTTTGGGCGCGCGCGATGGAATGGGTGAGGTCAAACGAGTATCTTTATTCATCTGCAAAGTTTACCAACATCTACCGACAAATCGGCAACTGCCGACCCAAACAAAAGCCCGGCATCACCGGGCTTCTGAAAATTTGCTTTGATCAACCGCAGTCGCTCGCGGGTGCCAACATCAATTCGCTTTAGTCGGCGTATACGCCGGCCTTCTTGATGATCGGACCCCATTTTGCGATTTCGGCAGTCAGGTGTGTGCGTAACGCGTCAGGTGTTTGCCGCGCGACGGGCTCAGGTGCAGTGCCCAATTCGGCAAAGCGTGCCTTGACGTTCTCGTCTTTCAACGCGTCCTGGAGTGCCTTGTTGAGCTTATCGGTGGCAGCCTTTGGCGTTGCCTTCGGTGCCCAAATGCCGTGCCATACGCCCACACTAAAGCCCTTCAATCCAGATTCATCAAGCGTCGGGATATTAGGCAGTGAAGCCACGCGGGTTTTCGAGGTGACGCCAAACGCTTTCACTTTTTCGCCCTTGATTTGCGACGTGGTGTTGGTCGACTGATCACACATGAAATCAACCTGGCCGCCGAGCAGATCGGTCATCGCGGGTGCCGTGCCTTTGTAGGGGACAGTCAACACTTCAGTCTCAATCGCGCTCATGAATAACATGCCGCACAAATGTGAAGCCGAGCCGATACCTGCGTTTGCGTAGGATATTTTGGCTTTATTTGCCTTCACGTAAGCCAAAAATTCCTTGAAATCTTTGGCCGGAATATCTTTCTTGCTGATCAATGTCATTGGCACTTCGGTAACCAAACCGATCGGCTCCAGATCTTTGGTTGCGTCGTATTTCAAGGTGCGGTAAAGCGCCGGCGCGGTTGAGATGCCAATGTGCATTAAAAGAATGGTGTGACCATCGGCGGGAGCCGCGACCACGCGGCTGACACCAATCGTTCCACCTGCGCCGCCAACGTTTTCAATAATCACTTGCTGACCCAAGGACTTCGACATCACCGCGCCGACGGTACGCGCCACGGTGTCTGTCGGACCGCCTGCTGCGAACGGCACGATCATCGTGATCGGCTTGGACGGGTAAGGATCAGCGGCGTTTGCCGCAAATGATGTAATGCCAACTGCCAACGATGCTGCGATGAGTGCGAGAGACCTGAATTTCATGACACCTCCGAAATAATGGGACAACGTTTTTTATCTGATGCAAATTTGAATTAATTGTAACGCAAGTCATAAAAACACTTGGCACGAATAGAGTAGCGTTGCTTGGGATTATTGGTTGACGAATTGGTGAAATATAGGTTGGCGTGCGGACATTATTTATCAAAAAAACCCTAGAGCCGGGGCGGCGTTACGAGCATAAATGGCTCAAACGGCGCGTCTAGCTTGCACCTTTATTTTTCGAGCCCATGGGTTCTCCCATGCGAATTGCTCCTGCAGGCGACCAATCTGAATTAAATGTGAGGGCATTTTTGGGGAACAGTATCACCACCGTTGAGCCTAATAAAAAGCGACCCATCTCCTCACCTTTTTTAAGCGCGACCGGTTTGTCTTTGTAGTGCCATTCGCGCACTTCGCGCGTGCGTGGCGGGTTGACGATGCCATGCCACACCGTTGCCATTGAGCCGACAATCGTCGCACCGACCAGCGTCAACACGAACGGGCCCGATTTTGATTCAAACACGCACACCACGCGTTCGTTACGCGCGAATAGACCCGGCACGCCACGTGCAGTGGTTGGATTCACGGAAAATAATTCGCCTGGCACATAAATCATTCGTGTGAGCTTGCCATCGCAAGGCATGTGAATGCGGTGGTAATCCTTCGGGCTTAAATACAGCGTGGCGAAACTGCCATCCTGAAATTTCGCTGCCAAGTCCGCATCGCCACCGACCAACGCGGTGGTCGAATAGTGATGACCTTTCGCCTGAAAAATCTGATCGCGCTCGATCGCACCAAACTGACTAATCGCACCATCCACGGGGCTTATAAAATCCGCCTTCGCGAGCGGCCGCGCGCCATCTCGCAACGGGCGCGTAAAAAATTCGTTGAAGCTTTGATAGCTTGCAATATCTGAATTCGCCGCTTCGGCCATGTTGACGTTATAGCGCGCGACAAACCAGGTAATTAAGCGTGTGGTTAAATGCCCCGCCTGCGCACCCGCGATTTTTCCGGCGAGGAGGGTGAGCGCTTGTTTGGGCAGGAAGTATTGCGGGAGTACGGCGGAGCGGTCAGACACGGGGGAGCACCAAATTAAAAATCAATGCTAATTATAGCGAGCACCCCTAGCACGGTCTATGGGAGTGAAGCTATAGAACGAGAAGATGACTTTTCTTGGCACCTTTAACCGCATCAAGTGCTATGCCTGAATCGAAGGTAACGAAGCGACCGCCGTGTTTGACTGCAAGCGCCAAGAGATAAATATTGGTCAACTGGCGTGGGCCCTGGATACGCGAAAAATCCGCAATGCGGCTGTCGAGCAAACTAACATCGTCGGCCCAGAATTCGTGCAGCTCACTCGCGGCCGCTTCTGCCAATCGCGTCATCACAGCACGCACCACCAAAGCATTCGGATAGCTCGCATGCGACATGATGCGCAGACAACCGTTTTGCGTGATGGGACACGATGCCCAGCCCGATTTCGCGTGGCTGCGAAACCAGGTCATCGCGCTCAAGTGTGAAGCGTGATCCTGATCGATTAAAGCGATCAGTACGTTAACGTCCAATAACGCACGCACGTCTTTGACCCTAGCTTAAATCGTCTTCGGCCAGCTTATCGATAAGCTCGTTAGTGACAATGCCGCCGCGCTTGGGAAAAGGACGGAAACCATAGACCGCTTGAGGCTCACGCGCGGTTAATTTTGTGGCCGAGTTTGCAGGCAACGGCGCATTCAACGCTGCGCGCGCAAGCTCCGAAATAACATCGCCCGTGGTTTTATTTTCGCGCCGCGCGCGCTCCTTGGCCGCTTGCAGCACATCGTTTGCTATGTCTAAAGTTGTCCTCATGCATCAGATGATATTGCATCACGCATCAAACATCAAGTGAGATTTTTAAATTACAAAGTCTAGTATTGGCGGTACTTTCAGGCAATTTTTCATCGAAACAGCGCGCCGGTGTTCATTCTACGATGTCCATACCTTTCCTATTCGCACAAACTCTGTCATTCCGAGCCGCTCTTGCGAGGAATCTGCTTTTGCTGCCGCGCTACGAATAAGCAGATTCCTCACCCGAAAAGCTGGGTTCGGAATGACATTGGTGGCGTAAAAAAAGAGGCCGGTATCCGGCCTCTTTTGATTTACTAAAACTGAAATGAATTAATTCTTCGCTTGATCAACCAGTTTGTTTTTCTTGATCCACGGCATCATCGCCCGTAATTTCCCACCCACCTCTTCAATCTGGTGCTCAGCCAACAAGCGACGGCGGGCAGTTAAGGTCGGTGCGCCAGCTTTGTTTTCGAGGATGAAGCTCTTCGCGTATTCGCCAGTCTGAATATCTTGCAATATCGCCTTCATCACCTTTTTGGTTTCTGCGGTAATAACGCGTGGGCCGCTCACATATTCGCCATATTCAGCGTTATTGGAAATCGAATAATTCATGTTGGCGATGCCGCCCTCGTAGATCAAATCGACGATCAATTTGGTTTCGTGCAGGCATTCGAAATACGCCATCTCAGGCGCGTAGCCAGCTTCAACCAGCGTTTCAAAACCGGCTTTGATGAGTTCCACTACGCCACCGCACAGCACGGCTTGTTCGCCGAATAAATCG
>JANMQR010000216.1:0-9836 GCA_031370625.1 Burkholderiales bacterium | reverse complement strand
TACAAAGACTTCTTTTTGAACGTATTCATTTTTTAAGATACTCCTTTAGAGAAAAGTGATCACTTTTTAGAAGCTACAACACTACAAGTTTATACCAGCCAAAACCATTTTTCAAACATTTTTATTGTTATCCGCAGACAGTCGAAACAATCTTTCCCTCTAGCCACGGTACACAAACCACCAATTACCCTCGTCCAAAATCCAAATTTCCGACAAAGTCTGCTTTAAAGCCATGCCGCCAACTACGTAATCGAGCGACACTTTTACGTCGCAAGAATCAATCTGGCAACTTGCTTCTTGTACAACTGCCTTGCGAAAATGCCCTGTGTTCACCCGGGTGCGATAGTCTTGCGCCTGTAACTTAGCGCGGCCCGCTGGACTGATGAACGCGTAAGCTTTGTTAAGCTCTCCGGCCAACAGCTCGTCCCACCGTTGTTGCGCGCGCAGCATTACCAGCTTTTCCGCGCTCGATAGCTTTGAGGCCTGTCCAGATGATGCGTCAGTGGACGACCCAATGCCTGCACAGCCAACCGATAAGGCCACTACCAGACCACAAAACACAACCTTAAAAATTCTAAATATCACGATTAATCCACTTCTTTTAGCGTAGTGTTAATGTATTGTCTGAACACTTGGCCTAAGACAAGCGTAGAGAATTCGACCTCAAGCGTCAACCGAATCTAATCGATTTCAGGTGTTTTCATGGCAATGTGTCTTTTTTACAACATGCAGCCGATTTATTTCAACGGTTCGACTTGGCCTCACTGGGGTTTCGGTTTGGGAAATGCCGATTGTAAAGCGGGGAGTTTTTTACGTAACTCTTCCATTACTGCGCGGGAGTCGTCTGAATTATTGATAACGACAGGGGTGATTAAAATCACCAGCTCGGTGCGATTTTTACTCATCGATTGCGTCCCAAACAGCCCGCCTAAAATTGGGATCTTTGACAACAAAGGCACGCCCGAGGAACCGGAGCCGCTCGTATTTTGAATCAAACCTGCGAGCACCATAGTTTCGCCGGATGCGACGTTCACGACCGTTTTAGCCTTCCGGGTCGTTATCGGAGGATTAGCGCCTGGTGTAGCTGGATCCCCTGGTGTACTAATTTCTTGGTTAAGATCAAGAGTTACCCTACCACCTGCATTGATTCGCGGGGTAACTTCTAGGATAACACCTGTATTGATGTAGGAATTAGAACTCGATGTCCCGCCAGTACCGGTGGTTGATCCGGTACTCACTGAAATTTGGCTGCCTACATTGATCGACGCTTTTTCATTGTCAAGCACGGTTATGTTAGGCGTAGATAACGTTTGTGATTTGCCGTCTTGGCCGAGCGCCTGTAATACTGCCCTAACGTCTCCGCCCACTACGTCTATAAGTTGAAGGCCTGCACTTGGCTTCACCGCTGTTCGCGCAGCTTCGGTTATGGAGACTGACCCCGCAGGAACTCTAGGTATTACAGGCAATGTGGTACTGGCACCGCCATCTCCAGCAAGGCCCCGAAGCGTACCCACTACTCCAGGACGTGATCTTATAAACCACTCAATACCAAACTTGAGGTTATCCGTAAGCGAAACTTCGGCAACCAACACCTCAACCTTCACCTGACGACGCGGCACATCCAACTGCTTCAACGCAATTTGAATCGTTTCATAATCAGCTGGTGACGCGAGCACCAACAGCGCATTATTTTCGATATCCGCAATAACGCGCAAATCCTTCGATACGGCGCTACCGCTGCCGCTAAACGCGGAAGCGGCTGGTGCAGGCGTGGTGGGTTGCGCGGGTTGTCCCGGCAAGCCAGAAGGCGGCGTATTCAGCTGTGCCGGACGCTGCCCCGGTGCCAACGTCGGCTGCGACGCACTGCCCGAACGATTGCCATAGACTTCCCCCAGCAACTGCGCCAATTTATCGGCTTTACCGTGTTGCACGGGATACACATTCAAGCGCACTCCGCCAGAGCCGCCCTGGCTTTTATCGAGGCGCTCAATCCATTTTTTTGCTTCTTCCAAGTAGCGCGGTTGCGTCGTCACGACCAACAATCCATTCATGCGCTCAATCGGAATGATGCGCACAATACCGGCCAACGGACTCTGTGCGGCGGTGCCAAAAATCCGATCAAGATCACCCGCCAATGCCTTGACGTCGGTGGACATGGGGAACAGTCCTACGGAATATCCCGACAAAAAATCTACATCGAATAAATCGACAATATCGAGCAGGTGTTTCAGCTCTCGCTGGGTGCCTGAAAGAATCAGCAGGTTGCGAATATCATCACTTTTTACAGAAGTTGCTGCGTCCACCGCGTAGGGCTCCAAAATACGCTTCATGTCACCGACACCAACAAATTTGAGCTGCACCAGTTGTACCGAATAGCCCGCAGGAAGTGCGGCGGCATTAACGCCAAATTGTGGCGTGGTGGCACCGCGAATTCCGAGACCCGCCGGTTGAATTTTATAAATGCCCTCCTCGCGAATCATGACTTGACCGTTCTGGCGCAACAACATTTCAAGAATTGGGATTAAATCTTTACGCGAAACCGGCCGCGAGAATCGAATCGTTGCAGTGCCCGTGGTCGATGGATGAATCGTGAACGATTCGCGCATGTAATCGCCCATGATGGTTTGCACAATGGCACGAATGTCGGTCGATTCAAACTGGAGACTGAACTCCTCCGGACCCGCGGGAACGGGCGGGGCGGGCGGCGCTTGCTTCACAAAGTTGCCCGTGCCTTGATAAATGCGCGCAACGGGTGCCTCAGGTGCTGTAGTCGAGGCAACCGGGGGAACTGTAGGTGTGGCTGTCTTCGGCGGCGTCACGCCCGGGCTTGGCGCAGCCGCTACGCCAGCTCGCATCGAGCCCGGCTCGCCAGTGCCAGCAACCTGCGCAGAGGTTGCTGGAAGTGCTGGTGGGAGCGGTCCCGCGGGCAGCACGGAAATCGGTTTATTCAATGCGGCATCTGCATCAACACCCGCTTGTTTCGAAGCCGTTTTGCTGGTGTCAACCCACGGCGGTGGTGTTGTACAACCCGCAAGCGCGCCGAGAACCATGATCACAGACGCAGTCCGCTTCACCCTGCAGGCATGCGTTTCAGCGTTATACGTCGCTGCCGGATTACCGAACAACTTTAAACGAGTAACGGGCGCGGTTTCTCGTCTCACCGGATCACTCGATATATTTTTGTACATTTTCATTGATCAATATTCCTGAAGAACATGGGGATGCGGCTACTGCGGTAAATTTTGAAAACGACGTCTGCGCGCCGCGGTCGGCTCGGGCAAATTGGTCGCGGGGTTATTGGTTGCGTTGTTGGGCGTGGGGATTCCACCGGCATCGTTTTGGATCGGCACAGGCCCGGAACTACTCCCAGCCGCAGCGGGGAGCGGGACGTTGCCCGCTTGACCGGGAACCGGGGATGGCGGCATGGCTACACCAGCTTGCGGACGCCCGAACGCGCCGCCCATCCCGAAACTATTGGTGGTGGCAGACGGGCCGGCGTTAACCGTCGCGCCAAGTTGTGGAGGTGCCGCGCTTACCGTCGGCGCACCGCCAGGGATCGCGTTTTGTGGGGTCGTGGGCAACGGGACTGCAGCCGACTTGGACGTCGCCAAAGAAAGCGTTTCAGTTTCTTCGCCGAGCTTCAGGATCACCTGTGTAGCGTTCACGCTATCAAGCTTGACACCTTGGCTACCGGTCGGGTCAACCAACCCGCCTTTAACTACGCGCCACGTCTTCCCGGATTTTAGGTCAACCAAAAACGCGGTGCTCAGCTCAGGGCCGACCGATGTGCCACTTAACCGGTACTTTCCTTTTTCCATGACGGGCGCGGCGGCGACCGCTGCAGCAGGTGGATTGGGCCGGCGCGTTTGGCTAAAAAGCGGGCGCTCGACGGTTTCTTTGTATGTAGGGTCGATGGGCGGCATGGTAAATGGCGGCAAAATCGCGATATTGTCCGCCTTGCGCGGCGCGCCATCGAACTTGGGCACACTCGGCGAAAGATATCGACCCCAACCCGTTTCCCAGGCAAAGACGCCGATCACACCAATTATGCCGACAACAATTAACGCAGTAAGCCAGTAACGCTGCACAAGCGACGAGAGCACCACGCGCTTTTCGGAACGGGGCAATCCAGCAGCAAGCTTCATGTTTTTCCTCCCGTCGGCTTCGGCGTCGCGCCTGGCGCGGCTCCAGAAGCGCTGCCCGCCACGGGCTCAGCAGCCGCCAGCTGCGCGATCCCAGAAACATCCATTTGCACAAAATGCTCCACTTCTGGCGCGCCCGGCGCAGGCTTGAACCCGAAGCCCGCTTGCGAGGTTACTTTTAACCCGTCGACAAAAACATACGGCTCTTTTGATTCAAGCGCGTACAAAATTGATCGCAAATTTGGCACACTCACGCTCATTTGCACACTCGCGCTCAGCTGACGATACCCATCTACATCCTTGTGCGCCAGGGTCTGCACAGATAGCACCCGCCCACTGTTTTGCTCCGCAACCGACTTGACGAACTCTTGCAATTCAGCACCTGCCAGCGCTGGCGTTCCGCCTTTCAAGAAATACCTTTTGATGTCTTTTGCTTTTAGTAACTCCACTGTTTGCAGCAGCTGCGGGCGGCTCGCGTTGGCGGCGGATTGCGATTTCAACTGCCGGGTCATCTTGAAGATCGCATCGTCGTAATGGCGATGACCCACCCACGCCAATGCCGCAATAGCGGCAATGGGCAACAAAATCGCTGCGCACAAGATCGCGATAGCAAGTACTCGTTGGCCGCGAGGCGAGAGACGCTGGCGCAAGGTGCTCATGGCGTATTCGCCTTGGTCATCGGCGTAGGCCCCTGACCAGATGAGTTGAGATTCGATAATGGCGTAATTGGCGGCAACACAGGCGGGAATGGAATAGGTGTGGGCGAATTTCCTGGCCCGGGCGGCGCTTTGGATGGCGTTGGTACGGCCGACGGCGCAGGCACTGTGTTAGTTTGTGGCGTTATTGAAGACGGCTGGGGTGGCAAGGGAAGCGATTGTGGCTGGATCGGAGGCACCATAGGCCGACTGGTGGGCGGGGCGGCGGCACCAACCGCAGGCGCAACAATTTGCGGGTTGGCCAGCGGCGTGATCGTCGCCGTTGGCGTGCGGTTAGGCGCGGCGGGCATCGTGACAAGTGCCGATGTTGGTGGAATAGGCGGCGGTATTGTCACTAATGGACCCGGCTCTTGCACTAGCACTGACGCGCTCGATGCATCAAGTGCCAATGCTTCGGGCAGCGGACGCGTTTTGACTTCGCTGGCGAGGGTGAAATATTCAATATTGGGGCGGCTGCCTTGGCGACTTGCCTGCCGTTGCGAGGTGTTTTGCAGGAAGGGAGTTTGCTCCAAACTCTCAATCACTTTTGAAACAGAAACGGCTTCACCGGCAAGCTGCAGTTAGCGCGTTTTCGGCAGCAGCTTGTATTCAAAATTCTGGATCCACATCGTATCCGGGGAAATCTTGGTGATTTCGTCCACCAGCATCACCATGGGATAGTTCGCGTGCTTTTTGCCCACGACAAAGTTGTATTCATTCGCGAGTCGCGTGTATTCCTCAGTCACGCGCTGCGTTATCTTGAATTCTGAATCCGCCTTCACCGAAAGTGGCATAAGCTCTTTCACCATCTCGCGCTTTTGCCATATCGGCAACAACACCGCCACTAGAATTAATAGCAACGCGAGCAACAATAGACCCACGTTGATCCGTTGCATGTTGCTCCATCGCCGCGCTGGCCCGGCAGACTTGGGAAGCAATTCAATTGGCGTCGAGGTGCGCTTTAATGCGGGCGAAAACTCATCGGCCGCGACGATGCTGTGTACCGATACTCCCGCCGCGCGCATCTCAATTAACCACGATTCAATTGCGCTCTTTGGGACCGCCACCACTTCCACTTCAATGCGATCACGGGCAGCATCGCGAGAAACAACCGCCGCCCCGAAATACACTTGCTCTGCCGTAAACGGCGTTTGGCGATCCATGTCAAAACCGACGACATCACGCAAGTTTTCTTCGGTGGCCATCGGCAACACCACGCGCTTACGCAACACATGTTGAGGCGACACCAGCACCCTGACATCGCGCCCTTGACCGCGTAGCAGATCATCCAGGGCGGTGCGCATGCCAGCCGCATCGGGGGACACCAAAGGCACCCGCTTCAACTCTTGCGATGGCGAGTTATCCCCCGCACCGATCTTCACGAGCACCAATGCCGCATCTTCAATGGCCACATCAATTAACGACGCATCGCCTGCAAACGCCATCGACACCCGTGTCGGCACCATCGCGGCGAGCTCGTGTACCCACCAATCCCAAAATGACTTTGCATTTTGGGAGGCAGTCGCAAAAAATGAATTGGGTTTAGTTGTAATAGCCATGATCAAAAATTTTCAGAACCGGTACGAATGCTGGCAGCGCCATGCTTATTTTGGCCGCTGGAATAACGGGAGCAACGTTTGAGCCGGGTGGCGGAGCCGACAACGCATTCTCTCCGACACCCGGTGACAATGTATTGCCTTGCGTGTCACCTTGCGTGTCACCTTGCGTGTCGCCTTGGGTGTCACCTTCCTGCCAGCGCAAAAAAACCACCGGTCGTTTTGGATTCGGTGAACGCAACGACACCGCATTCCTCACATAAACAGTACCGTCGTCCAGTGTGGCCACGGCGCGCACCCCCACGACGAAACCATTGCCCCCAGCCAAATACGGCAAGGCTGGCTGAAACGGCGGCACCACTGCTTTGTTAGCGCGAGCTAATTCGCGTTGTTGAATATAGGCATCCACAAGGGCATCCGTCGCACCCGGCACAGACCTCAAAACATCCCGCGATGCAATCTGCGAGTTGATACCAGGCTGGCGCGAATAAGTTGTTATGAGCGGTTCTAGACGTCGATAAAGCTCAGGCGTTATGCCCAGGACAAGTTTTAATTCTTCGATTGTTTGAAATGGTGCATTCGCCGGTTTGTATTTCCGCTGTGCCGCCACATACTCGGCTTCTTCGGCACCGCGCAGACGCTTCAAGTTATCCTGATCGCGCCAATCGGCCATTGCATCCACCAACGCCGCCGCCGCATCTTCGGACAAGCCTTGCGCAACAAGCACGCCGCGCATCAGCTGATCCGACACCACATTGATATCGATTTTACCAGACTCATCCACCATAGCCACTTTTACGCTGGCCTGACCGTAACGCCATTCATGCGCCACGCCATCGGCCAACCAGCGATCATTGACCGTAGCTGGTTTATATAAGTCAAAAAGAGCGCGGTGAATCGCCGCCTCGGCCGCTGCTTCAGCTTTTGCGCGCGACATGCCGTTGGTGACCACCTTGACGTCAGTGCGCATGGCATAAAGAAACGATGTCGCAATCACGGTAAGCAGGGTCACAATCCACAGCACGATTACCAACGCCAAGCCGCTCTGCGAAGTGCCACAGCGTCGTCTGCTATCACGCACGGCGTGCCCCACACTGACGCGCAAAACCGGTGTCGTAGCAGCCCGCCTCTTCACCCACGCGCAAGCCAATCACGATCGGCGGAATATCGCGACCGTGATCCAGTTTGATAGTAATTTTTACTAGTTGCGGTAGCCGCATTGGGTTATTCCACTCGTATGACCATTTGGGGTCGGTCGTATCGTTTTCGGCACCAAAATATTGAATTTCCAATTCCTTCACACGCTCAATCAGGCGCACTGGTTTGGTTGCGCTCAGATCTGACCATTCCTTCGCAAATTGATCGAATCGCTCACGTTGGATAAACAATGAGGTGAAGCGTTCACCATTTTTTTCGTCTGAACCCAGCGAAATGTGTCCCCATTGCAAACCGCCATCGCCAGGCGCTGCGCCAATGTTCAATGCGGTGACAAACTTAATTTCCTGACGCCCACCTTCGAAGGCAATTTTTGATTCCGGAATACCGCGCCAGCGCACCGGGAAAACTTCGCCCAGCTCTCGCCGCAAAAAAGTATCCACCACCCGCAGATGCGCCGATTCGGTGATGCGCGCATCACCCGTGTCCCACGAACGAATCGCAAAATTAAGCGACGCATAAACCATCGCCATCATCAATGCGAGCAACGCCAAGCCAAGCAATAGCTCGATTAAAGTAAACCCGCAGGAGCGGCGTGCAGATTTCACAGATTCTGCCTTGGACCCAGCTGCAATTTCGTCAGCGTCACTGCGCGCAAATTTTTGTCCGTTTGGCGATCATTGGTCGCAAACGAAACCGTGGTGGTCACTTCAAAAAGCTTCACAAACAAAATTTGATCGAGGTTTATGCCGCTCGTGTCCGCCGATGGTTCGGAAAACGGTTTTACGTCCACCACCCACGAAAAAATATCGTCATAAGTGCCGCTGCTGGAGCCCTCTTTCAACGCCTCTTCCACGCCCGCTGCCGCTAATTTTGATTCTGCAATCATGGTCGCTTTTGCATATCGGTCGGCGATAGTCGCGCCATTCAGGCTCGATGAAAAAATTTGCATGAGCACTGCCATCGCGAGTGCCAACAGCACGAACGCCACTAAAATTTCGAGTAACGAGAAACCTCGTTGGCGGTTAGCTTGAGCCATCTTTACTTTCATCGATGGTGACGCGGCCGGTGAGCCAATCAATATCAATTAAATATTTTCGTGCGCCTGACCCGACCGTGACGCGACCACCATTGGAAGAACCATCAGCAAAAAAACGAATGGTGCCCACCGTATCCGACACCAGATCATCTTGCGCAGTGAAAAGCTTTAACTCCACTTCAGGATGCAGCTTATGCAACCTCCCATCCCCATCGACCGTGAAGGTACGATTGCCTAAATCGAGTGATAAAAACGCCGGCTTACGGCCATAGATTGCGGCGTCACGTGCGAGCTTTAAACCGCCCGCTACTTGGCGAGCATTCGATTTTAATTCCGCACCCGAAACGCCGGAAAAAAACATTTTCGGGATCAACGTGTATGAGAGCGCAATGATCGAAATAACGATCAATATTTCCAGCAGTGTGAAGCCGCGCGCTTTCATAAAGAATCGATGGGATTACTCCCAGGATTTGAGATCTTTGTTTACGCCATCGCCACCGTCTTTACCGTCGGCACCGAAGGAGGTGATTTCATAGGCGCGGTTCGTGTCACCTGGAGATTTATAATTCAGTTCGTTGTTCCAAGCGTCTTTGATATTGTCCTCATTTTTTTCATAAGGGCCATTCCATTTGCTCGCACCACCGGGAGCCGCAATCAATGCTTTAAGACCTTCTTGCGTCGTCGGATATTTGCCCACATCAAGCTTGTATAAATCCAGCGTTCCACCGAGACCCGAAATCCGCGCTTTGGTCAAACTTGCTTTTGCTTTATCGCCGCCTTCAAAAATTTTATTCGCGGCGAACGCGACGATGAGCGCGATGATTGTGGTGACAATCAAAATTTCAATCAGCGTGAAACCATACGAGTATTTGTTGCCAGTGCGCATCACATTATTTTTTTTCATACCTGCTCCGTAAAGATCAAATGGGGACATCCATCATGTCAAACATCGCCACCAAAATTGACATGATGATGCCGCCGATTAACACTGCCAGTACCACGATCATGATGGGTTGCAACAGCGCCATCGCGCGTTTGATGGCGGAGGCGACTTCGCGGTCATACACATCCGCGACTTGGAACAACATTTCGTCGAGCTTGCCGGTTTCTTCACCTACGGCGATCATCTGCACCGCCATTTTCGGAAACACGTTCGCTTCCAGCATTGGCTTCGACATGCCGCGGCCTTCTTTCAAATCACGCGATATGATTTCGACAGCGTTGCGGAACACAGCGTTCCCCAAGGTAT